>NZ_JACJFJ010000010.1:0-123657 GCF_014164545.1 Shewanella sp. SG41-3
TTAACTCATCTTTAAATCCAAGCCCCATAGTTGCACCTAAACTCAGAAACCCGAAAATAACGAGAGTTATAAAATGCAAAATTGTGGCAATGGCAATCTGTTTAATTTTCATCGTGCAACATAACGCTTAAAGCATGGGCGCGGCTTTATCGCGTCCAATGCCTTTACTTGTTAACTGCTGATTACGAGAACTGTTTTTCATAAGCTTCTCAATAGTGTTTAAAATACTTATCATATTCCTCATAAGAATCTATAAGAGCTGTGACTTCAAGGCACGTTTCTCCCATTTCCTTTGTAAGGTCTTCAAAAGAAATAGACTCACATTTGATTTCGATATCTCGGCCCTGCTCATATAGCTCAGCTTTCACCACACCAGATAAAAACTCATAGTTTTCAGTTGGAGTGACACTGCCAAATACGAACCCCATCGGCGGATCACCACCTTCTAAGTTGGTAGTACCAATTACTACATCATTAATTCGAATTTCGTAGATCACTCAAACCTCTAAGTGCAGTTAACGCCTTACTAAGCGGCGCGAAATTGTTGGCTAAAATGTACGAGGAACGAGTGCTAGCCAACTGTTTAGCGTCCGTTTGAGTAACTTGTTATACGATTTTTAACGCTTCATCTTGAATAGTAAGATCACAACCACCCTCTGTTGGAAGTATGTTCTGTTTGTTTGGCCAAAACATAACCATTGCTCTGAATGGTTTTTGGTAATATTTAGAAGCTAAACCGAGATACTCGCTATGAAACTCTTCTTGAACGGGTTTAAATAACACATCCATATCACCACCTATTACGTCATTTAAGCGCTCGTTAGAGTTGAATGACTTTCCATTTTTTAGTTCGTCCGCTATGTCTGATAAAATATGGTGAGCAGTATCTTTTTTTAATCCAAAAACTATAATTTCTGGGTGGTTATAAGACTCTTCAAATCCAACAGAATAAGCAAAATCAGACGCATTACCCTCAGGATCAAAAATATATAAAAAATGCCATCCAAATTTTTCTATATTAGTGCGGATATTATCCATACCATCTCCTTAATCGTATAACGCCGCGAGCAACGGCACAAAATTGATGGCGACTTTATTGCGCCTTTTGCAAAAAAGGTGACAGCGAGTTTGTGTCCGATTTGACTGGCCTTGTTATGTGCTTTTTGCATATTTAACCCAAATACCCAGTAGCTGTTCATCTGTTTTATTGCCGCCATCTAGAATAGCAAAACTGAGTTCACCCATGTTTGTAGGATTAAGATAATACTCTTGCGTTCCTAAGGTAATATAAAGTGTGCTTTGCTTCATTTCTAGTTTTGCGTCACTCCAGCTTTCTGGAACATCGATTCTAGATTGCTTCCAGCCAGCTTCGCCTGGCTCCAAGATTTGATTAAGCTCAAGCATAAGACCGATGCCAAGAAGCTTTTGAGCTTGCTTTAACTCATATGATATTGCTTCAGGCTTCCATAAAACTTCAGCAGATATAGAGAGCGAAAAGAGAAACAGTGGGAGTAATATAATTTTCTTCATCGTGCTCCCTACTCGAACTGCACATAACGCCCCAAGCAGGGGATTTTATGAGTGTTTTTCAGCGAGTAAAATTCCCGCTGACTTGGCTTGTTATAACTCATTTTTTAATGTACCAATATACTAGTGCTGAACATGGGAGAACTACAACACATAGCATTAGCAGTGCACCCGACATATTTACAATAGCATCAGGTAAATCAAGTGCTCCGAGGGCAAAATTGAATCCAATGGCATAAATAAAAATACAGGCAATACATGATATACCCCCTGATACGAGCAGCCTTTGGAATATAGGCAATTGCAATTTATGGAATATAAATTTGAAAATTGGGTAGCCTACGATTGACGATATAACTGTTACAGGAATTGCCACTATTAGAGAGAAAATAAAAATCGGGATCATTGGTGGAACCAAGCTTTCAACAGAAAACAATGCAATTCCAATAGCGACAACAAAGAACGCTAAAAAATAACCTCCAAGTGCTGAAGTGATATATGTCGTGATTCTGGGCTGAATATTCATAATGAGTTATAACGCCGCGTTAAGTAGTGAGCAACACTGCCACCTTACCTAAACCATTGTGCCGTAAACACTAATTTCAAAGCAAACCGAAAATGCCAAGCGTTGCGAATCTGCCTTAAACGCCTTGTTAGTTGCCATTCTACACCTTTGATTTCAGTTCATTTACACTTTGCCAACACCGTTTTTGATGCGTTTTTAAAAACTCAAATCAGGCGCAGTTTCAAAGCGCCTGTCACTGAAACCACTTGGAACTTACAACGTCGCAGAAAACTGGCCCAAAATACCCAATAAACCTTTTGGAAAGGCAATGTCACAAAGCTGAATTTCAACGTGTAAATTAGCGTCTGAAACGGCAAAACAAAACCGCAACATTAAAAAATCGAACACAACTTCAGCAAACCACACCCAGATACAAAACCGAGCATAATTCATTAGCCTTAATTTTTCTGATTTAGCTGCGTTTTTTTCGCTGGCAACTAACGCCCGCATTTGCGGCTGGTTTGAAGCGCAGCGAAAAAACAGTCCGACAACATGCGTTTGTTATGCAATTGAATTCCCGTTCATATCAGTGATAGTTAAAAATGAATCAAACTCTCCATTAGAGAATGAGTTGTCTGCTAGCCACTGATGAACAGACGAGCAAACGTCCCGGCAGAAAATGTCAACTTGCAACTGCAGAGCGTTATTCATTTTATTCATGTGAACTTCCCAACCTTGAGGAGGAACAACAAAATTAAAGTTCTCGATTACCTGCTGCGCTCGTTGCTCAGATATATCGTGTGACCCCTCATGCAATAGGGCACATCTCAAGGCATAGCAGTCTTCACCTTGCAGAAACACGTGCTCCTCTCTATCCGCTCCTACTTGTCTTGTATACTTTGGCAGCATGTATTGGTTGTACCATTTTACATACCTTCGTTGGCTCCCCTCGTTTGGTGAACATACATTGGCACATATATCTGGAAGTGCTAGCGCTAGCCCCAGCGCTGCGTACCAGTTTTCATCATTCAGCGCCTTTTTAATAGCTTGAGTAAACCTGAGCATTTCGCCTCCTTGCATAACAGCTTATTGATTAGCAGCAGGATAACCTCCTGCTTTCTTGTAAGTTTCTTCGTCAAAATATCACTTGTAAGTGTTTGTTGTAAATATATTATTTAACAAAAAATACAGGTTAAATATGACAATTTAGAAGATAAAAAAGATGCATAGGTGTTTACGAGGTCTGCATAGCACTTTTATATATATTACAAACTATTGATAATAATGAGTTAATGTTTAACAGTTAGTATTATCGATGCGCCAATCCAACGATTTATGCATCTTTTTCATACCAATTATCTCAACTTCAACTATAACTGTATATAAACACAGTGCATTGGTAAGGTAACGGTTATGGGGCAATTAACATTTTTGGAGGCTATACGGACAGAGATCAGGGTACGCCATTACAGCTATCAAACAGAAAAATCCTACCTCTATTGGAACCGCTATTTCATTCGACATTGCAATATTCGTCATGGCGCTGATATAACCCCCGCTTTGATTGAACAATTTCTCTGTTTTTTAGCAGTGGAGTGCGAAGTGTCGGCGAGCACCCAGAAACAGGCTCTATGTGCCATTGTATTTGCTTGTCGCCATGTGTTAAAAATTGAGCCCAATGAGTTACAATTTCCCTATGCAAAAGCCCCTAAACGAATACCGCAGGTATTGTCTAACGAAGAAGCAAAACTGATCATCAGCAATTTGTCAGGCTACCACTATTTAATTGGTGCCATCCTATTTGGCTCAGGGCTAAGATTAAAGGAAGCCTTAAAACTTAGGGTAAAAGATATTGATCTAACCACTAAATCTATCTTTGTGTACCGAGGTAAAGGGCAAAAAGATCGAGTTTGTATGCTACCTAACGGATTGATTGATGTTCTAAAGTCACAAATGAAACAGGTAAAAAAGCTCCACGAGGCGGATTTGTCAGATGGCTTTGGACTTGCTTCATTGCCCATCTCTCTCATCAGAAAATACCGCAGTAACGCCTCTAAGTTTCATTGGCAATATCTCTTTCCTGCTAGCCGCCGTTGTATGCACCCAAGTGACAACTATGTGTGCAGACACCATATTCATCCAACGGCTTTTTCACGTGCATTAAGGCAAGCTACCACTAACTGTGGTATAGATAAGCGCGTTACCGCCCATACTTTCCGCCATTCATTTGCAACATCTTTATTACTCAAAGGCCATGACATTCGTACCATCCAAGAGTTATTGGGACACAGTGATGTCAAAACGACCGAGATATATACCCATGTGATTGGTGGCCATCATACTGGGATCATAAGTCCTCTTGACAGTCTTTAAGGCATACTACAAAACAAGTTACTAGGGCCTTATCTTTTGCTTTCCGCATTAGTAAATATGAGGCAAACACAGAAACACAAAGTTCGAATGAGTAATTGTTCTAAATCATAATGGGGCATAAATGATTTGCATAACTTGCTTGCAATTGGTGTGATTCAACTCTGAACTTGAGGACGTTGAAGACTCTTTATAAAAGAATGCGTGAGCCTGACAGGACGTCAGGCTAGCTTTCGCGGTACAGGATGTACCATCGGAAGCGTTAGCATTTTCGAATAAGGCCGAGGCAGAATTCAAACGAAACCCAAAGCTGGATCAATTTCCGTCGCGACCTTTTCGCTCTTTAGAAATGTTGCCGGAACGGCAGGGGTGATCCAAGAGGGGATTGCTGTTGATCCCCTCTTGGCCAGTGCAGGATGGAACCTTGCGATCTTAATTCAAACGAAGTTTGAAAAAGTCTGCTGTGGGTTAAGCGCCACGACTTTGGTGGCCGCAGGCCATATGTAGTCAGCCCATGCAGGGTGGAACCTTGCGATATTACTTCAAACGAAGTTTGAAAATACCTTAGTAGCCGTAGGCCATAACTAATAAAAAAGGAGGCTTTCGCCTCCTCTCTTTATCCAACTAGCTAACACTACTTACCGTCTTGTGCTCGACGCTTTTTGAAGTCTGAATCTTCGATCCATTTTGGCCAGTCGTTGTTATTGGCGAGCTTTTCAATAATGTCGCTGATCAAGGCTAAGTCTTGCTCTACCCCGCCTAAATTCCAGCTGGCATCGTAATCGTCTGCGCCTTGGTGGTACTTATGGGCGATGTAGTCTGGGTCGGTGTCGCCTAGGCTCATGAACATTAACCCGGGGACGCCTTGTTGGGCTAAGGCAAAATGGTCTGAACGGAACATTAAACCATTTTGTGGGCGAGGATCAGCCTTTACAGTGCGGCCTTGTGCTTTGGCGGCATCATCTAAATAGGTTTCAAGTTGTGATACGCCTTGGCCGTAACGCAAGATGTAATTAACCCCTTTACCCACGTTCATGCCGTCTATGTTTAAAAACGATACCAGTTGTTTAGTCGGTACAGGAGGATTGGCGGCAAAGTATTGCGCGCCAATAAGGCCAGTTTCTTCTGCGGTAAATGCAGTAAATAAAATAGAGCGTTTAGGTGCTTTGTTTTGCTGTTTAAAATGACGCGCAAGTTGCAATACGCCTGCAACCCCAGAGGCATTGTCGACGGCACCGTTTAAAATTACCGTTTTACCGTCTTGCACGGTTTTACCTAAATGATCCCAGTGGGCATGCATGACTAGCCATTCATCGGCTTGACTGTTGCCTGGTATGAGTCCTGCTACGTTATAGGATGTGGCTAATTCGATGGTATTTTTTACTGCTAAATTGGCTTTGAGTTTAAGTGGTATAGATTTAAAACCCGCTTTTGCTGCACTGAGTTTCACTTTATCAAAGTCTAGGCCTGCTGCTTGAAACACCTTTTGCGCGGTTTGATGTTGCACCCAGCCCATGACACCAATATGTGATTGGTTTTTGTGATCATCAACTAAGGTGTATTTAGTATTGGTGTTGCTGTTTTCTACCACATTCCAGCCGTAGGCTGCAGGTGCAGTTTCATGGACAATAAACACCGCTTTGGCGCCCTGCCTGGCTGCTTCTTCGTACTTGTAGGTCCAACGGCCATAATAGGTCATGGCATTGCCTTTAAAGATAGCGGGATCTTGAGTGGCAAAGCCTGGATCATTAACTAACACGATGACGGTTTTGCCTTTCACATCAATGTTGGCATAGTCATTCCACTGATATTCTGGCGCATTAATACCATAGCCAACAAACACTATATCGCTGTTATCTACACTCACTTGAGGTAGAACTTGCTCAGTACGTGCAGTGAAATCAGTGCCATTATTAAACACTAAATCGCCAATAGTGAGTTGCATGGTTTGATCCGCGGTAATCTTAGCCATCGGCACAGCTTGACGATAACTGTCACCGAAACCAGGAGCGAGTCCCATTGCTTTGTATGCGTTTTCTAAATACTCAACGGTTAGCTTTTCGCCATGAGATAACGGCCCACGGCCCTCAAATTCATCACTGGCTAAGGTTTGGACATCTTGACGATAGGTTTTTTGATCAAATTGAAATGGCGTAGCATTGACACTTGGCAGAAGCAACACACCAAACACAGCTAATAAACGAAAGGTATTCACGGACAAGGTCCCCTGTTGAGTATTGAGAGCAACCATTGTAACAGCAAGCAGCTAAAGCGAAAGTCGTTAACGCAGCATAATAAATAACGTCAGCTGGGTTCACACAAAAAGGATAATTAAGATGCTTTGCATACGGCCACCTCTAACTAAATGCATAGCTATCTGACTAAAAATGATCGGCATGCATTTGTAATACAACAACACCTATTGACATAATATGTCACAGCATTCTATAGTGAGACATAAAATGTCATCGAGGGTACGTTTGCCATTTTGATGATTTAACGTGTATGAGCTTGTGTTAATAAAACACCCGAGGTGAATAGTGACAATACCGAAATATAAAGGGAAATATATGAAATTTATCATCGTGGGTGTAATCAGTTTTACACTGGGCATAACTGGCGCGGGTATGATTGCACTTAAATTTTTTGCCTATGGAGGTCAAAGCGTTGCCGCTGCAGAAATTCAAATGTCGGCGAGTACCTTACAACTGCTTGAATCACATCAAACCGATATGGTAGTCAACAAGCTGTGTTCGATACTGCCTATTGCATTAAAAAATAAAGCCGAATTTGACGCCTCATGGTTTGCTATCGAATTTAATTATGGTCATACCCAATCAGACGAAGATATTGAAACAATCGCCAAAAATATGTTGGCAAAGGGCAATATTTGCAACCCGATAACGCATTAACATCAAAGTAAACTAATGCCTTGGTGCCCTGTTTGCGCTAAATAGCGTTTGTCTACCCATAGGCCGATAGCAGCAACTAATACTTCATCATAGAAAACTAACGGAATAAGTTGCCGACGCCAAGGTGGGATATTGCACTCTTGCCATAGTTTTTTTAACTCACGCGGTTTTGGCCGTTGTGAGGTAGCAAATTGTGGTTGGCACTTAATAGAGCCTGCTGCGCCATAGCGAATCGTCACTTTACTGTTAGTTGGCGCTAACGCTAATAGAGGCTTATCAGCAGATATTTGTTGGCTTAAAAGGCATTGATGCTGGCCGATATCTATCTGCAACTCAGTAACATCACCCTTTAATAGACGAATAAAATCAGCGGTTAATGAGAGCGGATCGGGCGTTTTAAGATCACTATTGCTCAGTACATAGGCCACCCCTGCATAGCGTTTTACTTGGTAGCCACCCCATTGGATCGCCATATTAGCATCATCTTTAGCAGCCAGCAGTTGTGACAGTATCTGCTGTAATTGCGCTTGCGAAGGTAAACTAACGCCACAATGGCTTAAATATCCGCGAAATAGTAATGCTTGCCAAGCAGCACTTAATTGACCAAAACCGCTAAGCTTAAATCCGCTTGATTCGATTATTGATGCATTGTCATCACTGGCTAACATTAGCCATTGAGGTAAGCGATGACTGACTTCGTCATCAATAACGTCTTGTTGCTGAGCACACAATGCCGCACTTCTAGCGGCTGTTACTGCGATACTTGGCCAGCGTTGTTTTAAGCGGGGAATAATATCTAAACGCAGAAAGTTACGATCATAACTGTCGTCTTGATTACTTTCATCTTCAATATGAGTTAAACGCTGTTGCAGTGCAAATTGCTCTATTTGCTCTCGGCTGACATCTAATAATGGCCTAACCAACCAAGCGTGATGATAAGCTTGTATGGCGCCCATCGCACCAAGCCCTTTAGGGCCTTGGCCACGCTTTAATGCCAGCAATAACGTTTCAAGTTGATCATCCTGGTGATGGGCCGTGAGTAAAATATCACCCGGATTAAGGTAGCGGTCAAACGCTTGATAACGGGCGTCACGCGCTTGTGCCTCAAGGCTTTGCCTTGGACCTTTGTCAACATTAACGCGCTCAATTTGCACGGGTAATTGGTAATAACCCGCGCGCGTTATACAGTGTTGCACCCAAGTGTCGGCATTGGGACTGAGCCCATGATGAACATGGATAAGTAAACACGCAATATGTGGGTATTTTTGGGCGAACGCACTCAAACCATAAGCTAATACTTCAGAATCAACCCCACCACTGTAAGCCAGCACTAACTTAGGTGTGCGCTCATGTTGCAAAGTCGTCTGTTGATAAAGTGGCATTACCGCTTGTTCAAGCAAACTAAGCAATTGTTGGCCGCTGAGTTGAGCTAAAGTCGAGTGTTTCACTGTCATGGTATGTACCTAGAAAACAATTTTAACATTGGTTGACCCGAGCATACTTTCGAGAGCTAACATCAACTCATCACTGGGATTAACTCGCCATTCATCACCTAAAGTAATTTTACCGCTAGCATGGTCTTGTGCATAATTAATGGTCACCGGAACCACACCATTTCGCCAAGGGGTTAAGGTTTGTTCAAAGGTTTCCAGCCATGCTTGGGTAACATCGTTGCCATGAACATTTATTGCAACCGCTTTAGCAAAATGACTACGAGCTTCACCAATTTCGATAATATTACGGGCGTTCATCCGGTTACCACCAGAGAAATCATCAAAACTGACATCACCTTCGCAAATTAAAATACGGTCTTTTTCAAGCATGTGGCCAAACTTTTCAAACGGTTCGGTAAATAGCATGACTTCTAAACGGGCACTTTTGTCATCTAAGGTTACTAGGCCCATTTTAGAGCCACGCTTGGTGATCATTACCCGCGTAGCGACCACTAGACCAGCAACTTTAACGGTTTTACCACGTTCTGTTGGGTGAATATCTTTTAAGCGACCGTTTGTGTATTGCTTCAACTCTTTTAAATACTGGTTAATCGGATGACCCGTTAGATACAAACCTAATGTTTCACGCTCCCCTTCAAGCCAAATTTTGTCTGGCCAAGGGGTACACTGAACAAAGTTTTGCTTACTGTCTTCTGGCTCGGAGTTGAGTAAACCAAACATATCATGCTGACCAATGGCTTCGGCTTTAGCATGTTGCGCGGCAGCACTAATAGCCTCTGGCAAAGTGGCCATCATTGAAGCGCGATGCGGGCCTAAGGTATCTAGTGCACCCGCAAGGATCAGTTTTTCAATCACTCGTTTGTTGAGCTTTTTCAAATCAACACGGGCACAGAAATCAAATAAGTCGATAAATGGGCCGTCTTTTCGGGCCTCTAAAATGGACTCAACCGGACCTTCACCTACGCCTTTAATCGCGCCGATACCATAAACAATATTTAAGTCGTCATCGACGGTAAATTTAAATTGGCCTTTGTTCACATCGGGCGGAATTAACGGTAAGCCCATGCGCTCACATTCATCCACTAAGGTGACAATTTTATCAGTGTTGTCCATGTCGGCAGACATTACTGCCGCCATAAACTGCGCCGGAAAATGGGTTTTTAGCCACAGGGTTTGGTACGAGACGAGTGCATAAGCGGCTGAGTGAGATTTGTTAAACCCGTAACCGGCAAACTTTTCCACCAAGTCAAAGATCTTCATCGACAAATCGCCATCGATACCGTTGTTAATCGCCCCTTCTTTAAACGTGCCGCGCTGCTTGGCCATTTCTTCGGGTTTTTTCTTACCCATGGCACGACGGAGCATATCCGCACCACCTAGGGTATAACCCGACAATACTTGCGCAATCTGCATCACCTGCTCTTGATACAAGATAATGCCGTAAGTTGGTGACAGTAATTCTTTTAATGATTCATGCTGATATTCGGCATCTGGGTATGAGACTTCTTCACGCCCATGCTTACGTTCAATAAAGTTATCCACCATGCCTGATTGCAAAGGACCTGGACGGAATAACGCTACAAGCGCAATCATGTCTTCAAAACAGTCTGGTTGCAGACGTTTGATCAAATCTTTCATGCCGCGAGATTCGAGCTGGAATACCGCAGTGGTCTCATAACGTTGCAGTAATCTAAAGCAAGCAGGATCGGCAAGTGGAATGGCTTCAATCAGTACCGGCTCTTTACCTTCTTTGGCTAGGCGCGGATTAATCATCTGCAATGCCCAATCAATGATGGTTAAGGTACGTAAACCCAAGAAGTCGAACTTAACTAAACCCGCGGTTTCAACATCGTTTTTATCAAATTGCGTAACCGGGTTTAGACCTTCTGCATCGCAATACAGTGGCGCGAAATCGGTAATCCGAGTGGGCGCAATAACCACACCACCGGCATGTTTACCCGCGTTACGGGTCACACCTTCTAGGCGCCGACACATGTCGATGAGCTCTTTAACATCTTCGTCGCTGTCATAGGCTTCTGGTAGCGATGGCTCAACTTCAAACGCTTTAGCTAACGTCATTCCAGGCTCTGCTGGGATCATTTTAGTGAGACGTTCAACAAAGCCGTATGGATGACCTAAAACACGGCCAACGTCGCGCACAACCGCTTTAGCCGCCATGGTACCAAAGGTAATAATTTGCGATACCGCTTCTCGGCCATACAGCTCTGCTACGTGATCAATGACCTCATCGCGTCGGTCCATGCAAAAGTCGACGTCGAAATCGGGCATGGATACGCGTTCAGGGTTCAAGAAACGTTCGAACAGTAAGTCGTATTCGAGTGGATCTAAGTCGGTAATTTTAAGTGCGTATGCCACTAATGAACCGGCACCTGAACCACGACCTGGGCCAACCGGAATACCGTTATCTTTACCCCATTGGATAAACTCCATCACGATAAGGAAGTAGCCAGGAAACCCCATCTGGTTAATGACTTTCAGCTCAATCGCAAGGCGTTCGTCATACTCGCCACGCTTTTCGATACGAACTTGTGGGTCGGGGAATAAAAACGCCAGACGCTCTTCGAGGCCTTTTTCGGAGGCCGCGACTAAGAAGTCTTCAATCGATAAATCACCGGTGGGGAAATTAGGTAAAAAGTATTCATGCAAGCGGATGGTGACATTACAACGTTTAGCAATTTCAACACTGTTTTGAATCGCCGACGGAATATCACTAAACAGCGCAAGCATTTCATCTTCGGTGCGCAGATATTGTTGATCGCTGTAGGTTTTAGGGCGACGGGGGTCAACTAAAGTATAACCATCATGGATCGCAACACGGATCTCATGCGCTTCAAAGTCGTCTTGCTTTAAAAACACCACTTGGTTAGTGGCCACAACGGGTAAACCTTTAATTGACGCTAGCTCAACCGCCATGTGTAAATAGCGTTCTTCGTGCGCCCGGCCGGTGCGAATAAGTTCAAGGTAATAGCGGTCTTCAAAGTGTTGTTGATAAAAAGCAATCAGTGACTCAACTTGATTTTGATTGCCCTTTAATAAGGCTTTGCCCACATCACCGTCTTTGGCGCCAGAAAGAATGATCAAGCCGCTGTTATATTTGATCAGCCAGTCTTGATCAATCACTACGCGGTTATCGATATGCCCACGAAGATAAGCTTCGCTGATTAATTGGGTTAGATTTTGATAACCGTCATTGTTCATCGCAATAATGGTTAACGCACAAAACTCTTTTTCAAAACCAGGAGTTTGCACCCAAAAATCGGCACCAATAATAGGTTTAATCCCGACGCCATGACAGGCACCGTAAAACTTGACCAAACCACAAAAGTTGTTTTGATCAGTTAACGCTATGGCTGCCATACCCTGACTTTCAGCAGCAGCAATAATAGGTTTAACTTTGGCAACGCCATCTGACATTGAATAATCACTGTGGACGCGCAAATGAACAAAACGAGGATCGGACATAGATTATTTTTCTTCGAAAAAGATGAATGAAACAACACGAAAATGCGGAATTTAGACTACCAAACTAAGTGATTTTATCCAATGATAAACTCACTTAGTTTGGTGATTATCACAATGGATCCTGAAGTAAAATACGCTCAGCAACAGGTTTAAAACTTTTACGATGTTCAGGTAACACGCCATATAATGCCAGGGCTTCAAAATGTGCTTTGGTTGGGTAACCTTTGTGCTTAGCAAAGCCATACTGGGGATACTGGCTGTCTAAGGCATCCATCTCGGCATCACGAGTCACTTTAGCAATAATAGATGCTGCGCTGATAGCGGCAACGAGCCCATCACCTTTGATGATAGCATGGCTGGTAATACCAAAATGAGGCACACGATTACCATCAACTAATACTCGCTCAGGTAAAATTGCTAAACCTGCCACTGCGCGTTGCATCGCCAGCATAGTGGCATGCAAAATATTAAGCTCATCGATTTCAAGTGGACTGGCACGACCAATACTGACACTTAACGCGTTATCCATAATCTGTTGATATAAAGCGTTACGGCGCTTCTCACTGAGTTTCTTAGAATCATTAAGGCCTACAATTGGTTTACTCGGGTCTAAGATCACCGCGGCGGTGACCACATCACCAATCAATGGACCACGACCGACTTCATCAACACCGGCAACCACACCTTGTGAAATCATGGCGACGTGTTCTGGGGTAATATTTTTAATCACCACAGGAAGAGAATCAAGAGATGTCATCTGTTTTATCCTGTAAACCTAAGACGCATGTAACAATGCCACTACAGCATCTGCAGCTCGTTCGCTGGCGTTACATTTAAGTAAACCATGTAATTGCTCAAAACGGGCATTTAGCGGTGCAAAATCTTGATTGAGTTGGTTAATTACCGCGTCTGCAATTAACTGAGGCTGGCAATTTGCTTGCATGAGCTCAGGCACTATGGTCTCGTTTGCTAACAGATTAGGCAACGAATAGTTCTTAATTTTCATCATCCGAATCGCAATGGCGTAAGTAATAGGGCTAACACGATAAGACACCACCATTGGGCGTTTTACCAGCATTGCCTCTAAAGTTGCAGTGCCTGACGCTAACAAAATACAATCAGCAGCAGCCATCACCTCACGAGATTGACCTTCGATAAGAGTGACCTCTAAATCGGGCGCAAACTCCTCAAGCGCAGTTAGAAATTGTTGCCGGCGAGCATCATTAACCACAGGCGTGACAAATTTGATGTCCGGATAAGCTTGTTTAACCAACTGGGCTGCTTTGATAAAAGGTTCAGCTAATTGCTTTAACTCACCGCCACGAGACCCTGGTAATACCGCCAAGTATTCAGCATCGGCATCTAATCCTAATAATTGACGCGCTGCCTGCTTGTCGCTGTACATAGGTATATCATCAGCAAGTGTATGGCCGACAAAGGTACAGGGTACTTGATACTGGTCGTAAAAGGCTTTCTCAAAGGGCAGTAACGACAACACCATATTAGTGGCTTTGGCAATTTTGAAAATACGCTTTGGACGCCAAGCCCATACCGACGGGCTAACATAATGGACCGTTTTTATTCCTTTAGCTTTTAACTTAAGCTCTAAGCCAATGTTAAAGTCAGGTGCATCAATACCGATAAAGCAATCTGGAGCTAATTCAGTAATCTGTTTCACTAAACTGGAACGAATATGCATAAGCCGCGGTAAACACGAAAGCACCTCAACTAACCCCATCACTGAAAGCTCTTCCATTGAGAATAAACTTTCAAATCCTAGGGCTTGCATGCGCGGGCCACCAATACCGATAAATCGCGCATCAGGGTAGCGTTGTTTGAGTGAATGAACTAAACCGGCACCTAAAATATCGCCGGAGATTTCTCCGGCGACAATGGCAAATACTTTTGAAGAAGAGTTGGTCATCGTTTCCGTCTATCGAATAATGCCACGAGCAGAGTGGTTTACAAAATCTACTAACATTTTTACATTGGCGTCATTTTTAGCAGACTCAGCCAGTTCAGCATTGGCTTCTTCAATGGTTAAGCTTTTACGAAATATCGCTTTATACGCATTCAAGATTGCACGCTGGCTTTCTTTAGTAAAACCACGGCGTTTTAAACCTTCTAAATTTAATCCACGTGGTGCAGCAGGAGATCCCGAAGCCATCACAAATGGAGGTACATCTTTTAAAATCAGCGAAGCACCAGCAGTGAATGCATGGTCACCAATATGAACAAACTGATGTACACCTGTCATGCCACCTAAAATAACCCAATCACCAACATGCACATGGCCAGCGATAGATGCATTGTTAGCCATAATGACGTTATTACCTACAACACAGTCATGGGCGATGTGAACATAAGCCATAAATAGATTATTTGAACCTATGCGTGTTTCACCATGATCTTGGGTAGTGCCTCGGTGAATAGTGACTGACTCACGGATAATATTATTGTCACCAATAATTAACCGAGTTTGCTCACCGGCATACTTTTTATCTTGGCACTCTTCACCGACTGAAGAGAATTGAAAAATACGGTTACCTTTACCAATAACCGTTGGACCTTTAACCACAACATGCGAGCTTATCCATGTGTCGTCGCCAATTTCAACATTTTCACCGATATAAGTCCAAGGACCAATAGTGACATTATGGCCAATTTTGGCTGTTGGGTGAACAAATGCTAATTTATCTATCACTTTTCAATCTCTCTACGTGCACACATGATTTCAGCAGAACAAACCAGTTCGCCATCAACCAGGGCTTCACCAATAAACACACCAATGCCACGACGCTCTTTAATCATTTTAACGTGAAAATGTATTTGATCGCCCGGTACAACTACACGTCTAAAACGCGCTTTATCAATACCGGCGAAGTAATACAATACGTCAGGAGACGGCTCTGTACTCATGGTTTTAAATGCAAGTAAGCCTGTGGCTTGTGCCATAGCTTCTAAAATTAGTACACCTGGCATCACAGGTTGTATTGGAAAATGTCCCTGAAAAAATGGTTCATTAATAGTGACATTTTTAATCGCATGTAGTTGCTCACCTACAGTAAAGTCTAATACACGATCGATTAACAAAAATGGATATCTATGGGGTAGATATTTAAGTATCTCTTGAATATCCATGGTGTTTAATTGGTTTGACACACTACATTCCTTTAATAAGGCAGAATTACAATTATTCTGTGCCCTTAGCACTTTTCTCGAGATTTTTCACTCGACTAAATAAATCATCTAGTTGGCGGAAACGCACAGTATTTCGGCGCCAAAGTTTGTTTTCCATGGCAACTGTAGCAGATGAATACACGCCTTTCTCGCGAATAATACTCGTTATATTGGTACCGCCAGAGACATGGACACCATCCACAATACTAAGGTGTCCTGCAACAGCACTACCACCACCAATAATGCAGTATTTACCGATAGTAGAACTACCTGCAATGATGGAACCACCCGCCATCGCGGTATTTTGTCCAATAACTACATTATGGGCAATTTGAACTTGATTGTCGATAATCACACCATCATGAATCTCGGTATGCGACAGCGCGCCACGGTCAATACTGGTACATGCGCCAATTTCCACATGATTGCCAATACGTACACCACCTGTTTGAGGGATTTTAATCCAATTACCACGTTCATTGGCATAACCAAAACCATCAGAACCAATAACAGAGCCTGAATGAACGATACAGTGGTGACCAATATGCACATCATGATAAATCGTTACATTCGCCCAAAGACGTGTATCTGAACCAATAATACTGGTTTCACCGATCACACAACCTGGACCAATCTGAACATTTTCACCTAAAATAACATTGGCACCAATCACCGCATTTGCACCAATAGCAACACCGTCACCAATAATGGCTGAGGCTTCTATTTGGGCTGAAGGATGGATACCAAGGCTTTCTTTTGGTGTGGTATCAAGTAATTGCGCCACGCGAGCGAAACCAACATAAGGGTCACTGACAATTAGGGCATTACCTTGATAATTGCTTGCTTCTTTTTCGCTAAGTAAAACCGCGCTAGCTTGAGTTGCCTCAAGCATTGCACGGTATTTACTATTGGCTAAAAAAGAGAGTTGGCCTTGGACTGCATGTTCAAGAGTAGCCACACTGGTGATTTCCAGCGTATCGTCACCTTTGACTGTTGCACCCAATAATTGGCTAAGCTCTTTTAAAGTCACTTTTTGCATACTTATTATTTGCCTTTGCTTAAGGCTTCTACCACTTTGCTGCTGATATCAGCTTCTGGCTTAACAAAAATTACCGCGCCACGTTGAAGAACCATGTCGTAGTTTTCTTTACCAGCAATGGTATTAATTGCTTTTTGAACTTGAACTAATAGCTTGTTCTGCTCTTCACCTTGACGGCGACGCATGTCTTCGTCTAAAGCTTTGCCTTTCAGTTGGAATTCAGATTTCAATGATTCCATTTTACGGACTAATTCAGTTTTTTGTGTGTCGCTCATTAACGCGCCATCACGTTGTTGCTTTTCAACCATAGAACGCATGTCTTCTTGCATTTTTTGGACTTCAGCAACACGATCACCAAACTCAGCTTTTAACGATTTAGAAATTTGTTCGCGCTGTGGCAACTGCTCGAACACTTGACCCATATCCACTACAGCAAGCTTTTCTGCTTGAACTAGCATAGGGGTAGCAAACAATGCCAATGTAATTAATGCGCGATTTACCATCTTTTTCAAAGTAGACTCCTTGTTGAACTTGTTGTTGTCAGCAAAACTTGCCGAGTGTATTTGTTTTAGAACGTTTTGCCAATATTGAACGAGAAAATCTCTGTCTCATCATCTGCGTATTCTTTCAGCGGCCAAGCTAAACTGAATACCATAGGACCCATTGGCGATAGCCACTGAACGCTCATACCCCATGAGGCACGTAAACGAGCTGGATCACTGTAATCTTCTAACTTAGAGAACTGATCCGCAGGCAGATTTCGATAAGATTCATAATCAAACTCTGTATCCCACACGTTACCGGCATCCACGAAGAAACTGGTCCGCACTGAGTTGGTGTAAGCTTCATCAAGGAATGGCGTTGGAACGATCATTTCAAAGCTTGCGGTTGCAATAGCATTACCACCAATTGAGCGACCTGAACTGACCTGAATCGTATTTGGGTCACCAGGTAAGCTACAACCATCACCAGAAACATCAGGCGCACATTGCTCACTACCACGGTATAAATAGAACGAGCGTGGACCGACTGAATTTGACTTGAAGCCACGTAACGAACTGCTACCACCTGAATAGTAGTTTTCCCAGAACGGTAAGATTTGGTCATTGTCGTTATATTGACCATAACCATTTGAGTAACCTAAACGGGCGCGAGCCAATAATACAAACCCATGCTGAGGTGTCAGCGGGAAGTAGAAATTGGTATCAAAATCCGTTTTAAAGTACTGCAAGTCAGAACCCGGAACCGTCATTTTACCGCTTAAACGTTGCGATGAACCATCTGTAGGGAACGTACCACGGTTAAGTGTGCTGCGGTACCAACCAGCATTCAATTCAAAGTTATCAAAACTTAAGTCTGAATTTGGATCGTCCGTTTCACGATACACATTGTAGAAACGCAATGCTTGTTCATAAGCAGAGATTTCTGAAATGGTATTATGACGATAACCAATACCACCGTTCAAACGGTTATATTCGTTGATCGGGAAGCCTGAGTTTAACGCCACACCATAAGATTTATTCTTATAGCGTTCAAGGTTAGCCTGGTTAGCATCAAACTCGTTCCAGTAAACGCTACCACCTAAACTAACACCATCTTTGGTGAAATAAGGGTCAGTGAAAGACAAGTTAGCGCTACGGGAATATTTATTAGTGTTAATACTAATACCCGCTTGGTTACCTGTGCCAAGGAAGTTGTTTTGCTCAACGCCAAACTGCAAACTCACGCCAGATTCAGTACCATAACCGACACCCGCGTTAAACGAACCCGACGGCTGTTCTTTTACGGTCACTGCAACATCAACTAAATCGTCACTGCCCGGCACTTGAATCGTTTCTGCATCAACCGTTTCAAAATAACCTAAACGGTTAAGGCGAAGTTTAGACTGCTCAATTTGGGCTGAGTTTAACCATGCCCCTTCCATTTGACGAAGTTCACGACGCATAACTTCATCTTTGGTAACCGTGTTACCGGTGAAGTTAATTGAGCGAACATAAACGCGTTTACCCGGTTTAACATTAATGTTAAGCACCACTTCTTTGGTGTCATCATTAATTTCAGGGTAAGTTTTCACTTCCGGATAAGCATAACCAAAACGGCCCAGGTATTTACTGTACATTTCTTCGGTGAATGTGACATCGGCACCGTTGTACATATTACCCGCTTTGATCGGTAAAATAGCTTTCATTAACTCTTCGCGGCCCATAAGGTCACCAATTAAGTTAACTTCTTTTACTTTATACTTTTCACCTTCATTAACATTGATAGTGATGTACAAACCTTTACGGTCCGGTGTCATCGCCACTTGTGTTGAGGTGACTTCAAAACGAATATAACCTTGGTTATGGTAATAGGTTTTGATGGTTTCTAAGTCGGCTTGTAGCTTTTGCTTTTGATAGCGACGCTCGCCAAACAAATCCCACCAAGCCACATAATCTTTGAGTTCCAGCATGCTGATGATCTCAGAATCTGAGAACACAGTATTACCTACCACGTTGATTTGACGGATTTCAGCCGCTAACCCTTCGGTAAATTTAAACTTAAGCTCAACACGATTACGCGGTAAGTTGATGATTTGCGCTTCAACTTTAGCCCCATACTTACCCACACCGTAATAGAAATCTTGCAGGCCTTTTTCAATGCCTGTCAACATGGTTCTATCAAGTGACTCGCCCGCTTTAACACCAGAACCGTCAAGACTTTCTTGTAACTGTTCGTCTTTAATATCTTTATTACCTTCAAACGAGATAATACTGATAGTTGGACGCTCTTTAACCGTTACAAAAAGTATACCGTCTTCATGACTGACACTGATATTTTCAAAATTAGTTGAACCGTATAGGCTCTTAATCGCTTGCTGTAATTTAACTTCATCTACCGTGTCACCTACTTTCACAGGTAAACTCAATAGTGCTGCACCGAGAGCAACTCGTTGCAAACCTTCTACTTGGATGTCGGTCACTTCAAAAGGTTGGAAAGACTCTGCCCAACCATTCCCTGAAAAAGACGCGCCGACGAATAACATCGAGGCAAAAATTTTATTAAATCTCATAGAGCACTTCTAATTATTAGTCTGTCCTTGCTCAGAGTCGGGCAAAATCATTGAATAAGGCTACGCCCATCAACATTAGCAGCAAAGCTGCGCCAAACCTGAAACCTATTTCCTGAACCTTTTCGGGTACAGGCTTACCAGTAATCACTTCAATAAAGTAATACAGCAAGTGTCCACCATCGAGCACTGGCAAAGGCATTAAGTTGATAATGCCTAAGTTAACGCTGATGAGCGCGATAAATCCTAGAAAGTACACTAAACCGTAACTCGCACTGGCGCCTGCGCCCTGTGCAATAGAAATAGGACCACTAAGATTTTTCACCGACACATCGCCGGTAAATAATTTTCCAATCATCTTGAAGCTGACCACAACAAGTTGCGATGTTTTATCAGCTGCAGCGACAACAGAATCTACTATGCCATACTCAAGTTCAAAGCGCATATTATCAGGCCATGGAGCTTGAGTTGGGCTAATTCCGACAATCCCGATAGTCTTACCTTCAGGATCTTGTTGTGCTTTTGGCACAACATCAACATTGATAAGTTCGCCTTGGCGCAGCAATGTCATATTAATATTTTTGTTAGCAGAGCTTTGTATCACATCAACAAACGCATTCCAATCGCTGTATTGTGTACCGTTAATGTTGACCAGTTTATCGCCAGCAATAATGCCTGCTTGCTCAGCTGCGCTGTCTTTGCTCACTGCAGCTATCGTTGGATCAATACCTGGGCGAAAAATGCCTAATCCAAGAGCCGTAATCGGTGATTCTTTTTCAGGATCAAATACCCAGTTACGCGTATCGAGCTTGAACGTGCGAACTGGCATGTCCATCCCAGATAACTCAGGTAGTGACGCCAAGGTTAATTCAATACTGTCATCACCAATATGCCCCACTAGAGCCAAGTTAACCTCTTCCCAAGTGCGCACTTTTTGTCCTGACACCGCGATAATCTGTTGCGGCTCAACCAATTGAATAACACTGGCAGGACTGTCTAATTTAGTAGTATCAATCACAGGCTTAATCGACGGAGTGCCAATAAGGTACATGAGATACAAGGCTGCAAAAGCAAAAATAAAGTTAGCGATAGGGCCGGCTGACACAATCGCAATCCGTTGCCATACGGTTTTACGGTTAAACGCTTGATCAACTAACTCGGCGGGGACCTCTTCAACACGCTCATCGAGCATTTTGACATAGCCACCCAGTGGGATCATCGCAACCACATATTCAGTTCCGTCTTTACCGACTTTTCGCCAAATTGCTTTACCAAAGCCAATAGAGAAGCGCTCTACTTTGACACCACAGCGACGGGCAACCCAAAAGTGTCCGTACTCATGTGCAGTAATCAAAATACCTAATGCAACAATAAAAGAGCCTAGGCTCCACAAAAAATCTATCATTATTTCCCTGAACTAATTAAGTGCTTTAATGGCAGACATTGCTGTCGCACGGGTTTGAGCATCAAGCTGTAATATATCGTCAATACTCGCTAAGCGCGTCTGTTGTACCAGTTCTAAACAGCGAGCGTTTACATTGGCAATATCAGTGAAGCGGATCTGGCCTTTTAAAAACGCATCAACAGCGACTTCATTCGCTGCGTTCAGCACAGTAGTGGCTTCTTGCCCTTGCTCGCAAGCCTGCATCGCTAAGCGTAAACAGGGAAAACGCTCAAAGTCAGGTTCACAAAAGCTTAATTGTCCGACTTTGAAAAAATCCAAAGGTTCAACGCCAGCGTCAATTCTTTGCGGATAGCTCATACAATGAGCAATCGGCGTACGCATATCGGGGTTGCCCATTTGCGCAATAACAGAGCCATCTCGGTATTGCACCATAGAATGAATGAGACTTTGAGGATGAATCACCACTTTCAGTTGCTCAGCTTGAGTATTAAACAACCAGCGAGCTTCAATAAACTCTAAGCCTTTGTTCATCATAGTGGCGGAATCAACAGAGATTTTAGGGCCCATAGACCAGTTGGGGTGATTACACGCCTGAGTCGGCGTCATCGCACTTAACGTGGTTAAATCGGTGTTTAGAAATGGCCCACCGGAACCTGTTAATAAAATATGAGCAATACCTGAAGCGGCTAAATCACAGTAACCTAATTGGGCTTGAACTTGTGTGGGTAAACACTGGAAAATCGCATTGTGTTCGCTGTCGACAGGTAACACAATTGCGCCCGATGTTTTTGCCGTGTGCATAAATAACTCACCCGACATCACTAAGGCTTCTTTGTTGGCTAACAACACCCTTTTGCCAGCTTTAACGGCATCAAATGTTGGCACTAAACCCGCCGCACCAACAATGGCCGCCATCACGGTATCGGTTCGACTGTCGGTCACTAAGGCGTTTAACGCCTCAGCACCGGTTGTCACTTGAGTAATACAGTTGCTCGGCAATAACGACTTAAGCTCCATAGCGGCGCGCTCATCGACCATGTGAGCATATTCAGGTTGATGACTGATACACAAAGCCAGCATGTCATGCACGCTGGTATTAGCCACTAATCCATACACATGAAAATCAGCAGTATTGTTTGCCACCACACTTAAGGTGCTTGCACCAATTGAGCCTGTCGCCCCTAAAATCACCATATTTTGCATTGGCATCACATCCACATAGCTATGTAGATAAACGTAAATACAGGTAATGCAGCCGTTAGACTGTCGATGCGATCTAAAATCCCACCGTGTCCGGGTAAAATGGTGCCAGAGTCTTTGATATTGGCTGCACGTTTAAACATACTCTCAGACAAGTCGCCAAATGCAGATGCAAGTGCTGTAATTAAGGTAACTACAACAAGTAAACCCAGTTCTTGCTCTGGGGCAACATACATAATTCCCGCGACCACAACCATAGTGGTCACCAAGCCACCAACTAAACCCTCAAGGGTTTTAGCAGGACTGACACTTGGCATTAATTTACGCTTACCTAACTTACGGCCAGCGAAATAAGCTCCAGTATCGGTAGCCCACACCACTAACATGACGATAAACACTAAAGCACCGCCATAATACGGATGCACATTGCTGCTTAACGATTTGAGGGCAATCAATGAAGCAAAGCACGGAATAAGCGTTAACTGACCAAACATGGATTTCAGCATTGGGCTGTCTTTCCATATTTTGGCGCTTTTGGGGAAACTGAACACCAATGCACTGCTCACTATCCACCAAAATACCCCGATGGTGATGATAGCCAGGTACATAGGGTGTAATTGCCCTTTAAACCACAACACATCAATTGGTACCGCCAAATTAAGCGCGATAAGTAACAAGCCCAGTGTTGCAGTAAAAGACCACTGCGTAACGTTACAGCTTGGGTCAATAAAACTGCCCCACTCTTTTGCTGCAATTAAAAACACTGGGACTAACACCCAAGCAAAAATATTTGCTGGGAGTAAAAATATTGCCCCGAGTACAATTGGGATTAACCACAATGCTGTTATTATTCGTTGTTTTAGCAAAAACTAATCCTCTTAATATTTATATTGCGCGTATCTCTTCAATTTGACTCCCGGTCAAACCAAAACGGCGCTGCCGACTGGCAAAAATGGCAATAGCATCGCGAAATGCTCGCTCATCAAAATCAGGCCATAAGGTGTCAGTAAACACCAATTCGGCATAAGCGGCCTGCCATAAAACAAAATTACTAATGCGGTAATCACCGCCAGTACGGATCATTAAATCAACTTCGCTCTGATTTTGCATGCACAAATGTTCATTTAAGGCCTCTTCGGTCATCTGACTGCTGCTGATTTCACCACTTTCCACTTTTTCGGCTAATTTCTGTGCAGCTTGTAAGATATCCCAACGGCCACCATAGTTCGCCGCCACATTTAATATCAATCCAGTATTGTTTGTGGTTTTCTCTTGGGCTGCGGCAATTTGTTTCTGCAAACGAGTCGAGAAGCGACTCGTGTCACCAATAATATTGAGCCTAACTTGGTTTTTGTCGAGCAATTTTAATTCACGATGTAACACGGTAAAAAACAGTTCCATCAACAAACTGACTTCTTTATCTGGTCGGCGCCAATTTTCACTGGAGAAGGCAAACAAGGTTAATGATTCAATACCCAGTTGACTTGCTGTGCTAACTGCACGGCGCACCGCTTTAACACCTGCTTTGTGACCAAAAACCCGAGCTTTACCCTGCAGTTGCGCCCAGCGGCCATTACCATCCATAATAATCGCAACATGCTTGGGCAGAGATTGTTTTACTACATCAGATAATTGTCCCGGCAAAACTTGCGAAGTCATTTGCTCCGAATCGGCTTTAGGGTCTGATCCAAACTCAACTGTAGACGACATCTACGACAATCCTTTATAAAAACAAACGCCGTGTAGTATACCCTTACACGGCGTGTTAACTCTAGCGTCTAAATTGACAGATTATACTTCCATCAACTCTTTTTCTTTCGCTGCTAAGATCTGATCAATATTTTTGATTGATGCATCTGTATGCTTTTGCACCTCATCTTCACTACGACGTACATCATCTTCTGTGCATTCTTTGGCTTTTTCAAGCTTCTTAACTTCACTAATAGCATCACGACGAACGTTACGAATCGCAATTCGGCCATTTTCAGCTTCGTTACGTACCACTTTGATGAAGTCTTTACGACGTTCTTCAGTTAACGAAGGTAATGGAATACGCAAAGTAGCACCCGCTGTCATTGGGTTTAAGCCCAAGTCAGAGCTCATAATAGCTTTCTCTACCGCTTGAACCATAGTTCTATCGAACACACTAACAGTTAAGGTACGAGAATCTTCTACGCCTACGTTTGCCACTTGCTTAAGCGGTGACATAGAGCCGTAACAAGACACTTGGATAGAATCTAATAAACTTGGGTGCGCGCGACCGGTGCGAACTTTCGCCATTTGATTTTTAGTCGCATCTACACATTTACCCATGCGCTCTTGCGCATCTAACATAATAGTATCAATCACAATAGTTTCCTTTTTGTCACAAATTCACGTGTGTTTGAGCATTAGCCTAAGAATGACACATGCAATAAAACCGCTCAAACAGTTAAATGATATAATGTAAATATTTTCTGTGTCTGTGATTAAGCAGATTGTTTACTGCTAATAATCGTACCTTCTCTCTCACCCATAATCACGCGGCGAAGTGCTCCTGGCTTATTCATATTGAATACCAGAATAGGCATATTATGATCACGAGCCATAGTAAATGCAGCAAGATCCATTACTTTAAATTCTGATTCAAGAACTTCAGCATAACTAAGTGCGTCATATTTAACCGCTTCAGGATCTTTCATTGGGTCAGCAGAGTATACACCATCGACTTTAGTGCCTTTTAATACCACTTCAGCTTCAATCTCAATACCACGTAAACAGGCTGCAGAATCAGTTGTACAAAAAGGATTACCCGTACCCGCAGCAAAAATCACTACTCGGCCAGACTTTAATAAACTAATTGCTTCTGTCCAGGTGTAATCATCACACACACCTTTAAGCGGGATAGCAGACATAAGACGAGCATTAACATATGCACGGTGCAAGGCATCACGCATGGCTAAGCCATTCATTACGGTTGCTAACATACCCATGTGATCGCCCACCACGCGGTTCATACCAGCTTTTGCTAAGCCTTCACCACGAAACAGATTACCACCACCAATAACCACGCCAACTTGGATACCAAGTTCAACAAGCTCTTTCACTTCTTGAGCCATACGATCAAGTACTTTAGGGTCAATGCCGAAGCCTTCTTCACCCATTAATGCTTCACCGCTTAATTTAAGCAGAATGCGTCTAAACGCTGGTTTTGGATTGGTGCTCATAATTTTCATCCTGATCATAACAAAACCGCAGCGGTTGCTGCGGTCTTAGGGTATTTAGATAAAAGCGATTACGCTTTTTTAGTAGCAGCAATTTGCGCAGCTACTTCAGCAGCAAAATCTTCTGCCTTCTTCTCGATACCTTCACCAACTTCTAAACGTACGAAGTTAGTTACTGTTGCGCCTTTAGATTTCAGTACTTCGCCAACAGTTTTCTTTGGTTCCATGATGAAAGCTTGACCAGTAAGAGAGATCTCACCAGTGAACTTCTTCATACGACCAACAACCATCTTCTCAGCGATGTCAGCAGGCTTGCCTTCATTCATCGCGATTTCGATTTGAAGTGCTTGCTCTCTTTCTACAAGTTCAGCAGGAACATCTTCAGGGTTGACGAAATCTGGCTTAGAAGCAGCAACATGCATTGCGATGTGCTTCAATGTTTCTTCATCAGCTTCACCGGCTACAACAACACCAATGCGCTCACCGTGGCGGTAAGAAGCTAGGTTTGCACCGTCGATGTACTCAACGCGACGAACGTTGATGTTTTCGCCGATTTTAGTCACTAGAGCAACACGAGTTTCTTCAAACTGTGTTTTTAACTCTTCAATAGTCACTTTAGATGCAGCAGCAACGTCTAACACTGCGTTAGCAAATGCTAAGAAGTTTGAATCTTTTGCAACGAAGTCAGTTTGGCAGTTAACTTCTAATAGTGCAGCGAAACCTTCGCCATTCTTGATTAGAATTGTACCGTCAGCAGCGATGTTACCTGCTTTTTTAGCAGCCTTCGCAGCGCCGCTTTTACGCATGTTATCAATCGCTAGTTCGATGTCACCGTCAGTTTCAGTCAGTGCATTCTTACAGTCCATCATGCCAGCGCCAGTGCGGTCACGAAGTTCTTTAACTTGGGCAGCAGTAATCGCCATTGTTAAATCCTCTAATTTAATTCGTCTAATATTGCATTTATAAAACAGGGGCCAATAGGCCCCTGTTCACCAATTATCTTATTGGCAAATAAGGGGGATGCTAAGCATCACGCCTTATTAAACAGCTTCTACGAAACCGTCTTGCTCTGCTTGAACAGCTAAATCTTGACCACGGCCAGCGTTAGCAGCTGCAGCAACAGAAGAAGTGTACAAACGGATAGCACGCATAGCGTCATCGTTACCAGGAACGATATAGTTAACACCGTCTGGTGCAGAGTTGGTATCAACAACTGCAACAACTGGGATACCTAGGTTGTTAGCTTCTTTAATAGCAATATGCTCATGGTCAGCACCGATAACGAATAATACGTCAGGTAAACCGCCCATGTTTTTAATTCCGCCTAAAGACTTTTCTAATTTGTCTAATTCGCGTGAACGCATTAACGCTTCTTTCTTAGTTAACTTGTCGAAAGTACCGTCTACAGACTGGCTTTCTAGCTCTTTAAGACGCTTGATTGACTGACGAACAGTTTTCCAGTTGGTTAACATGCCGCCTAACCAACGGTGATCAACATAGTACTGATCACAAGAAAGTGCAGATGCTTTGATGGCTTCGCCAGCAGCGCGCTTAGTACCTACGAATAATACTTTACCTTTCTTAGAAGCAATGTTGCTAATGAAAGCTAGAGCTTCGTTGAACATTGGTACTGTATGCTCAAGGTTAATGATGTGTACGCCATTACGAGCACCGAAGATGAAAGGCTTCATCTTTGGGTTCCAGTAACGAGTTTGGTGACCGAAGTGAACACCAGCTTGTAGCATTTCGCGCATTGTAACAGTAGTCATTGTATATACCTTAATGTAAGGGGTTAGACCTCCACGCATCCCATGTTTTCGACTTTCTAACTTCCGTTAAGAATGAGAAAGCACCCCGAAAAATGTGTCGATACGTGTGTGATTTAGTATTTAAGTTAATTGCCATGTATAATAGCCGCCATATTTTACGATTTGCCGAACATGATGTACATCTCGCTTAAAAAGCGTCGATTGACATTATATTTACTCGAACCGTACAACAACGAACTTACACATAACGGCGCGCTTTATACCATAAACGGCAAGTAAATACAAATTTTTGCCGTAAAATCCTTGGATAAAACATGCCTATTTTGACCGTCAAAAGATAGAGAGTTTTCATGAGTATAGTGATCAAAAATGCAGACGAAATAGAAAAAATGCGCGCAGCGGGTAAATTAGCAGCGCAAGTCTTAGAAATAGTCGCTCCATATGTTAAGGCTGGAGTCACCACAAATGAATTAAATGACATTTGTGCTAAATATACCGAAGAGCAAGGTGCTATCTCTGCACCACTGAATTATCACGGATTTCCAAAGTCTATTTGTACCTCGGTAAACGAAGTCGTTTGCCACGGTATTCCTTCTGACTATGTGTTAAAAGAAGGCGACATGATTAACCTCGATATTACGGTTATTAAAGACGGTTATCATGGTGATACCTCTAAAATGTTTCTGATTGGTGAAGTGTCAGCAAAAGACAAACGTTTAAGTCGCATTGCCCAAGAAAGCTTATATTTAGCCATTCGCAAAGTGCGCCCTGGGTTAAAATTAGGCGAAATTGGCACGACTATCGAAAAATTCATCAAAACAAGCAAAACAGGGCTTGATAAGTATTCCATCGTGCAAGATTATTGTGGTCATGGTATTGGCACAGGATTCCACGAAGAGCCTCAAGTTGTTCATTATAAAAATAATGATAAAACCGTGCTAAGACCAGGGATGTGCTTTACGATTGAACCGATGATCAATGCGGGTCGTCATACCACCGTATTGAATAAAAGTGATAATTGGACCGTCACCACCTCAGATAGTAAAAATTCGGCACAGTGGGAACACACGCTTTTAGTGACCCAAACTGGTGTAGAAGTGTTAACTTTGCGTGAAGAAGAAGACTTTCCTCGTATTATTAATCACTAAAAATTAAAAGAGTAAGGACATCAATGAATACTGCGCTGGCCGCCAAAAACACATTAATTGACCTAAACCAGCGCTTAGTTGAGCAGTACACTGCAAAACACCCAATTGCTGATATTGTTAAACACCGTAGTCAATTTGTTGATGCTTTACTCATACAAACTTGGCAAGATTTTGGCCTCAATAATGGCCACATTGCCTTGGTTGCTGTTGGCGGTTATGGTCGCGGCGAGCTGCACCCTCATTCAGACGTAGACTTACTGTTTTTGGTCGACGATGAACCATTATCGCCAGAAACTGAAACTCTGCTGAGTCAATTTATTACCTACCTTTGGGATACAGGGCTTGAAATAGGCCACAGTGTTCGCACCATAGCGCAAACCATTGAACAAGGTAAGTCAGACATCACCATTGCCACGAATCTGATTGAAGCCAGATTGCTTACCGGCAGTGAATTTCTGTTTGACGTATTATATGACGCCATTCGTCAACAAGACTTTTGGCCCTCATATGACTTTTATAACGCCAAAAAAGACGAACAATCGGCACGCCACAGCAAAGCCAGTGCCTTTGATTTAGAACCTAACATCAAAACCTGCCCTGGCGGATTACGCGATATTCAGACCATAGCCTGGGTCGCGATGCGCCACTTTGACGCGGCGACATTAGAAGAACTGGTCGAATACGATTTTTTGTCACCGGCAGAGTTAGCCGAACTCATTGAGTGCCAAAATTTTCTGTGGGAAATTCGCTTTGCCCTGCACATCACAGCTAATCGCAACGAAAACCGCCTACTCTTCGACTTGCAACGCCAAATAGCCAGTTTATTAGGTTACGAAGATGCCACTCAATTAGCTGTTGAGCAAATGATGAAACGCTATTATCGCACGGTGCGCCGCGTGATGGAGCTCAATCAAATGCTGTTGCAATTGTTTAAGCGCGCGACTTTGGGCCATACAAAAGCGCTTGAGATACAGCCTATTAGCGATGTTTACCAACGTCGCGGGCGTTACATCGAAGTATTGAATGATGATTTATTTAGTCTCCACAACGAAGAGATATTACGCTTATTTCTGTTGGTGGCTAAAAACTCTAATATTCAAGAAATCTACGCGCCCACTCTCAGGTTATTACGCAATGCCCGTAGAGCGTTAACGACACCGTTACAAGAAAACCCTGCCTGTCGTAAAGTGTTTATGGAGATCTTAAAACATCCTCGCGGCATAGCGGCATTTTCATTAATGCATCGACACGGCATTTTATCGTCTTACCTACCTGCTTGGCGCAAAATTGAAGGCCAGATGCAGTTTGATTTATTTCATGCCTATACCGTTGATGAGCACACCCACAGATTACTGCTCAATATTGAACGTTTCTCACAAGCAGAACAAAAAGATGAATTCCCACTGGGCGCCATCTTAATTAATCAATTACCGAAAAAAGGCTTATTGGTACTCGGGGCCATTTTTCATGATATCGCCAAAGGCCGCGGCGGTGATCACAGTAAACTGGGCTCCAAAGATGCAATCGATTTTTGCAAATTGCATGGCATGAATGATCACGACGGACGTTTGGTGGCATGGTTAGTTGAAAATCATCTGGTAATGTCGATCACTGCGCAACGAAGAGATATTTCAGATCCAGAGGTCATAGCACTGTTTGCTGAAAAAGTACGCGATGCCGCGCATTTAAGTTATTTGTACTGCCTTACCGTTGCCGACATTTGCGCCACCAATGAAAAAACGTGGAATAATTGGAAAGGTTCATTGCTGCGGGATTTGTATTTTGCCACCCAACGGGTATTAGCTCGGGGCAAAGAAAAACCTATCGACGTAAAAGCGCGAGTACAAGAGATCCAAGCCAAAGCGAAAAAAGAACTTATCCGCCGCGGGTTGAAAGAAAAAGACATGGATACGCTGTGGTCACGGTTTAAATCGGAGTATTTTTTACGTCATCAACCAACCCAAGTTGCTTGGCATGCAGAAGCGATTTTAAAACATCATCACGATGATCCATTAGTGTTAATGTCAAAACATACTACTCGTGGTGGCACTGAACTGTTCGTCTACAGTAAAGATAAACCAAAACTTTTTGCTACTGTAATGACCGTTTTAGACAATAAAAACATTAATGTTCATGACGCCAACATCATGACATCAAAAGATAATTATGCACTCGACACCTTTGTTATTTTAGAACAAGATGGCGAACCTATTGTGCAATTATCTCGCATTCAAAGTATCCGCAAGGCGCTCGAAAAAGCCCTAGCCAGTGAAAACCCTAAATTACCAAAATTTAGAAAATTAGCGCGGATCATGAAACCTTTTAATGTTGCGACTCATGTGAGTTTCTTACCCAGTGCCCGCCATGGTACAAGTATGATGGAATTAATTACCTTAGATACGCCAGGTCTGCTGGCCAAAGTCGGTGATACCTTTTATCGTTGTAACGTTACACTGTTAGCGGCAAAAATTACCACTATCGGTGAACGTGCAGAAGACTTCTTTATTTTACAAAACCAAAATGCGACAGCCCTAGATGAGCAACAGCAGCAACAATTATCTGATGCGCTTACACTGGCGCTAAAATCATCTAACTAATTTTTTTAACCTTAATTTTTACGCTACTAATCATTTAATACCGGGAGAAAACAATGGAGGCTTTACGCCAACGCATTGAAGCAGCATTCGAAACACGTCAAGACATCTCACCTTCAAGTGTTGAACCTAGTGTTCGCGCCGATGTGGAGACAGTGATCAGTATGCTCGATAAAGGCCAAGCACGTGTTGCAGAGAAAATTGATGGCGAATGGCATGTGCATCAATGGCTTAAAAAAGCGGTGCTACTGTCTTTCCGCATTTTTGATAATGGCGTGATTGAAGGTGGCGACACTAAGTATTTCGACAAAGTCCCACAAAAATTTGCCGATTATGATCAAGCTCGTTTTCAAGCTGAAGGTATTCGCGTTGTGCCACCAGCCACCGTTCGTAAAGGGTCATTTATCGGTAAAAATACCGTATTAATGCCATCTTACGTTAACTTAGGTGCCTATGTTGATGAAGGCACTATGGTTGATACATGGGCAACGGTAGGTTCGTGTGCGCAGATAGGTAAGAACGTTCATCTATCAGGTGGTGTGGGTATTGGTGGTGTATTAGAGCCATTACAAGCCGGACCAACCATTATTGAAGATAACTGCTTTATTGGAGCTCGCAGCGAAATCGTTGAGGGTGTGGTGGTTGAAGAAGGCAGTGTGATTTCAATGGGCGTTTACATTGGCCAAAGCACACGGATTTTCGACCGTGAAACCGGTGAAGTACATTATGGTCGAGTGCCAGCAGGTTCGGTTGTAGTATCAGGTAATTTACCATCAGCTTGCGGCACATACAGTTTATATGCAGCCATTATTGTTAAAAAAGTCGATGCTAAAACCCGTGGTAAAGTGGGTATTAATGAACTATTACGTATTGTTGATTAATCTTGCTCAACAGCGATAAATAGATAAAAGGCTCCTAGGAGCCTTTTTTATTGCGTTGATAATAATTACTGAACAAATTCACTTAACCAGTCAAATTGACAGAAAGCATCGACTCTCATCAATAACCTAGATTAATTAAATCTATAATAAGCTAATGCATCGGCGTATTAGGCGTTAACCAATAATGCATTAGCTAATATTTTCCAGGTGAGCATACCGATAACCTGATGCTTGTCATTGTGAACAATCAAATAGTTTGCATTGGTTGTTTCCATCATGAGTTTGGCATCATTCAAAATCGTACTGTCAGATATCATATCGACCTTATGCATCATTACCTGATGCACACGCTTATTAAGCAGGCTTCTATCCACTGCGCGCTCTGCTGCGGTATCTAAAAAAGGGCTGTGCCAAAATGCCAAGGTATTGTTATCGATGACACCAATGGGCGTACGATGTTGTTCTGACAGTACCACAGCCACATCCATTTTAGCCTTTTTCATCATTGCTTCTGCATGCTCAAGAGTATGGTACTCCTCAAGAAATACAACCGGAGCTAATAGCAAACCGCTCACGACTCCCGCGTCTTTAAAGTCTTTACTCGCTAAAATATCCAAGCATGCATCAACAACAACCTCATCGTATATTTTACCTCTGCCCTTTAGTAAATCTTGGGTTAGCACTGCCATGCCAAGGGCGGGGCGATAAGGTCGATGGCTAAGTATTGATTCGGCAACGTCGGCTACGGCAATGATCTTAGCCTCAAGTATAATATCATCAGCTTTTAATCCTTTAGGGTAACCAGAGCCATCTAAACGTTCATGATGCTGGAGGATCATTTGTTTGATCGGCCATGGGAAATCGACTTCACTAACAATCAGCGCCCCTTGCTCGGGATGCTGTTTAACCAAGCCAAATTCAGCATCACTCAGTTTTGATGTTTTAGACAGGATCTGACTAGGGATGGCCAATTTACCAATATCATGGATCAATGAGCCCAGTTTAAGTCCTTCTAAACGATCTGGAGGTAAACTCATTTTCTCACCAATAAGATAACTTAATTGTGCCACTGACTTTTGATGCCCTGCGGTGTAAGCATCTTTAAGCTCTAGCGCCTCGGAAATAGCCCCTATAAGTTGGACTAAAATCGAGGTCATCTTTTCTTTTTGGATTTTAATGATGCTCGACTGCCGAGAGACGGCCTTCATGGTGCGAGGTAATTCGATACAGTGCCATAAAATTGTAGCAAAAATACTCAAGGATTTTGCATCAACTTGGGTATAGGTGGTGTCCCGATTACCCACCCCAATAATACCGACTAATTTTTTGCGATAATGAATAGGGACGCATAAATGGTTTTTAAAGGCAAAAAAGCCATTTTCTTGGGTGTTATTTTTAGACAACACAGTTAAATCATTATGAATAACGGGTTTGCCAGTACGAATGGTTTCGGCCCAAATACCAGAATTGGCTTTATACTCTTGGCCCTTGGAGAGTGTAAAATAATCAGCTACCGCTTCATTCCACGCAGTGCTAACGATTTGATTCTTTTTTTCATCAAATTTGTGTAAGTAACCCACTTTAGAATGGGTTAACGACAAGCCTTGGTTTATCGCAGTGGTAAATACCAAATCAGGACGAGCATTAATGACTTCTTCTATTTGATTAAGCCAATCATCACTTGAAAGTATCGCTTGATGATAATCAGGATGGAGCTGTGACAACCACGCTTTGTCTAACTCGATTACAATCACCGTTATACACCAATGCTGATCACTTTCTTCTATAGGAGTCATGGTAGCTTGAAGTGCATTGCCTTTATCATCAACAAAATTGATAACATGATCGATATGGCGATTGTTAAAATCGATGTTGTCTAATGTAAGAGCGGAAAAGGCATGCGAAAGCGGTTGTTTTAAAATAGCCGCTATAGGTTTATTGACTAATTTATACAATGGCTCACTCAGCTTAATTAACTCAAGCCTGTCATTAAAAATACCCCAACACAGTTTGGCTGTTTTAGGCAATTCAGATGGTTTTAAGAATAAGTCAGCTTTGTGTAGCATGGTGGGCCCTATTTAATATTTTCAATCGGCATAGGAAGTGGTTTAACTTAGCGAGGTCGAGGATTTCAATATGTCTCCCTAAAATTGACCTTACGCTATGACGCATATTGTTTAAATAGCGTATCGCCCTTCAACACCAAATAGATACAATAGCGACAGGAATTACGACAGCATACCATTGATAATATCAAACAATCCTAACGATTATCTTTGACTAGTTCAAAGCGTGTTACTCGCTTAAACTGAATAACTGCAACATCCATATTCCGCTCTGTAAGACCAACACTCAAGTAAGGCTACACAGTTTATGTAACGCCTTACTTGGGCGCTTTTTTGTAGTATATGACCGATAAATAACGACGTTAAAAGACTACCGTTTTATTACCGTACACCACAACTTGTTCATTTAATACTAATTGTAGCGCTTTGCTTAATACGCTTTTTTCAACATCACGACCGTTATGTGCTAACTCTTCAGCACTGTAACTATGATCAACTGAAATCACATCTTGTTTGATAATCGGCCCTTCATCTAAAAGATTATTCACAAAGTGTGCTGTTGCACCAATAATTTTGACGCCGCGATCCCAAGCCTGCTTGTACGGAGATGCTCCAATAAAAGCCGGCAAAAATGAATGATGAATGTTAATAATCTTATCTGGAAATGCTGACACAAATTCAGGCGTTAACACTCGCATATATTTAGCCAACACTAAAAAGTCAGTCTCATAAGGCTGAATTACCGCCAACATCGCCTGCTCATGTTCCTGACGATTTAACCCTTCGTGGCTAACATAATGAAATGGAATATCAAATTTTTCAGTCAATGGCTGCAGCACATCATAATTCCCCACTACAGCAGCAATCTCAACGTCTAAGCCGCCATAATAGGATTTCATCAAAATATCGCCTAAACAATGGGCTTCTTTTGTCACCATGATCACAATACGTTTTTTACCCATATCGACCAATTTCATCCGATTCTGGGTAGGCAATACCGCGCGTAACTCACTTAATAGACGTTCATCATCAAACTGACCTTCAAGTTCTGCGCGCATAAAAAAGCGCCCTTGTGTGTGGTCTACAAATTCGGTGTTTTTAATAATGTTTAATTGATGAGCGAAACATACACTGGTAATTTTGGCAATCAAGCCTTGGGCATCGGCACAATCGGTTATCAGCACTTTTCGCTGTAAAACAGGTGGGTTAATAATGGTATGATCTTGTTGGCTCACGCGTACAACTCCTCTTTAAAGACTGTTCAACAGTGTGCCATTTAAAAAGATTTTTGGGTGAGGTTTTTAGTGATAAATTTTCATAAAATGAAAATTATCTACTTTTTAATCTCATGTTCTAAAAAATGGCCGCCAAATTAAGCCAAAATTAAACACAACTACATATAACGGCTATCGTTAGCGTCGAGAATCTAAATATTTTTGCAGTAATTTACGCAGTGTTTCCGCCTTAGTCCCATAGACAACTTGAACACCTTTACCCATTACCACCACGCCTTTAGCGCCCAAGCGCATCAGTCTGGCTTTATCAATTAAATGCGCTTGGTTAACACTAATACGTAAGCGGGTTAAACAAGCGTTAATTTCAACTATATTATCGCGCCCACCTAATGCCGAAATCATCGCTCTTAAGCTCTCTTTGGGTTTTGCGGGTATATCGCTTTGTTCTATTCGCCCTGGGGTTTTTAAGTTAAATGCTAAAATGCTGGCCCTAAAAATAGCGTAATAGATCACAGCAGTAAGCGGACCTAACACTACAATCCAATGCGTATTGGCAGAGCGAGAAAACAATAACGTAAAATCCACCAATCCATGAGAAAACACAATACTGTGATGAATGTCGAGCAAAATGCACACGCTATAGGCAATACCAGTGAGTAATGCATGGACAATAAATAAGATAGGCGCAACAAACATAAAGGCAAATTCAATCGGCTCGGTCACCCCAGTTAGCCAGCTGGCCGTGGCAGCGGATAACATAATACCTGCCACTCTGTTGCGCTCAGCTTTATCAGCACAACGCCAGATAGCTAATGCGGCAGCAGGTAAGCCCCACATTTTTATCAAATAGCCGCCAGCGAGATTTCCAGCTAATGGGTCACCAGCGAGATAGCGAGCCACCTCACCTCGCACTACTGTACCTTGGTTAATGTATTGGCCTATTTCAAGATAAAATGGCGCATTCCAAATATGATGTAACCCAAGCGGAATTAATAAACGTTCAACCGTACCGTAGACCCCAAAAGCAATAGCAGGATCTTGATACACGGACCAATCAGAAAGATGTTCGATAATACGAGATAACGGTGGCCATACATGGATTAAAAGATAAGCCAACGCCATAGAGAGAGGAATAACAATGATGGGCGCACTGCGGCGACCTTCAAAAAATGAAAAAATAGCTGGTAATTTAACATGATGACTAATGTTTACCGCTAAACAAGTGATCGCACCAACTAACATACCGCCAGCGATGCCAGTATCAATGGTTTGCATCCCCCACAATGGCCGCGAAACCAGGCCATAAATATCTGTGAGGGCCCCCATGGTAGATAAAAACACCCCAAAACCAAAGACTGCAGAAAAAGCAGCAATACCTTGATCACGGCAAAATCCAATGGCTACTGCGACGCTAAACAACAATGGCATCATGGTAAACACTAAGTTACCGACTGCAGACAAGACAGTATTTAATTCTGTTGGGATAAATGGCAGCGGATTAAACGTTAACCCTAACATCACCCCAGCAGCAGGTAAAATAGCAATTGGAATCAGCAGAGCTTGACTAAGACGCTGGGCAAATTTAAACCATTGTTGCGTAATAAAACTTACGCTACGTTTACCGATATAACGGTGCTGTGCCAAGTGGCTATCCATGTTTTAGCTTCTGTTTCGGGTTCCATCGTTTCACAGGCATCGATCTCTAACCGTTCAGTCAGGGGTTTTGCACCTAATTCAGTAAATAATTCATCAAATTGTTTTATCGCACCACAATAGGTTTCGTAGCTTGAATCACCTAAGCCAATAAGGCTGTATTGCAATGAGGGCAGATACGGTGCATCGGATTTAAGTTCATTAAACCAAGGCGCAATATCTTCAGGTAAATCACCTTGTCCAGTAGTGGACGATACGACTATTAATAGCTCATTCTGTGGTGGCACAAAACCTAATAATTCATTAGGTTGCCAAAGTTTAGCGGTAAAACCTAATTTTGCAATCTCCTTAGTCACTGTTTCAGCAGTAAATTGTGCACTACCATAAACGGTACCAAAAACAATATTGACCATTTTCATGGTATACTTTCCCCTTAAATTAAATACTATGTAAAATACCTTGAGTGTTAATGACTTACCTTACTGTATTCTTTTAGTCTCTCGCAAGTGTCTTTATGCTGCTAAGGTTAAATCAATAGGGTCAAAGCAGGTTGGCTCAAAGTGAAATAACGCCACAATGGAATCTAGACCATGCGACAAGTGAGCCGAAAGCGAAAACTCAAACTCCAGCATAAATCTGCCCACATACGCCGTAATTACTATTTTCATATTGAACAACAAAATCATAAGCTTATTCCCCCTATTGCTGAGTTCGAAAAGCTCAAAAAAGCGATTGCCGATCACATAGAATAAATCAGCGTCTTAGGGTGTTAACTGAGTAACATACTTGGCATAGATGATAATTGATCATCATCCCAGCCAAATGCAGCGAAAATATCTAGCCATTCTGCTTCTAACTCAGTTTCTATGTGCATCGGTTGCTGTGTCACCGGATGGGTAAACTGCAAACTTTTTGCTATCAACCATAAACGATTAATACCGAAATGCTCACGAAAAAACTTATTTTGTTTACCATCACCATGGGTAGTATCACCAATGATGGGATGACGTAAATGCGCCATATGACGGCGTAATTGATGCTTACGCCCAGTATGAGGACTTAATCTTACTAATCCGAAACGGCTAGAAGGATAACGACCTGAGCTAAAGGGGATTTCAGCATTCAATAGTGGTTGGTAATCCGTTACCGCTTGTTGTGCTGCTTTATTGGGATCGACATGCTTGTCCCCCAAATCATCAAATTCTTGTTTCAGGGCATAATCTAACCTGCCAGACTCGTGCATATTGCCACGAATAATGGCTAAGTATTGCTTCTTAATACTGTGATCGGCAAATTGCTCACATAATGCCCGAGCCACCTCACTCGATTTAGCAAACAGCAATACGCCAGATGTCGGACGGTCTAAGCGATGCACTGGAAACACATGACAACCCACTAAATCACGGGTCATCTGCATCGCAAAAAAACGCTCTCTTCGAGCTAAATAACTGCGATGAACTAATAAACCTGCGGGTTTATGTATTGCAACAATATGCTCGTCTTCAAATAATATCTCGACATGAGGAGGCTGTACGTCGTCTAAGTCAGTGTCTTCAGCACTATAATTCATGTCATCAGAGCTTATTTGCCCAAATAAATCATCATTATCCAATGAGTATTCAGCATCGTTATCTTTTGTCATCTTTATCACTTTACTTATTTTGTATTGGGCTAAGCCTATTGGGTCAAGCTTTGTTGGCATAGGGTATATAGGATTAATGTGGCTGACGTTTATTGTTCGCTTAACGCTGGCTGAGCAATATATCAAATTGCCGTAACTGGGCAATCATCACCTCACCATGGGGCTTACTTTGCCATACGTGCTCAGCCATAGGGGCTAACGCCATATTGCTTGGCAAAGGATGTCGTTGTACAACAAGCTCGGTCATCTTTGGAATAAAAATAAACTGCAACCATTGCTCAAATGCCATTACATCACAGCAAAATGGTGCCGTACTGGTCATTGCTGATACAGGAGGTAAAATATCAGACCACAGCTGAAACTCCTTAAGCAATTGTTCTAATTTAATTAAATGATTTTGGCTGGTTAAATAAAGCATAAAAGTGAACGACAACATCAAGGCTAAGTCGGAATATGATATCATTTAGCGCATTGAATACCCATCCAACATATGTGATTTAGTGACAACACCCATGACCGAGATAACTACCCTAAGCCAGTTTCTGACGACCGCAAATACTCAATTCCAAATATACGATTTAGGTCGCCGAGTGCAACATATCGATATGTTAGCCTTTCAGCAAATTGACTCTTTATTGGCGCCGTATCCTTATCCCATTCAAGGCCATGCGCAGTTTGCAATCGTATTTTGGCAACAAGCACAATTACCCTATATCTGGTTTGTAAAATTACCTTTAGATGAGCAAGGTTTATTATCACCTGCGCCGCGAACTCAGTTTATTAAAATGATTTTAGAGGCCTTGGGTCGTAACCCAACCCAAGCATTAACTGATGAACAGCAAGAGCAATTAGCCAATCATCCATTTAGCTTTAAGCCAAATCAACATAAACTGGCATTATTTAATGCCTTAGTGAGGCTTCAGCTTAATCAACCGGCATCGAGTCAATACGAATTTGCCGCACAGTATTTGTCTGGGCAAGCAGCGCATGACACATGGCCACAACTGGGTGTTCAAGGTTTAGCAGATCTTTGCGTTCGCGCACACCAATTTAATCATCTTGATGACATAATCAACGCCCTTGATAATGCTCCTATTGAAGTAAAAGCTGCACTTTGCCAAAGTTTGGAGCACATTAATCTTGATAAGCGCCTTGCTGAACACTTGTTTAGTCAACTACAACAAGCTGAAGATCATCTAAAGGTCATGTATTTAGCGGCATTAGCGTCCAATGTGCACTACAGCATGGCAGCGATTAATCAGTTAAATGACCAGCAAGCTCTGGATGAAAACACCTTAATCACCATTGCGGCTCGTAACTGGTTAGCCCTAAAAGATGATGACACTCGTAAACACTATTTAGAAGCACTTGCAAAGCAGCCGCAGCACTTCTTTAATCAAGTATTTGCTGATATCGTGGCAATACCCAGCTTGCGTCCGGGATTATTAGCTGACTTAAGGCATCCAGACAGAAGCATTCAACTAGCGACCGCTATCGGCGGATTATTTAGGGCAACCAGCCTATGATGAGTGATTTTTTAATATTTGTTGCTTTAATTGTTGTTGGCGCTTTTTTTTGGCAATTAAGACAAATGGCCGAACTTAGCCGAACTGTCGTAGAGCAGTCGTGTAAAAAACAGAACGTACAATTGCTCGCCATTGCAATGGAATCGGCTCGTCCGAGTATTGGTGGCACGACAGGCATTTGTTGGAAAGCAACTTTTATGTTCGAATTTAGCACCGACGGTTTAAACCAATATCGTGGACACATCATGATGCATGGTAATCGTGCGACTAAGATTGAATGGCCTATTTTCCCGGAGCCAGAATGGATGGATGCCCCTATGGCCAGTGGTAAATTTGGCGGATGCGGCAGCAGTAAAAGTTGCGATTCAGGCAAATGCCATTAATGAGGTTAACTTGACGCTATTTTGCACTCTTGAGCAAGATAGCGTTTTATTGTTGTTCAATGCCCGAGAACTAAACATTACTGTTCATCTATTTGTTAATAGCATTGCTCTTACCAGCATTAAGCTTGAGGTTTGTTAATCATTTTATAATCGTGATAAGTCACCGTTTGGATACTATCAAGCGATTTGAAAATTGCCGCCGTTCCTTCGATGGTGGTTGATGTATGTTCTGGCATCGCTAAACCTTCGAACACAGCAAACCCTAATTCTAATTCAAATTTTGTCAAGGTGACTGAAAATGCCGGATTCAGATCATCGGTATTACTGATCAGAATTTTTTTCAGCTGTTTGGATGCTTTATCTAAATAAAGCATTCCAGTAAGAGCAGCATTATCAAGTTCTTCAATATTAGGAACAAATTTAAACGCTACACTCGTTTCATCTTCAGCCACCAAAACAAGTGTGGTTAAATCAATAAGATCAGAAAATGCTAACTCATGGCTGTTCTCATCTTTATCCTCTTTAAGATCTTGTTGATGTTGCTGATATTTGTCTTTGCGCTTTTTATCAGGTTTTTCACCATTTTCAGACACCAAGGTCCATCGCTGCATTTCAGGCTGTGAAGCATCAAATCGTTCAACTCGTGTTAAGTCAGGCATAACAGTATGCTGAACATATTGCCAACGTACATTTGCATCATCGGTGTTATGGTTAATCTCACTTAATGCCTGCTCAACCCATTGCAACTCCTCAGGAGTCACCTAGGCATTAGCTTTGTAACACGTAAAAGCAATACTGACCACTAAAGCCAACGTAAACACATTCATACTATTCCCTCTTATACTAAACTCACATCAACTGTTTACAATTTGACAACATTACCAAGATAAGTTCCGATTATAGCGAAAAAAACACAAAAGAAAGGCCGCGACATTAACTGCCGCGGCCTCTTGATCTCTTGTTAAGCTTTCCAGCTATAAATGTGCTCCCTGCACCATCCATGCGTATCGCTTGCTTCCTGCTATGTCCTTGTTCAATCCTTGATGTTCCTTGTACAATTAAGTACTTTCCATCTTACTCGATTATCCTTTTACCGAGCCTGCTCCATCCTGAGCGTGTCCTTATATCATCCATGAAATTCTTAACATATCCTGTCGCAAATCATTTGCGTAGCATCTTGCATCCACTGCACATTATCATCCTGATAATGTTATAAAACCTGCTTAATCCGCTAGTGCGTCCATTGAGCAAGCTTAGCGTTTCATCCTGAAACTTAATATCGTCCGTTATGTCCGTACAGTCATGGTCTTCCTAGACCTATTTACTACCTTGTAATGTCCCCTTCCTAGGTACGAGATAAATAATAGTTCATTTACCTCAACCTAAACAGGTACCTCTAAATGATTAAAATATCCCGCGGATAATGAAAAATAAACTTTATAACAAAATCATAAACTTAGATTTAAAAAAGAAATAATCACCATTAATTAGGTGATTCATCTCACATGCTTTGTGAGATATATCTCACAAAAATGCAGGCTAAAAAGGTAAACACCAGGTTAACGTTTAACACTAATTAAACATTTATTCTGAGTAAATAGCACGAATACTCGCCTCAACTCGCTTTTATGGTCATTTTACCCAAATAGCTTCATTTCAAGACTCGCAGATAACACCCGAATAGTTCTATACATAAATAACCACACTGACACTGGTTCATGCCAATTTATGAGCAATATTAGCCAATCCCAATAAATAGGTTTTAAGCATGAGTGGATTAAAATCTAAATTTTAACATCCTATTTAGATTTTGCTTATATGGGCTGTTTGTATGTTGAACGGTGACAGTTTTACTACCTAAATAATCTTAAAGCCCAATGACATCATTCTCGCCCCGAGTAAATTGATACTCACTATCAATTTTTATTTTTTGTGTATAGCAAGGCTTAAAAGACCATACGGCCTGCTCCCCATAATGGCACAGCGTGTCATATGTAAAGGACAAAAAGCGGTTCCAATCAGCCTAAAACGGCTAAAAAAGTACGATCATCAACGACAAGCAAGCTATCAATTTAATTGATAGCTTGCTTAAAAAAGTCTCAATATTATTTATGCGATTTATTGTGTAATTTAAATTTGCACTAACGACACAATAAACACATTCAAGGAGTTATCGATGTATATAGCATATTTAAGTCCACCTCGATTTGGAGTCCGTAACACATTACGGAAGACATCATGAGGGAGGATCACGCCCCAGAGGCGAACCCATACTTATTAACAGCCAAGCAAAAAAACCATTTCTGCGTGGTAGATGAACATATTGTAATCAGCCCTTTTGAAAAGGCTGCGGAATATGGACACGCTAAAGTCACTAAGCACTTTGGGCAGTCATTTGGTCTATCTGTATTTGCAGGCGCCTTCATTGCTCTGGCATTTGTATTTTATCTTACGGTAACGACTGGTTCATCAGCGGATTCATGGGGCTTAGTCAGATTTAGTGGTGGTATCGCTTTTAGCTTAGGACTCATTCTCGTAGTTGTTCTGGGTGGAGAACTGTTTACCAGCACGGTATTGAGTGCGATTGCTTGGGCACAAAAACGGGTCTCGACCAAACAATTACTGGGCTGTTGGACGCGCGTCTATTTAGGCAACCTATGTGGCGCGATGTTGATACTGCTACTGGTAATGATGTCAAAAATGTACGCAATGGACAGTAATCAATGGGGACTTAATGCACTGCATGTTTCACAACACAAGATCCACCATGATTGGAGCCAGGCTTTTGCTCTTGGGATACTGTGTAATTTGTTAGTTTGCCTAGGTGTGTGGATGACCTTTAGCTGCAAAGATGCTTTAGCTAAATCGTTACTGCTCATATTACCAGTTGCTATGTTCGTCTCCAGCGGTTTTGAACATAGCATTGCCAACTTATTCATGGTGCCACTGGGTATTGCCATTCAACACTTTGCTGGAAATGAATACTTCAGTGCATTGGGAGTAATGCGACAAACTTTTGCAGACCTTACCTTAAGTAACTTCCTATTTAACAACCTTATTCCGGTAACGCTGGGCAATATAGTCGGTGGTGCTGTGTTTGTGGGTCTTGGTTATTACTGGATAGATAATACCGCGATGAAAGTCCCTGGCGAAGCCGCATCACGACACATTAGCACCATCACAAAAACTCCGATGCAAATTTCAAAAAAGTACCAAGATTCAAGTATTGCTCAACAAACTCAATATCAACCAAGTCAAGAGGACTTAGCCATGAAAAATAAAATCCAAAAACTTATTGTCAGTGAACTAATGGACACTAAACCGACCACTCTTTCAGTTGATACAAGTATTTATCAAGCGCTTACCCTGCTAGCAAAAAATAATGTCCGCAGTGCACCTGTGATCGATAAAGATAATCAGCTATTAGGCTTTGTATCAGAGCAAGATCTTATGCGCTCACTTTGGTCTGAGGAGTTTGCATCTACATTGCCTATTTCAGTCAAAGATATTATGCAAACTAAAATGCTCACTGTCGCACCAACAGAGAAAATTGTTCAATTGCTAGAGTTTATGGTGGTTGATAAAAACAAACTATTCCCTGTGACAGATTCAGGTATGTACATTAGCGGTGGCTATCAAAGCTATGAAGAACGTCTGCGTGATGCATCTGCAACAGTACCAAGTACTTATCCAGTTGTTGAAAACGGTCGTTTATGTGGGGTTATTCGTCGTGAAACCTTCATGCAAATGTTCGCTAAGCTTTATAGTCCAGAGCACGATGGCATTACCCATCCGGTTGAACAGCAATCAGTAGCATAATCCCGAAGACACAATGCCGATGCAAATACTGATTTCATAGTCAACTCACAAACACTTTGCTTAAGCTGATATCACCAGGAACAAGTTAACAATATCGTTAACTTGTTCCTATATAAGATTGACTCTCTAGATTTATGCGCAGGGTAATGCTGTCTATAACAGTGCGAAACAGTTTGTCAGCCGATTAAGCTAATTATTCATCAACAACATCGATAAACCATATTGATTGTCATTTATACAACCAAGGCTGACAAATTCATCACACTAGATTATTCACCAAAGTGAAGCTAGCGTTATATTTCTTTTCACATTCAAGTCCCATTAAACAAACATTCGTATTGAGAGATTTTGAGATATAGAGCGTTACAACGAGCCTTCCATGAACCAAGCAATAAAGCTAACTTTACTCGTAGTCGCAGATTTTTTATATACACTCGTTAACTGATTGCGTACGGTTTTATCTGAAGCGTTTCTAAAATTAGCGATTTCCTTAGCGCTATATCCCTTGAGAGTAAACAAAGCAATGTCAGACTCGCTATCAGTTAACCCCCATCTAGAAAATTGTTTCACTATTTCCTCGCCAAAATGTCGCTTGGCACTTATCAATTCTTTCGATGCCTGCATTGAGTAAATGATCGCTTGATCACGCTCTTTGAGCAACTGTGCGTTTCTTCGTGTGGTCACTTTCGCATTCCATAGCAACATCAACAGTAAAGATAGCGAAAAAACAGAAACTGTAGCTTCTTGTAATATATGCAATATATTAGCCCCCCGCCCCATATCGGCAAAAAAATCCGAAATACTGGTGATGATAACGATCAAAAAAAATAGCATAGTCAGAAATTTTAACTTTCCAGCGTCAATCATCACATTTCGAATATAGTGCATCATTACTTCCCTAAAATTAGTTCCTTGTTAATTGTCTCACTCATTGCTTTTTTGGGTATGCGACATATGTCCTACGTACTGAAAATTAACCCTTATTTTTATACAGAAACAGAGCTCGGGACATTACGCCCATATAACAATGATTCAACCAGGCCTATCATCGGCGTTACCTGAGGTGATGATGACTTGAGTTCATCTGTGCATATTGACTCAAGCCTAACGGATCCCAATCGACACTTGCTGTTAATAATATAAATGGAAACATCGATGAAAAATCTTAACTATCTACCCGCAATCATTCTGACATCAATCGCCCTTTCATTATCTTTTACTGGGCAAGCTGTAGCTCAAAATGTTGATTTTGGTCCACTTCAGCCGTTAATTGGATCGTGGAAAACGGTTAGTCCCGGCGTTGACATCGCACCTGGAAGAACAGGGTCAAATGTTGGTGAAGGTGGCACAGCTGTAGAAGCTTTCTATGAAATAAGAACATATGAAGCCGCTGCCGACGCTGTTAATGCCAGTGATCAATCTCTGGTCGCTATCTATTACAAGCTAGAGGTGTTTAGACAAAGAGACGATGCCAAGTTTCATGATCAGCGTGGTTATATGATTTACGACCAAAAGAATCAAATGGTATATAACTCATACTGTGTGCCAAGAGCGGTATGTGTGATCGCAGAAGGAAAAGCAGGCAAAAAAATGACCCTGACAGCGCCAAGTAGAGGTATAGGTGAATCGACATATATGACCGAAAATGCGACGACCCAAGGATTCTCTATGACAATGGAAATTGGTGAAAAAACCCTGTCCTACTCACAAACCACCAAACTCAATATCTACGGTAAAGATTTCTCTCATACCGATGCTGCGACGTTAGAAAAAGTGAATGAGTAAGTTAATACGACTTCTCGCGCTTAAATAAAACAATGGCAAAGAGTAGGTTATTGATTAGACGCTGCAAATAACAGCGTCATTCTACTCAGATAACGAGAAGGCATCAGCAACGCATGGGCAATCTAGGCATAAAGGGCATCAGTCATAAACTTGGTTTATTAACGGCTTAAATCAGTTGATGTCCGCCTATTACTCCAAACTATATTTTTTGATAGCGGAATTAAACAAATAAACAGAGCAGGTTATCGCCAAAATAAGCTAAACAATCATCGACCGCCGAACACAATAAAGCTCTGATCCTGATAAAGGAAACAGTTGCAAATGGGGTAAATCAACTTGTGACTAATGGTTATTGATTTTCAAATAATTAATCGTCTCAATAGCCACAGTCAAATAATCCACTTTATTTAATAGTTACAATTTTTACGGCATTAACATCAACCAATACCCACTAAAAATCGTTACTTTATTCTAAATATAAGCAGTGAATAGCTGATTTACTTTCAATCTCATATGTGCTTTGCCAAACAACCTGATTAATGTGTCGCTTTATCTCCCCAAATTTCCTCTAACCTTTGGTCACGACCGCAATTCCAGCGATAAGCATGGTAGCGAATAGGATTGTTCTTATAGTAATCTTGATGGTAACTTTCATCGCCTTTGATAGGGTAAAAAACACTCGATGCTAAAATTGGCGTAACCACTTTCTGGTTAGGAAATTGTTTTTCAATATCGCTTTTAGACTGTTCGGCAATTTGCCTTTCTTTATCGTTTGCCACAAAAATTGCGCTTAAATAGCTAGTACCTTTGTCACAGAACTGCCCTCTTGCATCAAAGGGATCAATATTTACCCAGTAATAATCTAATAACTCTTTGTAGCTCACTTTATTAGGATCATAGGTTATCTGTACCGCTTCAAAATGACCTGCATGGTTACCGTTATAGGTGGGATCTTTTAAGCTTCCACCAGTAAACCCTGATATCACATCGCTAACACCATCAAGCTTTTCAAAATCGGACTCCATACACCAAAAACATCCTCCGGCTAAAATGGTCTTATCTGCAGTGGCGTTAGAAGCATAGGACAATAAGCTTGCTGCCAATATTGTTAGCATTAATGTACTTTTCATAACACCCTCCTTATTTTTCGAGATGATGGCCTGCTTGCATCAAACATATGTGCACTACGAAGTTAATAATATGAAGGTTCACTATGGCAGAAAGCTGTCACTATTACATTGAGTTTGTTATTTATACAAAAGGTCATTGAGATAATCATCAGCATTTTCAGAGTATCAATGACATGCTTGAGCATGCCCTCGGGATAAATTGAGAGTATCAATATAGGCATTAGTAGATTCAGTACGATATTGGGTCATATTGGCGAACATTAGTGTCACAAAGATGACGAGATAATCGTTCAAATAAGTGTTCAATTACATCACAGGATTATAAAAACATCGCGAAAACTGAACGATATCGATAGGACTTATTATGAATATTGAGATTAGCGATTTAGATAAGCTAAAGCCAGTTAACCTAGCACATCATCAACCCAGTCCGATCATAGAATTCCGCAGCGGTTCAAATATGAGTTTTAGATGCAAAAAGGCACAACCTTAAGTTATAAGGTTGTGCCCGTTAACACTTTTGTCAGCATCCTGCTGAATATTTGCTCCCTGCACACCATCCATGTAAACATGCTTCCTGCAGTCCTTTTCCCTGTTCTCATTTCCTTGTCTATTTGTGTAATACAAACAAACCCATGAGTGTCACTCCTTTGAACAGCCTATCCATTGACTGAGCGGTAAATCTATTCAATCCGTTGAATCTATCCATGCTGCATCCTGCAGCCCTATCCTTGTTATCCTTGTGTCAACAGCATGACTGTTTTCACTCATCCTTGATTCGGCTATCCATTTGCCGAGCTTATGCTCAATCCGTGAGCGTGTCCTAATAACATCCATGATATTCTTAAGCATTAATTGTCTTATTTCTCATCCTAAGAAAACCAACAAATAACTCGCTTTCGATAACTACATTCTAATCAAAACCAGCTCGATGAAAAGTCACTCAACATCATTGAAATAGATGCTTAACATACCAACACTCAAGAAAAAACATGTAATGCTATGATTTTTATATATTAAATATAATTAATAACGTTAAACGCTGACAACTTTAGATAAGATCCCTTACATGCTTGTAGGATATGGCTTACAAAAGCATGAGCAGGTTATTACTATCGGATTGATTTTCGCCACAGGCGCATTATCATCTGCCCAAACATGACCCAATCAGCCCACAAACTATAAAGCGGATAAGTGAATGTAGCAGGCCTATTTTTTTCAAATAGAAAATGCCCTAACCATGCAAAGCCATAACCCACAACGGGCAGCCACAATAATTGCCACCAATGCTGATTAATCAAGGTATTCACAATAATAACCAAAATAATGCCACTGCCAATATAATGCAGCCTTCGACAAATAGGGTTTTGATGTTGCGACAGATAAAATGGGTAAAATTCTGTAAATGAAGAGTAACGTTTAGGTTCCACTATTCACTCCTTAATTGATAATCCGCAAATGATATGGCCCGATGAGTATTCAATTATTTTTCGCTGGCGTTACACTTTACTGTAAAACAGAATTTCACCTTCTATATTACCGATGCTAACGTTAGCAATACTGCTAAACCCTTGTGTTACCAAAGCCCGATGATGTGATGAATTACTAACAAACACGCCTACTCCATCGAGATCAGGTTGTTCATCACACCAACTCAATACCGCTTGAATTAACTTAGCCCCATAACCTTTTTGCTGCTCATTTGGTGATATAGCAATAAATTGTAAAACACCACACTTTTGAGAAGGTAGATGTTCAAGAATGCAGGTTTCTTTTTGCATTAATCCTTGGGTCGATTTCCATCCGGTACCCAGCATCATTTTGAAACGCCAGTGCCAATATCGTCCCTCACCCAGAGGAATGAGATGAGAAATGACACACGCAATTCCGATTAAGCGCTCACCATCAAATAAACCGATTAAAGCTTGTTCTTGTTGCCATAACTCATTTAACTCTTCACGGATGGCTGCCCGAAGCTTTTGCTCATATTGTTGTTCATCATCTTGAGCAAGCACGTCAATAAAATAGGGGTCATCATGATATGCGTTGTAGAGAATGGAAGCTGCGACTCTCAGGTCTTCTGCGGTCAAATACACTGCGCGAATAGTTTCCAAGGTGTGATTGTCCATTTTTATTCCTTGTTATTGACTCTCTAAACTCAATCTAACTTAACAAGTTTGAAACATTCTACAAGTTTTGTTTACGCATTTAGCCTGTTCGCGGTTGTCATTGTCAGTTGTTTGCTATTTACCTCATCAACACTGATACTGAATTTGTTTACCACACCATTACAAGGAATCCTTTAAATGGACACTACATCAAATGATCTTAGCCATTTATTTATGCAACTAGGTTTACCGCATGATCAAGTGGGTATCGATGACTTTGTTATGCAAAATAAGCTTGCTAAGCATACGTTAATAACCGATGCAGATTGCTGGAATCCAGGCCAAAAAGCATTTTTAAAAGAGGCATTACGAGAAGACGCCCAATGGTCAGAAGTGATTGACCAATTGGACGTAATGATGCGCGCTGAAATGTAATTAATTTTTGACCTTATAACAGCGCCATTATCTCATCAGATTTGTTTGTAGGCGGTGTTACCCCAACCGACTAAAACATCATCGCGAAACACAATGGGCGTGCATTCATCTTTGGTTGTTTTACCATCGCCTTGCGCCCATTGCGTTCGGTAAAACATGACCTTGATAGACTGTTCCCCTTGGTTTTCAGTCGGCTTAATATAAGCTTCGCTGAAATCGGCGGTGCCCATTAGAGTTATCACTTGATCACTCGTCATCCCCATAGACAGTTTGCTCAACAGTTCACGATTCTTATCTTGTTGAACTTGCCAATAGTCAGCACTTTTAGCCGATTCATGATCACCGACACTGATAACACAACCACTTAGCCCTACTGATGTGGCGATAATTAATCCTGCTGTGATAAGTTTTAATTTCATGTTGCATCCTTTTTGTTAAAATAAAATCCGCATTGTATTTACAGTTCCTTTAAGCCAGAATCGTGCCAAAAAATAAAACACTGATTTGTATGCCTTTATTTTTATATTTAATAAGAATTAGTTAATCTCACACCATCGAATTAAGGAATTTAACCAACAATGAGTCCAATTGAGCAAGTACTTGCCGCGGCTAAATCGATTGCTAACAATGGAAATACTCCCTGTTTGGCACTGATTAAAAGCCGTTTAGGAAATAGCATCCCAATGCCTACCCTAATCCAAGGTTTACAACAGTTTAAGGCGTTGCCAAAATCCGAGTGGCAACACATACCAGAATTAGCCGATATTGCCGCTGTGACTGACCAACCTGCAGATAATAACGTGGATCTTACCGATGTTATTCAGCAGGTCATGAGTCTGCAACAACACGTCACACTGCTCACTAAGCGAGTCGAACAGCTAGAAAATCAATTACAAGACAATGCCATTCAAAGCAATATCATTGTTAATAAGGCAGACCAATAGATGTTTGTTACTGAACTGCGCTTTGAATGTTTTGCCGACACAACAATTGATACCGTAGAAAAAGCCATCAACGCTTTTCTTGAAGCCCTAAGGGCGAATGGACAAATTTTAGGCAGGGAGTTTGCCGTCGCTTTTAATGACGGTGAATTTAGAGTTCGCCTGTTGTTACCCGAAAAAACCAGCCTGGCAAATCGTTATCATAGCCCGTGGGTAAAGGTCACTTTAGCCGGATTAACCGCGGCCAAACTATTGGCTCCTAGAGAAAAGTTCATCGGCCAAGACATTAACTCTGAAGTTAGCAGCACAGAGACACCATCATGGCAGGTGTTGTATACCAGTTATGTTCATATGTGCTCACCGCTACGTAATGGCGATAATCTCCTGCCAATCCCCCTGTATCAATTACCTGCGACCTTCAATGGCGATCATAAACGCATTATAAAATGGCAAACAGAATGGCAAGCATGTGATGAGCTACAAATGGCGGCTGCCACTAAAGCTGAATTTGCCGCATTAGATGAAATCACTCGAGTAGACAGCGACCTGTTTAGACGAGGTTGGGATTTACGTGGCAGAATAGAGTTTTTAACGCAAATACCAACTTACTATTATCTGTATCGTGTCGGTGGTGAGTCGTTAGAAAGCGAATTAAACCGAGCTTGCCCACGTTGTGGTTCACATCATTGGAAACTTGAACAGCCTTTGTTAGACATGTTTCACTTTCGCTGCGAGCCATGCCGCATAGTGTCTAATATATCTTGGGACCATCAGTAAATGGAATTACTTCATTGAGTTACAAACAAATTATTTCTTATTACCGAGATTGCTACAAGGAAGATAGTGCCTCCATTAATCTTTGGAACGTCAATAAGCTTAAGCAAGAAGACCGTTTAATTCTTCAAGGTAAAGATGAACTAGGCACAGGTTTTTTACCTCGGCTACCTATCCCCGAAGAATTTGCCGCCCCAATGTTAAAACGGGTAGCAATGTATGAAAGAGAAAGAGTATTACTGTATGCACGGTTCTTGTTTGTCGGCAAAGTCACCATAAAAGGCGAGCTTAAAACGGTAGTATCGCCTTTGCTCTTTAGCGAAGCCACCATTGAGCAGGATAATGGTAATTGCTATTTTTCTACCCAAGCCGATGAAACTGAAATCAATGAAGCCTTACTGCAACAATTACTCCCAGATGATAATGCGCTAGCAGAATCGCTTTTTTCTGAAGATACTCGCTCCGCATCATTTTGGACCTCATATTTTAGTAATAATCATATTGAAATAAGCTCGCTTGAATTACTCCAATATCCGAAGCTTGCTCAATACAGTGACATCAAAAAAGCGCTGACAAAAAAGATCCCCAGCTTATTACCCATTTCCATGTTAATTTGTGTTGAAAGATCAAAAAGTAGCCGCGGCGTACTTCACGAATTAGACACTATCATCAATGCTAATCAGCTATCAGCCCCTATCGGTAAGCTCTTTAACCATACAATGGCAAAGTCGAACAAGGTTTCCAAACCTGCGAAGCTCAAGTACGACTTTTTGCCTGGACTATTATCAGGCCCACAAAAGAAAGTCATCGCTATCGCCGCTAACAACAGTCTAGGTTGTGTGTCTGGCCCACCCGGCACAGGTAAAAGCTATACTATCGCTGCCGTTGCAGCGGAACATATGGCTCGCGGAGAGTCGGTGTTAATTGTGGCCAATAATGAAGTAGCCCTTGATGTTATTGCAGACAAATTGGCGAGTAACTTTACCTTAGGCGATGTTTCAATTAAGGCCGGACAAAAAGCCTTTTTAAAGCAGCTAAAAGACTATACCGCTGATTTGTTAGCCGGTTACTTTGCAGATGACTTGGACAACAGCCCCAAAGCAAATGAACAAGAAATTAACCAGCTAAATCGATTGCTAGGTAAATTAGAACATCGTTTTATGGCTTTCAGCCAAAAAGCCATCAGCCGAGGCTTGCGGTTGCACCAACTTGAGTTACAACAATCGAAGTGGTTAAAGCGCGCTTATCTGTTTTTTATTCAAGGATCAATAAACCAATGGCACCATCAATGGCATGCATTAGATACCATTAACAAACGCACCATTGAACGTGAAACGCTTGCTTCTGACTATCTCAATACACTTAAAAAAAACAACTTAAAAACATTAGTCAGCCAATACCGAAAGTATCTTCAAGCATTTAACCAAGCAATACGCAGTCGAACCTCCAGTAAACAACTCGCCCAGTTTGCGAAGATTGAATATGCCAAGTTATTTGCTGCATTTCCCATCTGGTTGGTGAGCTTAAATAGCCTGCACAAAGTATTACCACTTAACAGTGAAATGTTTGACTTAGTGATTATTGATGAAGCCACGCAATGCAATATTAGCAGTTGTTTACCGGCCTTATATCGTGCAAAACGAGCACTGATTGTTGGCGATACCAAACAATTAAAACACTATTCATTTTTAGCTAGAGCTAAGCAGAATCAATTATTAAGCAAAAACAACGTGCCTGAAAACAACCAGAGCGCCATCAGTTATCGAGATAATTCTATCTTAGATTTAGCCCTAAAAACCTTAAACACCGATAAAGAGCTGGCCTTTCTAGATGAACATTTTAGAAGTAAACCTGAACTCATCCATTTTAGTAATCAGTCTTTTTATCATTCAAGATTAAAAGTCATGCAACACCGACCTTGTACTAGCTCAGGCCATTTGCACCTTCATCGACTAGAGGGGATCCGCGACACATCCGGCGTAAATCATCAAGAAGCACAATGCATCCTAGCTGATATTCAAGCTCAAATAACAACCGACAATAACACTGGCATAGCCCACAGTATCGGAGTCATCTCACCTTTCAGCGCTCAAGCAGAACAGATTGCCGCACTGATTGAACAACATATTCCTCAAGCCGATATCATTAAACACAGTATTCGCGCTGCTACGCCGTTTGGTTTTCAAGGTGAAGAACGAGATATTATGTTGATTTCGTTTGCAATTGATAATAACAGTAAACATGCAGCAGCCTACCTAAACAAGGCCGATGTATTTAATGTCACCATTACCAGAGCACGTCAAAAACAGTCGTTATACCTGTCAATTGATGACTCACAATTGCCAGAAAATAATCTACTGCGGCGCTATATAGCATCAATGACCACTTTTCATGCCGAGCATAGCGTCACCTCAGAAATAGACGCATTTCAACAACAAATCATTGCAGCATTACAAGAGCAACAAATAGAAACATGGCCGGGTTATGCCATTGTTGGCACAGAAATAGATATTTTATGTCGTTATGCTGACAAGTACCTTGCCATCGATCTTATTGGCTTTCCTGGACCATGGGCTAATTTTTTCGAACTAACAACCTACAGGTTATTTGAAAGAGCAGGAGTTGAAATATTGCCATTAAGCTATGGTCTGTGGATTGTCGATAAGCAAGCATGTATTGATAAAATAAAGTCTACGCTGTTATTACCATGATAAGAAAAGCTAAGCGGGGATGATTCATAGGATTAACCACTGTGGATGCATTAAGTATTGAAACACTCAAAAGAGCATTTCAATACTGCTGATGGTTATTTTTTACGTAAAAAATGTCGTCCCATGGTTTTGATCCGCAGCCAGATCCCAGGATGCTCAGCAACAATCTCAGCTTCTTCTATGGGCTTAACTGGTGGGGTTATTAACGGAGAGAGTTGCTGCAGAAATTCTGTTAATGATGGTGCAATCTGAGTAGTTTGTTTTTCGCCTGGTATTTCTATCCATACGCTGCCATCATCATTGTTTACGGTTAGCATTTCGTCACCATCACCTAACACGCCGATAAACCAAGTTGCTGGTTGTTTAAGCTTTTGCTTCATGATCAAATGACCAATTACATTTTGTTGCAAATTTTCAAAGTCAGCTTGATTCCACGCTTGGATTAATTCACCTTCGCCAAACGATGCAGTAAACGCCAATGGCGCTGAAAAATATTGCCCATAAAATGCATGAATATCTTGGTGTAACTGAATATTTAATGCATGCTCTACATTACTAAAGTCGCCTGTATCATCCCGTTTAACAGGTTGCCAGAATACGATTTTATCGTTATTCGCATCAAATGCACCTTGAATACATACCGAATCCTCGCCCAAAGGATAATAGCGCGGAAATTCAGATAGGGTATCTTGATAAGAATTAAGATATTTTTTAATGAAGCAATCTAATGCAGATGAACAAGACACTTAAGCCACTCGTAGTTTATAATAAAACCATATTTTGACACGGAAACCGATTAGATGACACACAATCACGACCCTTATAGTGACGCTGCAGCATTAAAAGGCCTAACATTAGGCCGTGCAACTGCTTATCAAGCTGAGTATGACGCGTCACTGCTGCAAGGGGTTCCTCGTAAACTTAACCGAGATGCTATTGAATTAAGCGGTGAACTGCCTTTTCATGGTACCGATATTTGGACAGGGTATGAATTGTCTTGGCTTAATGCCAAAGGCAAGCCTATTGTTGCTATTTTGGAAGTTCAGTTAGATATCAACAGTGTCAATTTGATTGAATCTAAGTCTTTTAAACTGTACTTGAATAGTTTTAACCAAACTAAATTTGACAGTGTAGAAGCCGTACAAGAAACCTTAAGCCGTGACCTAAGCACTTGCGCCCAAGGTGAGCTAAGCGTAAAAGTCATTGAGCCTAAGTTTTTTAATCTTGAACGTATCATTGATTTACCGGGTAGCTGTATTGATGAGCTAGACATTGAAGTTAATGAGTACGCCTTTAACCCAGATCATTTATTAGACAGCACAGACGCAGATAAGAATGTCGCTGAGACACTAAATTCTAATCTATTAAAGTCTAATTGTTTAATCACCTCACAGCCTGATTGGGGCAGCGTGATGATCCGTTATCAAGGCCCTAAAATTGACCGTGAAAAACTGCTGCGCTACTTAATTTCTTTCCGTCAGCATAATGAATTTCATGAACAATGCGTTGAACGTATCTTTGTCGACTTAAAGAAATATTGCCAATGCACTAAGCTAACCGTATATGCACGCTATACCCGCCGTGGCGGCTTAGACATCAACCCTTATCGCAGTGATTTTGAAAATCCACCAGAGTCGAACCGTCTAGCAAGACAGTAATTGCTTTTGAATTGACTGCAAAAAAGCCTTTATCTTTGATAAAGGCTTTTTTAATTAATCTACCGATCTTTTTAAGCCATATGATCATTCTTCGCCATTCTCAGTGAGGTGTTAATACTTGCACTAGGTTCTTTTTAATAAGACTTTTCGAGCAGTACTCAATGCCATTAAGCCTAGGTTTAAATGAATATAAGGCCTAAATCGATCGGTATATCATGAGCATAATACCTTCTACACACATTGATAATACACATCACAAACATCACTTAATATGGCACAAACTTTTACAATATAGCCTTGTTGTTCGCAGCACATTTGAACAATCGCTATGCTAATCTGCAGTCTACTCGACCACAAATGACTAACATAACCAGAGAGTTCTTATGCTCAAATCACTTTTACATACAGGTTTAATCGTGCTTTTTTTACAAAGCGCCTGCATCTCATCAAACGCTTTTGCTAACGATATCAGACAAATACCCATTGATGAAAAAGTAGTGACCGAGCATAAGGCGAAGATCAATGGTAAAACCATCCCCTATAAAGCCACGACAGGAACTCAACCCGTATGGGATGAAGAAGGTCATTCGACCGCGACCTTGTTTTACACTTATTACCAACGCACTGACGTTAAAGACGACACTAAAAGACCGTTAATTATTTCATTTAATGGTGGCCCAGGATCTGCCTCGGTGTGGATGCACATTGCCTATACTGGACCTAGAGTATTAAATGTGGACGACGAAGGTTACCCACTACAACCTTATGGCGTCAAAAATAACGACAGCTCAATACTGGATATTGCCGATATCGTTTACGTTAATCCTGTTAACACCGGTTACTCAAGAGTATTGCCAAATGATGAAGGCAAAATGCCTTCAAAAGATGAGCAACAAAAAATGTTTTTTGGAGTTAAAGCCGATATAAAATACTTAGCAGAATGGGTCACCACATTTGTATCTAGAAATGAACGCTGGCGCTCACCTAAGTATTTAATTGGTGAAAGTTATGGTACTGCAAGGGTTTCCGGTTTAGCCCTTGAACTGCAGAACAATCAATGGATGTATCCTAATGGGGTTATCTTAGTCTCACCCACAGATCTTGGTATTGAGCGAAATGGTCCTGTAAAGGCAGCTAATCGCTTACCCTATTTTGCCGCTGCAGCTTGGTACCACAAAGCACTTGATACTGATTTACAGCAACAAGATTTAACACCGATTTTAGCTGAGGTAGAGCAATTTACCTTAAATCAATATCTACCAGCACTCGCCAAAGGCAGTTTTATTGATCCAGATGAAAAGCTGCGCATTGCCCAACAAGTTGCTCATTATTCAGGGCTTAGCCTAACGGATGTACTGCAAAGTAATTTAGATATCGACACTGATTACTTTTGGAAATCCTTATTGCGTGACCGCAAGCAAACCATAGGCCGTTTAGATTCACGTTATATCGGTATCGATGAAAAAGTCGTTGGCGCAAGTCCTGACTATAATGCAGAGCTTACCTCTTGGCTTCACAGTTTTACTCCAGCAATTAATGATTACCTGCGTACCGAACTGAACTATAAAACTGATATAAAATACAATATGTTCGGACCAGTTCATCCGTGGGATAGAAGCGGTAATAAAACCGGTGAAAATTTACGCTTGGCAATGGCGCAAAACCCATACCTTAATGTGATGATCCAATCGGGTTATTATGATGGTGCAACTAATTATTTTGATGCTAAATACACCATGTGGCAGCTTGACCGCAGTGGGTTAATGAAAGACAGGTTATCATTTAAAGGCTATCGCAGTGGCCACATGATGTATCTTCGTCACGATGACTTAAAGCAATCAAATCAAGATTTGCGCCAATTTATTAACTCCACATTACCAACAGAACAACAAGCGGCAAAATACTAGCCGTGTGAAGAAGGTATTAATTGCGCCAACGAAATTATCGACATCGTTGGCGCTTTTATATGCAGCAAAGACTGAGATTGCATATCACCAATACACACGCTGAAGCGGTAATATGGGCTTAATCGGCCAAAGTAAAACTGCCATTGCGGTTCGTGATAATCGAGCGCTGAAAAATGGATATAGTCACTCGCTGCGATAGTAGGAAATTGCTTATTAACAGCTTCAAACACGCTATTAGCAGCGAATGTAAACCCAAAAGAGGTTAACGACTGCGCCAACCCTTTGCCTGTTGCTTTAATAAAAGCCTCTTTTAACGCCCATAAATCAAAAAAACGTTGGCGTTGTAACTCAAGCGGCAATGCCATCAAATCTTCTATTTCAACAGCAGAAAAGTAGTGATTCAAAATAGCTTCTATTTTGGTACTGCTGCGTTCACGCTCAATATCAACACCAAATGACAAGGCTGTTTCAGCGGCATATGCTTGCTTATTACTGACAATGCCGATCATTAGCCAATCGCCGCTATGGCTCAAATTAAAATGCAGCCCAGTTTGAACCAATAAGTCTTCGCTAAGCGCCGGTTTACCCTTAGCACCATAGCTAAAACGCCACTCAAAAGGTTTTAGATCACTATGAAGTGACATAATAGCCCGAAGCGCTAAACGCACTTGTAAACCAGTATTGCGCGCCGATTCACTTCTGTAACGACTAACCTTAGCAACCTCGTCATCGGTTAACCAATTTAAGGCTAAACCAGCCTCATAATCTGCAGCACAAAGCGCACCATCCAGTGGCACAAAATAAATATGTGGCTGAAAAAGCGGCTGAGATGAGTTTATAGGAGATGAAACAGACATTAAAACAAACAAGGCTCTATTAAACGTTAATACCGTTAAATTACCTCAATAAGCTCGATTCAGCGAGGAATTTGTCAAACTCCCTGTATCACGGCGGGTACAAGTCAGTATAGTTAACCTGATAATCGTTATGTTAACTTTTACTGTTGATGATTAGTGCTAATTCATCAACAATCATCACGACCACAACATCGAAAGCTTGAACATTTATACGCATAGTCAGCCTAGTCATTATATTATTGTTATCGTTATTCAGCTCAAACGCTGCATTTGCCCAATGGCACCATCAGCAAAGTGGCGATTAAATCAAGCGAACTCAATAACCCCAAGTTAGAGCGTCAATTAACCTTAGTATTGCGTTCAATCAACTTCCCTGCCGAAAGTGTCGCTGTAATGACCACCATCTGGGCCATTGATTTCTTTCCAAATTAATTGGCTTTAAAAACCGATGAAATTGTTCCAAAGCCGGTAATGAGACTGCTCGTTAGCGGCTTTTTACTCAAATAATATACCGTTTAATTGACGGCTAAATAATTGCCATGATAACGCGGTTTCAGGGCAATTACAGCGACGATGGAAGCATTGAAACATAGCATTAATAGTCGTTTTTACCGCTCAGATCTTGTTTTTAGTCTCGGGTGATTGTATCGGAGTGAAACCTCAGGTAATCTGCTTTGTGCTAAAAAAAGCATAAATGGATATTTGGACTCATTTTTTAACTTATTTAAGTATGAATTAAGTAAGTATGGGTAAGTTTAAATGCGCTAAAGTCCCAATAGATTATTTGGAATACCGGTCTAGATGACAAAAAAGATAACCACACATTTAGCACCTGAACTATTGAAGAGTAAGCCTCGCCCAAAATCGGTTTATCACCGTAATGCGACCACGACGCCGGAAATGCGTCAATTTATTCAGCAATCCGATTATAGTGTCAGTCAGTTATCCAAAATCCTGAATATTAGCGAAGCCACCGTTCGTAAGTGGCGTAAACGTGACTCCATCGATAACACGCCAAATACCCCGCACAAACTCAACACAACACTCTCTCCGATGGAAGAGTACGTGATGCTGGGCTTGCGTTATCAATTAAAAATGCCTTTAGACAGGTTATTAAAAGTTACCCAAGAATTTATCAACCCTAATGTATCCCGATCTGGCCTAGCTCGCTGTTTAAAGCGCTTTGGAGTATCAAAACTCGACGAGTTTGATACTCCTTTTGTGCCAGAAAAATTTTTCAATCAGCTGCCGATCACTCAGGGAGCCGATATTCAAACCTATACCGTTAACCCGCAAACCTTAGCCGATACTTTAGCCCTGCCAAGTCCAGATCCGGACAACGTAGTGCAAGTGGTGTCGTTAAGTATTCCGCCTCAATTAACAAAGCAGCAAGCCTATTCTGTTTTGCTTGGCGTTGATTTTAAGTCTGACTGGGTTTACCTCGATATTTATCAAGACAGCCATACTCAAGCGAGTAATCGCTATATAACCCATGTCTTAAAGCACGGGCCATTTCATTTACGTAAGTTATTGGTTCGCAACTATCACACTTTTCTTGCTCGTTTTCCTGGAGCAAGTCAACCAGCCGCAGTATCTACTAGCACCATTGATGCAGCTGGATCCCAACACCAGATAACTGAACCTCAGTTATCAAACGGAGACTCATATGAGCCAATCCAGTAATAAAGATAAGCGTTTAAACAAACGCTTAAAAGATATGCCAGTCGCGATTGTCGGCATGGCGAGTATTTTTGCTAACTCACGTTACCTAAACAAGTTTTGGGATTTAATCAGCGAAAAAATTGATGCCATTATCGACGTTCCAGAAACCCATTGGAACGCTGAAGATTACTACAATGCTGATAAATCAATGGCCGATAAAACCTACTGTAAACGCGGTGGTTTTTTACCCGAAGTCGATTTCAATCCAATGGAATTTGGCTTGCCACCGAATATCCTCGAACTGACAGACACCTCACAACTCTTATCTTTAGTGGTCGCCAAAGAAGTGCTGGCCGATGCAGGTATTGATGCGCAGTACGATACCGATCGCATCGGTATTACATTAGGCGTCGGCGGTGGTCAAAAAATCAATCATAGTCTCAGCGGTCGTTTACAGTACCCTATACTCAAAAAAGTATTTAAAAATAGTGGTCTAAGCGACGCAGACACTGAGATGTTGATCAAAAAGTTTCAAGATCAATATATCCACTGGGAAGAAAACTCATTTCCAGGCTCACTTGGTAACGTGATTGCTGGGCGTATTGCTAACCGCTTTGATTTAGGCGGCATGAATTGCGTGGTTGACGCGGCATGTGCAGGTTCTTTAGCGGCGATGCGCATGGCGATAACAGAATTAGTTGAAGGCCGCAGTGACATGATGATCACCGGCGGTGTGTGTACCGATAACTCGCCATCTATGTACATGAGCTTTTCAAAAACACCGGCATTTACCACTAATGACACCATTCAACCTTTCGATATCGATTCTAAAGGCATGATGATAGGTGAAGGCATTGGCATGATGGCGCTTAAACGCCTTGACGATGCTGAGCGCGATGGTGACCGAATTTATGCTGTTATTAAAGGGATTGGCTCATCATCTGATGGTAAGTTTAAAAGTATTTATGCCCCGCGCCCAGAAGGCCAAGCTAAAGCATTAAGACGCGCTTATGATGATGCGGGTTTTGCACCGCACACGGTAGGCTTAATTGAAGCCCATGGAACAGGCACTGCCGCTGGCGATGTGGCAGAGTTCAATGGTCTAAAATCGGTGTTTACCGAAGATAATGATACCCAACAGCACATTGCTCTTGGGTCAGTAAAATCACAAGTCGGCCACACTAAATCGACCGCTGGAACCGCTGGGGTCATTAAAGTTGCTTTGGCTTTGCATCATAAAGTGTTGCCTCCGACCATTAACGTCAGTAAGCCCAATCCTAAATTAAACATTCAGGACTCGCCGTTTTATTTAAACACCGAAACCCGTCCATGGTTACCTCGTACAGACAATACGCCGCGCCGCGCGGGTATTAGTGCCTTTGGTTTTGGTGGCACCAACTTCCACATTGTGTTGGAAGAATACCGCCAAGAACATGTTCGAGGCGATAAATATCGTCAACGTTCCGTGCCGCAAAGTCTGTTAATCCATGCTGAAAATAAAGCTGCATTACAGACTCAATTAAGCGCACTGCAAGCTGAAATTAGTGCTGTTGATACCACACAGCAAAATCGTCAAGAAATTGTGTTGGCTGATTTTGGTAAACGTTTTGCCTTAACGACCATAGCCCCTAAAGCCGCGCGCATAGGCTTAGTGGTGGCATCATTAGCAGACTTAACCATTCAGCTGACTCAAGCGCTGGCGCAATTGAGTTCGAATACTGCCGACAGCTGGCAATTGCCTTCTGGCACCAGTTATCGCTCAGCAGCATTAATTCATCCTGAATCGGCAAGCCATAAAGTGGCGGCATTATTTGCCGGACAAGGGGCGCAGTATCTGAACATGGGCGTCGATTTAGCCTGTTTGTATCCAGAAATGCGTCAACAATTGATGCAAGCAGATAAGGTATTTGCGCAACATAAACAAATGCCACTATCGCAAATAATGTACCCTACCCCGGCTTTTGAAGCCGAAGATATTGCCGCACAACACGCAGCATTAACCAATACTGCCAATGCCCAAAGTGCTATTGGTGCAGTGAGCATGGGCCAATATGCATTATTGACTCAAGCAGGTTTTAAAGCCGATATGGTGGCCGGTCATAGTTTTGGTGAACTGTCAGCATTATGTGCTGCGGGGGTCATTAGCCAAGCTGATTATTATCAATTGGCCTTTGCTCGTGGCCAAGCAATGGCGGCAACGCCTAAAGATCAAGATGCTGGCGTGATGTACGCCATTATTGTCCCCGCTCAAGCTGCTGACCAAGGTGTTGAAAAGCTTGAACAGTGCATTAGTGCATTTGAGGGCGTCAAAGTGGCTAATTACAATGCACCAACCCAACTGGTTATTGCAGGCCCAACAGCATCATGTACCTTAGCGGCACAAGCAATCACCGCTGAACTTGGCTTTAAAGCAATCGCCCTGCCGGTTTCTGGCGCGTTCCACACGCCATTAGTGGCCCATGCGCAACAACCCTTTGCTGCGGCCATCGATAAGGTTAAATTTGCTAAGCCAAAACTAAGCCTATATGCCAATGGCACAGGTAAAGCACATCCAAATGATCCTAAAGCAATCAAGGCAGCATTTACTGATCATATGCTGCAGTCAGTTCGTTTTAGCGAGCAATTAACCGCCATGTATGACGCTGGCGCACGAGTATTTGTTGAGTTTGGTCCTAAAAACATCCTCCATAAATTGGTTGAGGCGACCTTAGGCAACAAAGCCGAATCAGTCAGCATAGTGAGCTTGAACCCAAATCCTAAAGGCAATAGCGACACTCAACTGCGTCAAGCAGCGTGTCAGCTTGCGGTATTAGGGCTGGCATTAACCGAGGTTGATCCTTATCAAGCGCCCATCGCTGAACTTGCAAAAGTGTCACCGATGAACGTCAAGTTAACTGCGAGTAATTATATTAGCGCCACCACCCAAGCCAAAATGAACAAGTCGCTGCAAACTGGCACAGTTACCAGCAAAACAGTAGAAGTACCGGTTGAGAAAATTGTGGAAAAAATTGTGGAAAAAGAAGTGATTAAAACTGAATACATTGAAGTGCCTGCAACATCAGCACCAGCCTCTGCGGTTGCCGCACCTTTGGCGGCAACGACGGCTGTAGCGGCTAAACCAGTTAGCGCAAATGTGCCTGCGTCGGCCGATAGTATCGGTGCATTTTTTGCTGCGCAGCAACAAACGGCGCAATTACATCAGCAATTTTTAGCCATACCACAGCAATATGGCGACACGTTTGCTCATTTGATGACAGCGCAAGCACAAATGGCATCATCAGGATTAGCCATTCCTGAAAGCTTGCAACGTTCTATGGAGCTGTTCCACCAGCATCAAGCACAAACATTGCAAAGTCACAGTCAATTTTTAACGCTGCAAGCGCAAGCAAGTCAAGCTGCATTAGCCATGTTACAAGGGCAAACACCAATGCCAGCGTCGACGTCAGCACCAGTAGCTGCGGCATCTATGCAGCCTGCATTTGTGCCCCAAAGCCAAGTTGCTCAGGCCACAACGACGCCTTCGACTGTGGTAGCTCCTGTTGCTGCTGCTCAAGTTCAACCAGCTCAAGCGGTTCAATCTCAACAGACTGCCAGTAAACCAGTCCAGGCTCCTGTAGCTCAGCAAGTGAGTTCGCTTGCAGTTTCAGCCCCAACAGCAGGACTATCGCAGCAACAAGTGTTAGACACTATGCTCAATGTGGTCGCAGATAAAACCGGTTACCCAACTGAAATGCTTGAACTTGGCATGGACATGGAAGCCGATTTAGGTATCGACTCTATCAAACGCGTCGAAATTTTAGGCACAGTACAAGATGAGCTACCAGGTTTACCTGAACTCAGCCCAGAAGATTTAGCCGAATGTCGCACCTTAGGTGAAATCGTTAGCTACATGCAAACTAAATTACCTGCTGCTAATGCAGTTAGTGTTGCGTCCTCTGCACCAGTCGCGGCAAACACTGCAACTGCATCAACTGGCTTAACAGCTGAAAACGTCCAGCGCACCATGCTTGCCGTGGTTGCCGATAAAACCGGTTACCCAACAGAAATGCTTGAACTTGGCATGGACATGGAAGCTGATTTAGGTATCGACTCTATCAAACGCGTCGAAATTCTCGGCACAGTACAAGATGAGCTGCCAGGCTTACCTGAGCTGAGCCCAGAAGATTTAGCCGAGTGTCGCACCTTGGGCGAAATCGTCAGCTACATGCAAACTAAATTACCTGTTGCCAATGCAGTTAGTGTAGCGTCCTCTGCACCAGTCGCGGCAAACACTGCAACTGCATCAACTGGCTTAACAGCTGAAAACGTCCAACGCACCATGCTTGCCGTGGTTGCCGATAAAACCGGTTACCCAACAGAAATGCTTGAACTTGGCATGGACATGGAAGCTGACCTCGGTATCGACTCCATCAAGCGCGTCGAAATTCTCGGCACAGTACAAGATGAGCTACCAGGTTTACCTGAACTGAGCCCAGAAGATTTAGCCGAGTGTCGCACCTTGGGCGAAATCGTCAGCTACATGCAAACAAAACTGCCTGCAGCCATTACAGTTTCATCGGTAGCAACCGTCTCTTCATCTACAGCACCAACAACGGGCTTGAGTGCTGATACGGTATTAAGCACTATGATGTCAGTCGTCGCCGACAAAACCGGTTACCCTGCTGAAATGCTTGAACTGAGCATGGACATGGAAGCCGATTTAGGCATCGACTCAATCAAACGTGTTGAAATTCTAGGTACAGTGCAAGATGAGCTGCCAGGTTTACCTGAACTCAGCCCAGAAGATTTAGCTGAGTGTCGCACTTTGGGCGAAATCGTCAGCTATATGCAAACCAAACTGCCTGCAGCCATTACAGTGGCACCAGTAGCAACCGTCTCTTCATCTACAGCACCGACAACGGGCTTGAGTGCTGATACGGTATTAAGCACCATGATGTCAGTCGTCGCCGACAAAACCGGTTACCCAGCTGAAATGCTTGAACTGAGCATGGACATGGAAGCGGATTTAGGTATCGACTCAATCAAACGGGTCGAGATTTTAGGCACAGTACAAGACGAGTTGCCTGGCTTACCTGAGCTTAACCCAGAAGATTTAGCCGAATGTCGCACCTTAGGTGAAATCGTCAGCTACATGCAAACCAAATTGCCTGCAGCGAACTCAACCGCGATTGCGGCTGTCGCCCCAGCGTCAACGGCAAACAAGGTTGAGGTTAACACCGCAGCATTACCGCCACACAGCGAGGTAGCGCTAAAAAAGTTACCCGCGGCGGATAAACTCGTAGATTGTTATTCAGCGAAAAACTGTATTGTCATCACAGATGATGGCCATAACGCCGGTTTACTCGCTGAAAAACTCACTGCAAAGGGATTAACCGTCGCCGTTATTCGTAACCCACAAACCATCAGCGTAGCGCATTCACCATTAAGCAGTGATATTAAAAGCTATACCTTGAGCAGCATTGATGATGCGCACATTGCTCAGGTGATTGCCGATATTAAAGCCGACTTGGGCGCTGAACATGCCATTGCAGGTTTTGTTCATTTACAGCCGCAAACGCTAGTAAATAATCACCCATTAATGTCGTGTACTCTTGCTGCAAAAGCTGCTGTCGACAACGCGTTCTTATGGGCTAAGCATCTTCACCCAGAATTTGCTAAACCAACGTCTTCGCGTCTGTGCTACTTTACCGTGAGTCGTTTAGACGGCGGGTTTGGCTACTTAGATAATGACCAATTAGCCACAGCGGAACTGAATCAAGCGGCCTTGTCTGGGCTGAGCAAAACCTTAAGCCATGAGTGGCCACAAGTATTTTGCCGCGCCTTAGACATTAACAATAATATTGATGCTACAAGCTTTGCCGATGCCATCGTTGCTGAGTTGTTTGATATCGATGGTGCCAATGCAAGCGTAGATCGCATTAATGAAGTGGGGATTAGTCAGCAAGGTCGAGTAACCTTAGTCGCCGCCAATGCCAGTGAGCAGTTTGCACCAGCAACGCTTGATGGTAACGACACTATTTTGGTCACCGGCGGCGCAAAAGGGGTAACGTTTGAATGCGCCCTCACCTTAGCCAAACAATGCCAATCGCATTTTGTGTTAGCAGGTCGTAGCCAACATTTTGGCAGCGACTTACCGGCTTGGGCACAAGGCAAGCAAGCCTCTGAGTTAAAAGCCGCGGCCATTGCTTATATTCAATCGCAAGGCAATAAACCCACGCCAAAACAAATTGATGCATTAGTGTGGCCAATTAGCAGCAGCCTAGAAATCGATGCTGCATTAGCCGCTTTCAGTAAGGTCGGCGCCAGCGCGCAATATGTCTCAATGGATGTCAGCGACGCCACAGCGGTAGCCGCCAGCCTTAACAGCCTGACGAATGCTAAGGGCGACTCGTTAACCATTAATGGCGTTATTCACGGCGCCGGAGTGTTAGCCGACAAGCATATTCAAGACAAAACCTTGGATGAACTTAACCGCGTTTACCACACCAAAGTGACCGGGCTTGCAAGCATAATTAATGCACTCGACCCACAACAGATCAAGCTGATTGCCTTGTTTTCATCCGCTGCTGGTTTCTACGGAAATACCGGACAAAGCGATTATGCTATGTCGAATGAAATCCTCAATAAAACCGCCCTTAAACTGGCACACACCTTAGCGCATGCTAAAGTAATGAGTTTTAACTGGGGCCCTTGGGATGGCGGAATGGTCAGTTCGGCATTAAAGAAAATGTTTGTTGATCGCGGTGTTTACGTGATTCCATTACAAGCAGGTGCCGAGTTATTTGCCCACAGTTTATTAAGTCAGCAAGGCGCACAATTGCTTATTGGCTCTGATATGCAAGGTTCATCAGATCAGGATAATGCTGTAAAAAAGCTTAATGCGGACGCTTTGCTTATCGCCAAGGGTTCGCTGACGTTTGCAGCTAAGACACAGTCCTCTGATCTTATCAGTATGACGGTGACTCGAGTCTTAACCCCGGCTGAAATGCCTTTTGTTAGCGATCATTGTATTGCTGGTAATCCGGTATTGCCGACAGTATGTGCCATGCAATGGATGCGTGATGCAGCACAAACCTTATGTCATGTGCCTGTCAGTATTGCTGAATATAAATTGCTTAAAGGGGTTATTTTTGACACCAATGAGCCACATTTGCTGCAACTGGAACTAACGCAAACTGACGCTGGGATCAACGCGCTGATCTCATCTCGTTTGTTAAATGAGCCAAGTGCAGCGATGAAACCGCAATATCAAGCAACATTAGTGATCAATAGCGCCGTCTTGAGTGATGATATTGCCAAGCCCGTGATTGATACAGCGAGCCTGACAAAGTGGTCGCATATAGCGCCGTTGAGCTCAGGGGTTGAACTGTATCAAAACGGAACCTTGTTTCATGGCCCGCGTTTGCAAGGCATTAAGCAAGTGTTGGCATTTGATGATGCTCAGCTCTTGTGCCAAGTGCAATTACCGCAGATTAATACCGCTGACTGTGAACATTTTATCCCGTCATCGGCATTAGGTGGCAGCCAAGTTTTCGCGGAAGATTTGCTGCTACAAGCCATGCTGGTATGGGCCAGACTTAAATACGGTGCAGCCAGTTTACCGTCATCTACGGCTGAATGCGTTACCGCTTGGCCATTTGCCAGTGGTGATAAAGGCTATATTCAACTGGATGTTGTTAAACACAGCGGCAGAATGTTAATCGCTAACGTGAGTTTATACCATCAAGATGGTCGCTTGAGTTGCCAAATGCTCAACGCTAAAGTGACTATCAGTAAAAGTTTGAATGGGGCCTTTATTCCACATCAAGCGGCTACTGGTGTGTCTCACCACAGCAAGGAAACAGTGTGACGGTATTAAGCAACATGGCGCTAAACACGATGAGTGAGCGTATTGCAAAGCAACAAACTAAGCCTATGCGATTAGCTTTGTTGCTTTGCAAGCCTAATATTGCCTCGATTAATGAACACCTGATCACTGTCGACACTCATAGTGTCGACGGCTTTGCGTTGGCGTTATTGCACGCTTGCGAACACCTATCGTCCACCAGCAATGATATGGTCAACATTGGCGATCGATTGTGGATTATGTCTGGGTTAATTGCGGCTAAAAACGGTATTCATGCGCATGTTTATATCAATGGTATTGCGCTGAGTAACAACCAAAATGAAGCGGTAACACTTGCCCTTAAGCATGCAAAACGTCTGCATGCTCAGCCACAGATAGTCGCGCTAGATGGCTGTTATAATTTTAGTGCAAGTTCTGATGGCAATGCCACTGATGATGCAGTGACGGATCCAGCTAATGATTCTAGATCTGAGTCCGCTCCTCATGCAAGTGCGCCCCATACGAATGAGATGGCACAAACAGCACTGACGGCAATGGTCAACCTAGTCGAGTCTATCGCGAGTCGCTGTATACCAACCCAAGACAAGGCTAACGGTCAATATTGGTTTAGTGCATTTCACCAAAGTCGAGTCGCAGCTTTATGTTATCCAACCGCATCAGGTGTTCAGGCAATCATCCTTACCCAAGGTCGTGCACTTATCGCCGCCAAGCCGTTAATCAGTGCTCAACGTTTATGGCTGCCGCTTAGCGCCGCTTCATTGGCGCAATTGCACACTAAGCTGATGGGCCTTTCTTCGCAGTTACACTCAGCCATTGACGACATAAGCTTACTCGAGCTTATCAAAACCAGTTTGTTAGATTATCAAACAGATGCACCGCTAGCCCTAGTCTTAATGGCAGCCGATCGCCGCGCATTAGTACAAGAAGTCAGCGCGATGATGACCATAATCGCCACTCATCAGCAGCATGATGCGAATAGTCATACCCCGATAGAATATAAAACGCCTGCGGGCAGTTGCTTATATTCAGCGCCGCTGGGTCATAATGGCTTGAGCTTTGTTTATCCTGGCGTTGGCACTGTGTACCCAAAAATGCTTAGTCAAATAGGCCTGGTTTTCCCAGATTTGTATGCTGAACTTGAAAACCAAGGTGACATGCAATCGATGTTACAAACGGACTTTATCTATGCGGCAGATAAAAATCGTGCCGCACAGATGAGCCTGAGCCAATTAGCCATTGCAGGTGTTGGCGCCAGTTATATTTTAACCAAGCTGTTGCAGCAAGAATTTGCCATTGAGCCTCGTTTTGCTTTGGGTTATTCCATGGGTGAAGCGGCCATGTGGGCGAGTTTAAACGTATGGCAAACACCGCACAGCATGATTGCAGCCACGCAAAACAGCAGTATTTTTACCCAAGATATTTCTGGTGAGCTCCGCTGTGTTCGCCAACAATGGCAATTAGCCGATGACGAAAACATTGTATGGAATAGCTTCGTTACTCGAGCCAGCATTGACGAACTCGCGCCCCATTTAGCCAATTACCCTCGGGCTTATATTGCTATTATTCAGGGTGATACCTGTGTTGTTGCCGGCTGTGAAAACAGTTGTAAAGCCTTACTAAAACAAGCTGGTAAACGCGGTATTGCCGCTAATCGCGTCACCGCAATGCACACGCCTGCGGCATTGAACATCAGCGAATCAGTAAGGCAATTTTATCAACAACCATTAGTAGAAAACTTACCAAGCCAATTGCAGTTTATCTCCGCAGCAGAGACTCAGCCTGTTGTATTAACCTCACAAGCCATTGCAAAATCGATTGCCGATACTTTTTGTCATCAGCTCAATTTTACTCAGTTAATTCTTAATGCGCGAGAGCAAGGCTGTCGACTATTTGTTGAAGTAGGTGCCGATCGGCAAACTACCACCCTAATTGACAAAATCAATGCGCAGAGTAGCAATAGCGTCTCAGCGATGGCAATGGCCGTCAATGCTAAAGGTGGCGATGACGTCACCAGTTTACTTAAATGCCTAGGGCAACTAATTGCTCATCGAGTGCCCATGTCATTAAGCCCTTTTATTCGCAGCCTTGACGCTAGCATTAATACATTATCCCAGCAGGCGGCATTAGCCGACGGCTCATCCCTCATTTGTTATAGTGAAACATCATTAGAAGGAGAACCTCATTGAGTTCTCAAGCTACCCCTAAAATAGCCATTGTCGGTTTAGCCAATCAGTATCCAGACGCGGATACTCCCGCTAAATTTTGGCAAAACTTATTAGACAAAAAAGATTCGCGCAGCCAAATCAGTGCCAGCAAACTCAATGCTTCACCGAGTGACTACTTGGGTGTACAAGGCGAATCGGACCGTTTTTATTGCGATAAAGGCGGCTACATTCAAGACTTTCAATTTAATCCTCAAGGTTATCGCATTGAGCCCAGCGCATTTAATGGCTTAGACGATAGCTTCTTGTGGGCAACCGACACAGCACGTAATGCGTTAACTGATGCTGGTATTGGCCTTGACGATAGCTTGCTTAAACGTACCGGTATTGTGATGGGAACCTTATCATTCCCTACGGCTAAATCTAATGAACTGTTTGTACCTCTGTATCACAGCGCGGTCGAAAAAGCCTTACAGACCAAGCTGCAACAGCCAAACTTTAGCCTACACTGTTTCAATAATAGCCTTAACAAGAGTTGTGATCAGCCACAAGCTAATCACACTGCCACCGCTCAACCGGTTAACTTGGGTAATGGTGCCATTGCCCATAATGCCTCGAAAATTGTTGCCGATGCTTTGGGTTTGGGCGGTACGCAGCTGAGTTTAGATGCAGCCTGTGCTAGCTCGGTTTACGCCTTAAAACTCGCCTGTGATTACTTGCATACTGGTAAGGCAGATATGATGTTAGCTGGCGCTGTGTCTGGCGCAGATCCATTCTTCATCAATATGGGGTTTTCAATATTTCATGCTTATCCAGACCATGGAATTTCAGCGCCCTTTGATCGTAACAGTAAAGGCTTATTCGCCGGCGAAGGTGCGGGGGTATTAGTACTTAAACGCCTTGAAGACGCTGAGCGTGATGGCGACCATATCTATGCTTTAGTCAGTGGTATCGGTTTATCAAACGACGGTAAAGGTCAGTTTGTGTTAAGCCCAAATAGCAAAGGCCAAGTACTAGCATTCGAGCGCGCTTATCGCGATGCGGCAGCAATAGACCCAAGTATTACCCCTGCCAGTATTGAAGTGATTGAATGCCATGCCACGGGAACGCCATTAGGCGATAAAGTAGAATTAACCTCAATGGAACGCTTTTTTGAAGATAAACTTCAAGGCAGCGCGACGCCACTGATTGGTTCAGCCAAATCTAATCTAGGCCATTTACTCACCGCGGCAGGCATGCCTGGGATCATGAAAATGATTTTTGCCATGCGCCAAGGCGTGTTGCCACCGAGTATTAATATCAGCTCCCCTATTACCTCGCCTAACGGCTTATTTGGTCAAGCGACTTTGCCCAATGTGGTCTTGCCTTGGCCCGATAAAGCCGGTAATAAAGCCCGCCATGCAGGTGTATCAGTATTTGGTTTTGGCGGTTGTAACGCCCATTTACTGATTGAGTCCTATCAAGATCAGGCAGGCATAAACCATGCTGACAGTAAACTCTCTCAGCTTAGTCGCAGCAAAATAGTCAGTACAGAAACGCCAATGCACATTACCGGCATGGCAGCCCACTTTGGTCAGTGCAGCAGCATCAATGCGTTGGCTGATAAAATCATCAATAAGCAACCACTGTTTAGCCCATTGCCCAATCAACGCTGGAAAGGCTTAGACAAGCACCCTGAGTTATTGGCTCAATATGGCATACATCAGGTGCCACAAGGGGCGTATATTGAACAGTTCGATTTTGATTTTTTACGTTTCAAAGTGCCGCCTAATGAAGATGATCGCCTGATATCGCAACAACTGTTATTAATCAAAATAGCAGATGAAGCCATTGCCAATGCCAAGCTAACGCCTGGCAGTAAAGTAGCCGTGTTGGTTGCCATGGAAACCGAACTTGAATTACACCAATTTCGCGGTCGAGTTAACTTACATAGCCAAATAGCGCAAAGCCTTAATGCCCAAGGGATCCAGTTATCCAGTGCTGAATATGCCAGCCTTGAAGCTATTGCGATGGACAGTGTTTTAGATGCCGCCAAGCTAAATCAATATACCAGCTTCATTGGTAACATTATGGCGTCACGGATCTCCTCATTATGGGATTTCAATGGCCCGGCATTTACCATTTCAGCTGGTGCACAGTCAGTTAATCGTTGTATCGATGTGGCGCAAAACTTATTTGCTCTTGGCTCGCTACAAGAGCCTTTGGATGCCATCATCATCGCCGCGGTAGATCTTTCCGGCAGCATTGAAAATATGTTATTCAATACTGCCAAGCTTAATGCTAAAGGATTAAGCTCAACCGACTGGAAAGTAGGTGAAGGCGCTGGCGCGATAGTGTTGCAACAAACTAATGCTGCGCATCCTGAGCTTGACAGCTATGCCAGCATAGACAGTATTGATTTTGACTCCTTATCACAACGCCCGGCCAATATTGCAGCAGATCTTATCGAATTAAACCAATCGCCTGAATGCATATTAACAACTCAAGGCCAACAGTTTGTCCAAGGATTAACTGATGCTGCAGCGATCAACTCAGCGCCGTTATTGAGTAAAGCACAAGATATTCTCGGTCATACCTTTGCCGCTTCTGGCATGGCCAGTTTACTGCATGCTTTAGTACAAAGCCGCCATATTGATAAATCGGCCATCAACGCCAGTGTATTCACCAGCAGCGAAACCCAATACTCACAGGTTAATCTGTCTGTTTCGGCGCCGCAGCAACACGCATTGCGTACTCGTCTGAGCAACAATTTGACGCAACAATTAGCCACAGGCAATAAGTTAAGCTTAATTAAGCAAGTTAGTTTAGGTGGCCGAGATATCTATCAACATATTATTGATAGCTCACTTGAAGGTCTCAACAGCATTGTGGCTCAATGCGCCAATATCACAACAATGGCCGACAGCAATATAGATCAATGTGCTGATACCACTTCAGCAACAGCTAAAACCATTGACATGACTAAGCCAAAAACCACCTGTGACAGCAGCCACTTTAGTGTCAATCATAGCGAGCATATCGCCGAGTCTCTTATGTCAGAAAACACAGTTTCAACAGCACAGCAACCTAAGGTTGCCAGTGTGACAAGCCCGACCATACCGCCAGCACATTTAAGTGCATTTCAGCAAAATCAATGGTTAGCGCAGCAAGCGCACTTAGCCTACTTATCCAGCCGAGATGCGGGGTTAAAAGTCGCAGACAGTTTATTACGCTCACAATTAGCCGGTTTCGCCGGCCAGCAAATCTCTTATGTGTCGCAGGCTTCACAGCCTGCTGTAAATGTAGATCCTATCGCCTCAGCTGCTGTACCTGTGGAATTAATTCAACCTAATCATGCTTGTGTGCCAGCTTACACCGCGCCGATCCCCGCGGATAAACCGTGTATTTGGAATTATGCTGATTTAGTCGAGTATGCCGAAGGCGATATCGCTAAGGTATTTGGCCCAGATTATGCCATTATCGACAGCTATTCTCGTCGAGTAAGACTGCCCACCACAGATTACTTGTTGGTGTCGCGCGTCACTAAACTTGATGCGACCATGAATCAATACAAACCTTGTTCAATGACCACAGAATACGACATCCCAGTCGATGCACCGTATTTAGTCGATGGTCAAATCCCTTGGGCTGTAGCAGTAGAATCGGGTCAATGTGATTTAATGTTGATCAGTTACTTAGGCATCGATTTTGAAAACAAGGGCGAACGGGTTTATCGTTTATTAGATTGTACTTTGACTTTCTTAGAAGATTTACCTCGTGGCGGTGACACGCTGCGTTACGATATAAAAATCAATAACTTTGCTAGCAATGGCGATACGTTATTATTCTTTTTCTCTTACGAATGCTTCGTAGGCGACAAGATGATCCTCAAAATGGATGGCGGCTGCGCAGGCTTCTTTACCGACCAAGAACTGGCCGATGGTAAAGGGGTTATTCAAACTGAAGATGAAATAAAACGTCGTCAACAAGTGCTCAATAATCCAAACAAACCGACCTTCACGCCATTACTACACTGTAGCCAAACGGCATTTGATTATGGCCAAATTTATCATTTACTGACCGGCGATATTGGCAGCTGTTTTGGCGGCGAACACGTCGCCCACCAGCTACAAAATGGTATGCAAAAATCGCTTTGTTTTGCCTCAGAAAAGTTCTTAATGATTGAGCGTGTTAGTCAATTACAAACTCAAGGTGGTGCTTGGGGCTTAGGCTTACTCGAAGGTCATAAGCACATTGCGCCTGATCATTGGTATTTCCCTTGTCATTTCCAAGGCGATCAAGTGATGGCCGGCTCGCTAATGGCAGAAGGTTGTGGTCAACTATTACAGTTCTTTATGATCCACATTGGCATGCATACTCTCGTCGAGAATGGCCGATTCCAGCCTCTGGAAAACGCCTCACAAAAAGTCCGCTGTCGTGGCCAAGTGTTACCACAAACCGCCGAACTGACTTATCGCATGGAAGTGACTGAAATAGGCATTCATCCTCGCCCTTACGCCAAAGCGAATATTGATATTTTACTTAATGGCAAAGTTGTGGTTGATTTCCAAAACTTAGGCGTGATGATTAAAGAAGAGGCTGAATGTACGCGTTACCCACTTATCTCGTTAAACGCAGCGAACACTAGCCCTGCCGTTGATTCAGACGCTAGCAGTAAAGTGATGGCTAACAAAGCGCCATTAATGGCGCAAGTTCCAGATTTACATGCCCCGAGTAACAAGGGCGTTATTCCGCTAAAACACCTTGAAGCGCCCATCGTAAGTGCCGATTCAAAGTATGCTAATCGCGTGCCTGATACCGTACCATTTACGCCATACCATATGTTCGAATTTGCCACAGGCAATATCGAAAAGTGCTTTGGCCCAGACTTTAGTATTTACCGCGGATTGATCCCGCCGCGTACACCTTGTGGCGATTTACAGTTAACCACGCGCGTCGTTGAAATTAACGGTAAGCGCGGCGAACTGAAAAAGCCATCATCGTGTATCGCAGAATACGAAGTGCCGGCAGATGCTTGGTACTTTGCAAAAAACAGCCATCAAGCGGTAATGCCTTACTCAGTGCTAATGGAAATTTCACTACAACCTAACGGTTTTATCTCAGGCTATATGGGCACCACTCTAGGTTTTCCTGGGCAAGAGCTGTTTTTCCGTAATTTAGATGGTAGCGGTAAATTATTGCGCCATGTGGATTTACGCGGTAAAACCATAGTCAATGACTCAAAGCTATTATCAACCGTCATCGCTGGCAGTAACATTATTCAAAGCTTCACCTTTGAATTAAGTGTTGATAACGAGCCGTTTTACACTGGTAGTGCGGTATTTGGTTACTTCAAAGGTGATGCGCTAAAGAACCAGCTTGGTATTGATAATGGCAGGATCACCCACCCTTGGCATATCGATAATAATGTCGCTGCAGACATTAGCGTCAACTTACTGGATAAACAGTCGCGAGTATTTAATGCACCAGCGAGCCAACCGCATTATCGCCTTGCGGGCGGCCAGCTTAACTTTATCGATAAAGCCGAAATTGTTAACACTGGTGGCAAATACGCTAAGGGCTATCTTGCTGCGTCACGCACGATTGACCCAAGTGATTGGTTCTTCCAATTTCACTTCCATCAAGATCCGGTTATGCCGGGTTCATTAGGTGTTGAAGCCGTGATCGAGTTGATGCAAACTTACGCCATCTCTACAGACTTAGGTAAAGGTTTCACCAATCCGAAATTTGGTCAAATATTGTCGGATATTAAGTGGAAATATCGCGGTCAAATTAATCCGCTTAACAAACAAATGTCACTTGATGTGCATATCAGTGCAGTAAAAGATGAAGACGGTAAGCGCATCATAATAGGCGATGCAAACCTCAGTAAAGATGGTCTACGCATTTATGAAGTCAAAGACATCGCAATCTGTATTGAAGAAGCTTAGGCCCAAAAGGAATAATAATAATGACAACACAAGTGCACAACGAAAAGCTTTCTCCTTGGCCATGGCAAGTTAGCCAGCAACACGTTAGCTTTGATCAAACTGGGATGAACAAAAAGCTCAAAGATTTATCACAAGCGTGTTATTTGGTTAACGACGCGCAACAAGGCTTAGGCGTGGCGCAACAAGCTCAAGTGGTGACCGACGCAGTTAATGCACCTAACACTTTACCTGTAAGCGCTTTTGGACCTGCACTGGGTACCCAAAGTTTAGGCGACAGTAATTTTCGCCGCGTGCATGGGGTAAAATATGCCTATTATGCTGGCGCGATGGCTAATGGCATTTCCTCGGAAGAATTGGTTATCGCGTTAGGCCAAGCGGGTATTTTATGTTCGTTTGGCGCAGCTGGGTTAATTCCATCTCGAGTTGAACAAGCGATAAACCGCATCCAAGCCGCGCTGCCCAATGGGCCATATGCGTTTAACTTAATCCACAGCCCGAGTGAGCCAGCGCTTGAGCGTGGCAGTGTTGAGCTATTTTTAAAACATAAAGTGCGCACGGTTGAGGCCTCAGCCTTTTTAGGCTTAACCCCACAAATAGTCTATTACCGCGCAGCAGGCTTAAGCCGCGATGCTCATGGTGATATTCAAATCGACAATAAAGTGATTGCTAAAATTAGCCGCACCGAAGTCGCGATTAAGTTTATGCAACCAGCACCCGTTAAAATGCTGCAACAACTTGTTGATGATGGCCTCATTAGCGCAGAGCAAATGGAACTGGCACAACTTGTACCAATGGCGGATGATATTACCGCTGAAGCCGACTCTGGTGGCCATACCGACAACCGTCCATTAGTGACGTTACTGCCCACTATTTTGGCGTTAAAAGATGAAGTGCAAGCGCAATACAAATACAAAACACCTATCCGTGTTGGCGCGGGTGGCGGTGTGGGTACACCCGATGCCGCGCTGGCTACGTTTCATATGGGCGCAGCCTATATTGTTACCGGATCAATTAACCAAGCCTGCGTGGAAGCGGGGGCTAGCGAGCATACGCGCAAATTACTAGCGACGACCGAAATGGCCGATGTGACTATGGCACCCGCTGCTGATATGTTCGAAATGGGGGTCAAGTTACAAGTGGTCAAGCGTGGCACATTATTCCCGATGCGAGCCAACAAGTTGTATGAAATTTACAGCCGTTATGACTCAATAGAAGCGATTCCAAGTGACGAACGCGAAAAACTTGAAAAACAAGTATTCCGCTCAAGCCTAGATGATATTTGGGATGGTACTGTGGCGCATTTTAATGAGCGCGACCCAAAGCAAATTGAACGTGCTAAAGACAATCCAAAACGTAAAATGGCCTTGATTTTCCGTTGGTATCTTGGCTTATCAAGCCGCTGGTCAAACTCTGGTGAAGTCGGCCGTGAAATGGATTATCAAATTTGGGCAGGCCCAGCATTAGGCGCATTTAACGCTTGGGCTAAAAATAGTTATTTAGATGACTACAGCCAACGTCATGCAGTAGACTTAGCGAAACATTTAATGCATGGGGCAGCTTATTTGGCCCGAGTGAATTTATTGACGGCGCAAGGCGTTAGCCTTCCAGTAGCATTACAGCGTTGGCGCCCAATTGATCAAATAAAATAGTTGTTCAAGTGGATCTCGGTTCATCGCGAGATCAGCTACAAAGATAGGAACTAAGATGAGCGATACCCAGAAACTCGATTTCTCAGCGATTAATGCCCCTACATTGGCGTCATTTAATCAACAAAAGAATCTGATTAAGCGCATGCTTAAAGGTAATAATGCCACTTGCAGTGATTGCAATAAACCGCTAACACTGCAATTGCCGCCTAACACTAAACAGGCCAAACCTGCAGCTAAAGCCCCTGGGATTTATTGTGCTAAAGGTTGCACCGATATCGAGCTAGACATGGAAGCGGTAGCGTTAATGAAATAGTACGCAGAAAAGCAGTACTCATTGAAAAGATAAATGCGTAAGTACTCGCCAGCAATGACCAATAAAAAATGACCACCTTTAACAAGATGGTCATTTTTTTTCGCGCTTTATCTATTTACATGCAGCACTATCGCCATGTCCAGTACTAAGATTATTGAGCAAGCCACTGCTTGAGGATCATTGGCTTACCACAAAGCTGTTCAAGCGAATGAGCACCCGAGAGTGCAGTCTCAAACTGACTAAATGGCACATTAGGCCATAAACTGATCGTAAATTGCGTATCAGCAGTGACAGCTCCCACACCTTTTGGGGTTCCCGTCATAACAATATCACCATCATTTAAAGTCATAAACTCACTAAGCGCATTAAAAATGGCTCGAGGCTGATACATCATTAATTGCTGATGCCCAAGTTGGGTCACGACGTTATCAATGGTTAACTGAAAACACCAATTATCCATGCCCGGAGTGATTGGAATAAATTGACTAAACAGGGCTGAGCTATCAAAGGCTTTTGCTCTCTCCCACGGTAAGCCTTGTTTTTTTAATTTACCTTGGAGCTCGCGTTTGGTCATATCTAACCCAAGGCCAACTGCACCAAACTGACCATCTGCCACCATAAAACATAACTCCGCTTCATAATGCAACACTTCGTCCTTATAGCTTAATAAGATCTCAGTAATCGCTGAATTAGGCTTAAGAAATACCACCATATCATCGGGTACTTCATTGCCTAATTCATCAATATGCTCAGCATAATTTCGCCCAATACATATCACTTTCGACGGCGTAATATTTTTCTGTTGGCCACTGGCTTGTATTAGCGTTACCGATTGTTGACTCACATTAACCTCGAATGGTTTCAAAATAATGATAAAAAATATCGATTTAGCGATATAAACAACTACACTTTTTAGACTTAAAGCAAAATACTATTGGGTATCTAGTGAACATAAAGATAGCCTATCAATCTTGCTGCTAACTGACGATATAGATGTTGAACAGTAGCCATATAAACTTAACAAGAATATACACATCTTGATTACAAGCTAGGTATTGCTTACTTATAAACAATGAAATACTACTATAAAAACAAAGATATATTTCTATTTTTTGCATAAGTGCATTTACATTTTTTTTACAACGTTCTAGTCTAGAGTCAGTCTTGAACAGACAATAAACAAGCAATAGCACATATAAATATAGTATGAATGACGTCAGGTAAATAACAATAAGAGAGACCAAATGGCCATGTTCGAATTCACTATTAAACAAAAAATAGCGCTAGGTTTTTCCTCAATAGGCTTATTACTGCTTGTTGGAAGTAGTTTTTTCTATGGTTCCCTAAATCAAATTCAAACAGCAAATAATAATATTGAAACCTTAGCCGTCCCGGTACAAAATCAATCGAACGGGTTGCAAATTACCTTATTAAAAATGGCAAAAACAGATAGCCTAGCTTATTCACAAACAGGTAATGACAATATTAATCTCAGCTTTACACAATTTAATCAATTACAGCAAGAATTCGATAACGTATTAAGCACACTATTAGTCAAAGTCGCCGACCAGCCGACGATGCAACAGGCGTTAACCAAAGCCCAAAATGCTTATGAGCAGTACATTAAGCAATCTCGCACTATGTTCAACGCAAAACTCGAAATAGAGCAAACCCGCGCCACTTTCACCACTTTAAAACAACAGTTCGACGATGCGCGCATCAGCGCCAGTAATAACATGATTGATTTAGAGCTTATCGAAGCGCCAGAAAATGAGGCCTCATTATTAGAAGAAGTGGTTGGTGGTGGAGTACGTATCGATGACATGCTATTTACTCTGGGTAATACCATGACAGAACTCGGTCGATTAACCTCTACCGATGCCGTGGACATCCACAAACAAGATGTTGCCATGTTATTAGGTAATATTAGCGTCAATGGCAGCTACTTAACTCAACAAGCTGAACCCTTAGGTGCTACGGCGCTATTTGCAGAATTTAACACTCACTTGCAAGCAATTAAACAATTTACAGATGAGCCTGGTAACTTGTACATCGCGCAACAAAATGTCATCAATAAGCAACTCTTGGCAGAGCAAAGTCACCTGCAAGCTAACACCTTTTTTGATACGACTAATCAGCAGTTAGATCAATTAGTCACACTCGCTAACGAACGGTTCCACCTATTGCAGATGGTGGCCGTTGATGAAGTGACGACAGCACAAACATTAGCCATTTTAATGGCAGTGATATTTGTATCGATGGCGATTTTTATTTATTACTTTACCTCAAAAGCCATGTTAGGCCCTCTACAAGCAATAAACATCGCATTATCGCGAATTGCGGGTGGCGATTTATCGCAACGATTAAGCAAACGAAATAATGATGAATTTGGCGAATTGATAGACAACACTAATAAGTTATCTGATGATTTGACCCAGTTATTACAAGCGATTAATAGTGATGCCCATCAATTAGATGAATCCGCTATTCGCTCACAAGTACAAAGCGAAAAAATATCTCATTCAGCCTCACAACAGATTGATAATATTAGCCAAGCCAAACAGCTTGCCGAACAAATACATCACAGTTCAACTCAGGTTAATCAACAAGCTTCTGAATCAGAGCAATATATCAAATCCGCCTCTGTCCAAGGAGGACAAATAAAAACCATTGCCGATGATAATCGTATCCGTATTGAGACCTTATCAAGTAGCTTGCACGACTCAGTTAAGATCATGACAACGCTTAGTCAGCATAGCAACAATATTGGCGGGATTTTAACAACGATTAGTGCTATTGCAGACCAAACCAATTTACTTGCGTTGAATGCAGCCATTGAAGCAGCCAGAGCGGGTGAGCATGGTCGCGGCTTTGCTGTCGTTGCTGACGAGGTACGTTCATTAGCCTCTAGAACTCAATTATCAACAGCCGAAATTCAAACCATGATAGATGCATTGCAGCAAGAAACCACAAACGCCGTTAAGGCGATCACCCAAGGACAAAACCAAGCCAGTGAATGTGTAGAACAAAGCCAATCTTTACATGATGCGATTGAAAATATAGAAACCGCATTAAATACCATTAGTGGCATGAGCCAAAATATTACTCACGCGGCCAATGAACAGGTTAATTACAGTCAACAAATAGAACAAACAATGACTCAGACTGCAGACTCAGCGCAACAAAATGCCCAAGAATCGGCATCAATGACAGAAAGAAGCCAGCAACTAAACCAATTAGCTCATTCACTGACGACCTCAGTAGAACGCTTTAAACTATAACCATTAAGCGAATAAAAACCTGAGGAAAAGCCAGAGGGACAGTATCAATAACTCAATAAACTATCAGCTAGATCCATGAGCTGATCCACTGACTTCATGTATCAGTGCAGTGGAACGTTTTATACTATAATGAAGCGAATAAAAACCTGAGGAAAAGCCAGAGGGGCGGTATCAATAACTCAATAAACTATCAGCTAGATCCATGAGCTGATCCACTGACTTCATGCTCCAGTACAATGGAACGTTTTATACCATCATGATTAAGCGAATAAAAAGGCCAGAAACATTCAAGTTTCTGGCCTTTTTGACATCTGCTGTTTAATTTATTTCTTGCCTATGGCACCAACGGCAAAACGTCTGATAATTGATCTAACCATCATTACGGATTCACCTAACTCACTACTATTATGTAAGGATTTTTCTGATGATATTTTAGTTATCTCTGCTGAATCAGCAATATCAATAATTTGTTGGTTAATGTGTTCAGCGACAGCGCCTTGCTCTTCTACAGCGGCTGACATATCTAGGGTAAGTTGGGTAATTTGCTCGACTGATTGATTAATCGACGCTAATGCATTACGAGTTTCATCGACAATTTGAACACCTTTACTTGCCGCTTGCTCGCCCCTAAGTGACACTTGGACAGCGTTACTGGCACGTTTGGTTAATACACTGACAATACTGTGAATTTTATCGGTTGATTCGCGAGTTTTAAATGCCAGAGAGCGGACCTCATCAGCAACAACACTAAATCCTCTTCCTTGCTCACCTGCCCTTGCTGCCTCAATGGCCGCATTTAACGCTAGTAGATTAGTTTGATCGGCAATACTGGAGATAATACTGGCGGCTTGACCAATCTCATTGGTGGATTCCGATAACTCGCGAACGGTAGTCGCAATATCAGCAACCGAGAGATTTAATTCATCAATAGACTGTTTGGCTTGATTTGCAAGTAGAGCCCCTGCACTCACATTGTCTAATGCATCTTTAGCACTATCAGCATTACGCTCGACATTAGCAGAGACCTCTTGTATCGCTGTAGACATCTCTGTAATGGCTGAAGCAATTTGTTGTATTGATGCGCTTTGAAGACCGACAGCTTTAGCGGTTGACTCTGCTTCAACTTGGGTATGCTCAACAATACCATCTAAAGATCCTGCTGCATCCTCGATCCTTGTCATAGCGGTACGACATCGAGCAATTTCACAACCAAGAGCTAATTTAGCCTGTGCTTTGGCGCCAAAATCAGCAAAGTAGGTTTCTGCGACAGTGCGATCGGTAAACGAATTAGGATTGAGTGTGACGACTTCTAACCAGTCTTGCTGTTGTTTATAGCCTAACCATGCAGCTGATAGAGTGAGTGTGATTAAACATATCAAGCCAGGGAACAGCCCCCAGAACTCAAAGAGTACCATTGACAAAACAAACATAGGTAACCAAACGGGTAACAACTTAAGTACTTGATGTTTTATTTTAGCGTGCAGTGGCCTTGGGGATTTATTGGCCTTGATCCTGGCATAAGCAGCCTCTGCTCGAGCAATTTCTGCAGGTAATGCCGTTATCCTGACGGACTCATATCCTGCTACTTTATTATTTTCAAACACTGGGGTGACAAATGCGCTAACCCAATAGTAATCGCCATTTTTTCGACGATTCTTAACCAACCCCATCCATACTTTACCAGCTGAAATACAGGCCCACATCTCTTTGAACACTTCACTTGGCATATCGGGATGGCGAACGAGATTATGGGGTTTTCCGATTAACTCGCTTTTTTCAAAGCCGCTGACCTCAACAAAAGCATCATTACAATAAGTGATGTGGCCGCGTAGATCAGTTCCTGAAATTAAACGAACTTCATCGTCGAAGTAATATTGCTTTAGGGTAACGGGTTGATTATTGCGCATGAACACTAAATCCTTTTAAATGTATGGAAAATAAGCATCCATTAAGATTATCTTTGACACCAAGGTGCAAAGATAACAATTTCGTTTAATGAGCTTGTTGATTGATAACATCACTGTACTTAACGAGATATAAACTTATTTTGATAAGTCATTATAAGTTTGGTATGTATCTGAAAATTGTCAATTAATTAATTAACTATCTGTAAAATAATTTTGGTCGATTTATTACCAAGCATTACTCTCGTCGTTTTAAACTTAACCTTGATTGGCTTATCGTGAAGCGAGTTGAAAATGAGCTGAATTCAGGATACTTAGCCTAAAACAGTAAATCCAACATTAGGTTAATCATCCTGTTGCGAGTTTAAAACACATCTCTATCTATAAACTTAACCCGAGCTTCGTCATCACCAAGGGTTAAGTTATCTAATAACATAGTGCTAATAATCGCTTTATACAGCTTGACTAACAATCCAATTAAACTCTCAAAGGGTTTCTATTCAAGAACGTTATTCAGCGTACTCTTGCATAAAATCATCAAGATTATCGTTAATAACTTCTATTTCATCACCACTAAATTGTGCAATGTGAAACAAGCCCTCACCTTCATTGGTGACCGGAATATTGCTGTTGCCAATAATAATCCCATCTGTTGGGGCCTTTAATGGTATCGGCTCGCCGCCCAGAGGGTTAACAATATTGGCTAACACTTGGCCTTTAGATACTCGCTCACCCAGTTTAAATTTAATATTCACCAGCCCATCAGATTCACTGCGTACCCAGTAACTGCGACTTGCATTAACACTGGTGGTTTTAGTGTTAATTTTACCTTTGGTCATACCTAAACAACGCATCACATTGATAACGCCATTTACACCAGACTTAATCGACATATCGCTAAAGCGCAGTGCTTCACCAGCCTCATATAAAATACAAGGAATATTAAGGCTGTTAGCATAACCGCGCATTGAACCTTCACGTGCTTTAGAAGACATTATGACTGGTGCTCCAAAAGCATTAGCCATATCGAGCATCATTGTATCGTCGGTATCACAGCGGATCTGCGGTAAGTTATCGCGATGAATTGCGCCAGTATGTAAATCAATAATATGGGTTGCACGTTTAACTAAAATACTGCTAAATAAATGCGCTAAACGGCTGGCAAGCGCACCTTTAGCTGAGCCCGGAAAACAGCGATTTAAGTCACGACGATCGGGTAAATAGCGAGATTGTTGAATAAAACCAAATACGTTAACGATAGGGACAATGAGTAAGGTCCCGGTTAAGGTTTTAGCATTCACACGACCGAGCAAGCGTCGACATATTTCTATGCCATTTAACTCATCACCGTGGATCGCTGCGCAAACCAATAAAACAGGTCCCGCTTTAGTGCCATGAAACACTTCAACGTGCAGATCCATCGGTGTATCGTTATACAGTTTTGCTGCGGGCAATTTAACACTTTGCTGAGTGCCTGCCGGTACGCTAACATCACCGATAACAAACGGTTCGTGCTTTCTTGCCATTAACCAACTCCTTTCGTTTTCGAGCTAGTAGATTTAACATTTTTTTCAATAAACTGAATAATTTTTTCCGCAACATCAATACCGGTGGCTTTTTCGATGCCTTCAAGACCCGGAGATGAGTTAACTTCCATCACTAATGGACCGTGCTTAGAACGTAAAATATCTACACCCGCAACGTTTAGCCCCATCGTTTTAGCAGCACGTAATGCCGTTGAACGTTCTTCTGGAGTGAGCTTAACAATGCTGGCAGAACCACCACGGTGTAAATTAGAACGAAACTCACCTGGTAATGCTTGGCGTTTCATCGCCGCAATCACTTTGTCACCAATCACGAAACAACGAATATCAGCGCCACCAGCTTCGGCAATATACTCTTGCACCATGATGTTGGCTTTTAACCCCATGAAGGCTTCAATAACCGATTCGGCGGCTTTACGGGTTTCAGCTAATACCACACCAATACCTTGAGTGCCTTCAAGTAACTTAATCACACAAGGAGCACCACCGACCATGTCCAACAAATCGGGAATATCAGCAGGCTTACTGGCAAAACCGGTCACCGGCAAACCAATATTCTTGCGAGATAACAGTTGCAATGAACGTAATTTGTCCCGAGAACGTGTAATGGCGACAGACTCGTTTAATGGGTGAGTGCCCATCATTTCGAACTGGCGTAATACTGCTGTGCCATAAAAGGTCACTGACGCGCCAATTCGCGGAATCACTGCATCAAATTTTGGCAGCTCTTCACCGCGGACATGAATACTAGGTGCATTCATGTTGATGTTCATGTAACACTTTAATGGATCGACAATTTTGATGGTATGACCGCGAGCTTCAGCAGCTTCTCTTAAGCGACTGGTCGAGTATAAATTCTTATTTCTCGACATTATTGCAATATGCATTTGTTATTCTCCTGCTAAAAATGATTCTGCTGAATTAACCAAAAATCGCCCTTCTAACGCGCGACGACCTAATAACATCCTAAATTTCATGTGATCTCTATTGGTCAATGTCAGTTCGATGTCAAAAAGTTGTGTACCGATAAGAATGGGGGTTTTTATCACGTAACGTTTGGTTACATGGCCGCCGGAATCACTGACATCTCGGCGATCAAATACTTGAAACTCACACACGACTTCTCGGTCAGAATCCTGGTCAGGATGCAGCCAGACTCGAACCCATTTTTGGTTATTTTTTTGAAACGGTTTTATTTTGAACGCATGCAAACAAGATGTTTTTGCGCCAGTATCCACTTTGATTTTGACTCTTTCGTTGCCAATATCAGGAAAAGTGCCCCACTCACGCCAACCCACAATACCGAGGGAATGTTCAGTCATGGTCAATCCTTTCTTATAGAGGAATTATTCATTCCAAAGTGTAATCTTTAAATGAATTAGTGTTTGAATAGATAGCAAAATCGGTTTAACGTCTTGCACTAGCCAACCAATATATGTTGTTGATTAAAGATGAACCACAAGGTTTACATCAATAAACTAGCCTTTGAAGCGATTTTAACACCAACACTTTATTTATATCAAATTAACATTTAAAGAATAATGAAAAAAAATTTCTATGTCAGTAAGTTACAATGGATATACGGTAATTTAAAAAGCATCAAAATATTATGTTTACTCTAGATAAAATACCAAAAAACACCGCATTAATATAGAGATGTCAACATAAGGTATTCAATCTTAATAGTTTAAATAAATCCTAGCTATGTCACTTACTACAGACATTGTTTAACATACTAGTAAAATTATAACATTATAATCTGCATCGCTATTGTAAAAAGGTATCGTCATGTTCAGTCAACTTAGTTTCGATTTTTTAAACACTCTAGCAGCCAATAATGATAGAGAATGGTTTAAAGCCAACCAGCAACAATATGAAGATCAGGTTAGAAGCCCTGCATTACAATTTATAGAAGCCATGCAAGGACCCATTTTAGGCTTATCACCACGATTTGTTGCTGTAGCTAAAAAAGTCGGGGGTAGCCTAATGCGCCCACAACGCGACAGTCGCTTTAGTAAAAATAAAACGCCTTATAAAACCAATGTGGGTATCCAGTTTAGACACTTTCAAGCAAAAGATGTGCATGCGCCTGGATTTTATGTCCATATTGCCAATGATGAATGCTTTATTGCGGCTGGAATTTGGCATCCTGAATCAAAAACGCTCAATGCAATTCGCCATTGTATTGATGAAAACCCTAACTCGTACCAAAAAGCATTAGCGCAATTGAGGCAGGCTGGATTTGAATTAACAGGCGATAGCTTATCCAGACCGCCACGCGGATTTGATAAACATCATCCCATGATTGACGAGCTAAAGCGTAAAGACTTTATCGCCATAAAATCCATTAGTCCTGAGCAAGTATGCCAGGCTGATTTTGTCGAGTTTTGTGCGCAAGAATATCAGCATACTCGCGCATTAATGGCTTACTTATGTTTTGCCCTAGAGCTAGATTTTTAGTCTTTAAGCACCATAACGACACGTTAATCATGGTGTTGTTGAAAATATTAACTCATTTTTACGCTATTATAGTTTTAGCTCATTATTTAGATAAGCCGTGTTAAACTAGCAAAAAATAGTTTCCGGTGCAGCACTCTGTTAATTGCTGCACCTATTACCAGGTCAATTCATGAGCCATAATATTTCCGCCATGTCTAACACAACACCATCAATTGAGACATCTGCGTCCGAAATCGCTGCGATCACGCCAGCACAAAAACGCGCCTTAAGTTACTCGACAACGATTGAAACACTTTTCAATCAAGTGATGAACACCGGCATGCCAGCCGATAGAATCATTGGCCAATATTTTCGCGAGCATAAAAAACATGGCTCTAAAGATAGACGAGTGATCCGTGAAAGTTTGTTTGGTTTATTTCGCTGGTGGGGTTGGTTAAGCCAGTTAGAGACCAGTCAAAAACACAGTACATGGTTCCAACAATTAAGCGCTTGTGCAATGTTAGAACAACACCCATGGCATGATGTCACTGGTGCTTGGAATGATTTTGCTAATTGGCCCAAAACCCGCGCAGATCAAACCACCCTAGATAATCAAGCCACATTAAAGGATAAATTAGCCGCTTATATTGCTTTAAGCGCGATAGAAAGTTGTCAAATCACTCAGTTATTACCCCAATGGTTTTGGCAACTTTGTCCAGTAGATAGCACAGAGCAATATGCGCTTGTTAACGCAATGACGACTCGCCCCCCCATTTGGGCTCGGGCACAAACATTATCAACAGCCAAATTAATTGCATCACTTAAACAAGCGGGTGTTGAAGCTAAAAACAGCGGCTACTTTGCCGATGCCATTAGTCTAGGGCATAAAAGTATTAATCTAAATGAGATAGAGGTTTATAAACAAGGTCATCTTGAAATTCAGGATTTAGCCTCACAAGTTATTGGCCAAATTTGCCAGCCGAACAATCATGAGAAATGGTGGGATGCGTGCAGTGGTGCTGGCGGTAAATCCCTGCAATTGCATTCATTAATGTCACAGCAAAGCACAGAATTTAGCGGTAGCATTACGGCATCAGATATTCGCCATAAACCTTTAGAAGAGCTGCGTAAAAGAGCTAAACGTGCGGGTTTTGAGCATATCAGTGTCGCGCCATGGAAAGGAGAGGTATTGCCTGTCGATGCTAATGCTTTTGACGGTGTATTAGTTGATGCACCCTGCAGCTGCACTGGCACTTGGCGTCGAAATCCTGATATGCGCTGGCTTGATGATGCTAGCGCGATTACAGACAAGCCTATACTTCAATTAGCAATTTTACGTCGAAGCGCTGCTGCAGTAAAATCGGGCGGTAAATTGGTTTATGCCACCTGCTCTTTATCACCAAGTGAAAATGAACAGATTGTGAAAGACTTTTTATCAGTAACGTCTGAGTTTGAACTTGAACCAGTCATACATCCTTTTACTGGTGAGCAATTTGATATGTTAACGATTTGGCCTCAACAAGCCGATAGTGATGGGATGTTTGTTGCTAAGATGCGTCGTAAATAGCACGCTGACTCAAACACTAATGCCAAATAATGCTCCACTAAAAAGCCATCTTTCGATGGCTTTTATATTATGGTTCACAGACAAACACTATTGAGCTATTTTCTGTGCAGCCGCAGTATTAATTCCGCTTCAGCTTTTGGCAATTCACACTCTTGCATTAACTCTTCAATACCAGCCCCAAGACCGACCATTTTGAGCGCACGCGAGTATAATTTAGCTTGTGGGTCTTGCTGGCTAGCTTCTTCAAGCATATCAGACTGTTTAGACAGTTTTTTTTCTAGTTCGACAACTCGCCTACCGACACCAATAGTACCACTGCGTAATTCGTGTAATTCACGCTTAACAGCTTCACGCTGACGGTCGCTTTCTTTAACCAACACAGTCAGGGCATCCACTTTAGTTTTTAATTTACTCGACTGTTTTTGCAAGTAAAGTACTAAAACAAGACATGCAATCGCACACACTAAAGCTGCAATTAGAAATTCATCACCCATTAACATACCTATGTTGCTATTACTCAAAAGCACTAAGCCAAACAAAAAAGCCAACAGTGATTCGGTTGGCTTTTCGGTTACAACACGACTAGATTTGAGTTAATTCAACCCACTCATCGTCAGATAATAGTTTATCTAAATCAACCAAGATTAATAACTCGTTGTCGCGATTACTCACCCCTTGAATAAATTTAGCACTTTCTTCCGTGCCGACATTAGGAGCGTTATCGATTTCAGAACGGCGCAAGTATACGACTTCAGCCACGCTATCAACTAAGATACCAATAACTTGTTTTTCTGCTTCAATAATCACGATACGAGTCGAGTCGTCTAATTCTGCTGATTGTAAGCCAAAACGTGAACGAGTATCGATAACGGTAACTACGTTTCCGCGAAGGTTAATAATCCCTAACACATAATCAGGAGCACCTGGCACAGGAGCTATTTCGGTATAACGTAATACTTCCTGAACTTGCATTACGTTAATACCATAGGTTTCATTATCTAATTTAAATGTTACCCATTGTAATACTGCATCGTCTTTACTTGCAGCAACCGCTGCTACACTTCTAGAATCGCTCATAGTTAACCTCGGTCAATCGAATCCTGACAACCTAAACCTGCATCAAGCATTTTGATTAATGCTTGAACATGTAAAATGCCACACATTTGTTGTTTTACTACCCCAGCAAGCCAAGGACGCTTACCCGGTTTTTCACGCCAATTGACGTGGGATTTATCTATTTTAACGGCGTTAACTAACGATTCGCACGTTAGTCCCCACTGACTATCTTCTAGCATAACAAGATATTGATAATTTACCGTTTGTGCTAATGCTGGAGAATATTTTTCAGGCATTACCCATGCACATGTATCAACCACATTAATTTTAGTATCTCGGTGGGTTTGCACCCCTTTAAACCAAGAGGGCCTACCAATAAGATGGTTTATCTTGTCAATTTTAATAATCCCCCCCAAGCTCACTAGTGGTACCGCTAACGTTAACCCTGCAACATTAAAGAATAGCACCTGAAACTCATCATCAAGTACTTCTTGTAAATCATGGGTGATACTCGGTGGTTGATGCCCAACCTGAGTTTGTGGTGGCGTTTGCACTTGCTCCGCCGAATTCATCACCAACTCTTCATGCTTAATAATAGCGTCTTTTATAACAGCATGTGAACTTTCGTTATTATTTATATCGACTAACGGCTTGATTTCTTTATCCGTTAGCTCTATTTCTTGTGTTTTTGTATTATTAACGACTGCTTTAGGCTCAATATCACTAATTGCCTGACGAACACGTTCAGCGCTATTTTTGATCTGTTGCGATAAATCTGTTTCAGCACTAGGTGTAGATACTGCTGATAATAATTTTTCAAGCGCCAGTTTATCTACACTGGTTGTCGGCTGGGCATAATCCCACTGGCTCGCAACAACAGATGAAATCTTAGACAAAGTTGGCGGTGAATAATGAGCTGATGAAGATGCGGCTATTGTGGTGGTATCAGCCAGCTTGTCCTCGATAATATTTAGCGATTTAGTAGTAATATTATTAGCAGGATTCACAGGAATCGACTCTGACGATTCCTGTAGTAAAAGACTGAAATAATCAAAAACAGTTTCATCAACCGATTTTGACATGGTTAAACTCCTGAGAAAATAAAAAATCCAGCAGACGATTGTAAGCTTTTACACCTCGGCTACTGGCTGAATAATGTGATGCAGGTAAATGAGCCAAGCTTGCATCTCTAAATTTAGTGTCCACAGGAATCACATCACTAGGCCAAAGTGATGAACCATATTTATCCTGCAAAAATTGTAGTGCGATAGGTGAGGCTTTAGTTCGCTTGTCATACATAGTCGGTAATACGGTGAAACTATATCGTGTTTTCTTGGAACGCCCCATGATTTCCATGGTTTTCACCATACGTTCAAGGCCTTTTATGGCTAAAAACTCAGTCTGAACCGGTATAATAATGTGATGACTTGCAGCTAATGCATTAACCATTAGCACCCCTAAAACAGGTGGGCAGTCAATGATAGCCACATCATATTTATCTTCAAGTAGCGCCAATAAATTGCGCAACACCAAGCCCATACCTTCCTGATGACCTAAGGATCTATCCAGTGTTGCTAACGCCATATTAGCAGCAATAATATCCAGTCCCTCTATTTGAGTTGGGATGACATTTTGTAATATAAACTCTTGAGTCAGTGTCTGGTGATTCAAAAAGACATCATAAAGCGAACATGGCACTTCATCTGAATCAATACCTAAGTAATAACCCAATGAAGCATGAGGATCAGTATCAATCATCAGCACTCGTTGACCACGCTTAACCAATGCTCCGGCTAAACTGGCTACTGTGGTTGTTTTACCGACACCACCTTTTTGATTCGCTACCGTCCATACTTTCAAAAAAAGCCTCTCAACTCATTATAATGATGCTGTTATGGAATATTGACTACTGCTTGTGTTGTGTATCATCACGGGTTGTTACACGGATCCCACCGTTAGGTAAACGGATCACCTTAACCCCTTGAGCATCTTCTGACACTATGATTTCTTGATTATTGCCTTCACTAACAACTTCGGGATGCTTAAGTTTAGTGGGCTGATCATCATCTAAAGCGCCAGGTCCAAACAACACACTTTTAGCTTGCTCTTGTCCTGCGGACGCAACAATTGCTTGAGTTTGTTCAGGATGCTGAGTTAACCAATTAGCAATATTAGCAGCTTGCTCCTCAGGAACCATCAAAAGTACTTGAGAGTCGGTTAAACGAGCCACATCTTGCTTTAATAGTGTTATCTTTTTATTCGCATCAACATACAAACCCGCTAGTACTAAGATGGCAATAAAACACAGAAAAAAACCCAGCATGTGCTTAGTCTGTAAGGAATAACTCGACTTAGCCACGACTAGACTCTTTTAAAATAGCTTCAGCAATATTATCCAACGAAATAGAGTGAGTCGAGATACCAGCAGATGCTACAGCTTGTGGCATACCATATACCACGCAGCTTGCTTCATCCTGCGCCCAAATAGTGGCACCAACAGACTTTAACATTCTAGCCCCTTCTCTACCGTCGGCCCCCATCCCAGTCAACACTACAGCCAAAACATCTCCACCAAAAGCTTTAGATGCAGACGCAAAAGTAATATCTACACTTGGCTTATAATTCATTTCAGGGGTACCAGGAACAACTTTAAGTCTGCCTGTAATACCATTTCGCTCAACCATAAGCTGCATACCACCGGGCGCTAAATAAGCGCATCCAGGGCGCATAACATCCCCATTTTCAGCCTCTTTTACATCAATTTTACACAATGTATTTAAACGTGCTGCAAATGCAGGAGTAAATGCTGCAGGCATGTGCTGGATCAATACAATTGGATGAGGATAATTAGCAGGAAAAGCGGTTAATACTTTCTGCAAAGCCACTGGTCCACCAGTTGAAGTCCCGATAAGTAATACTTTGTATTGTTTACCACTAGCCCGAATAGACGATATTGATGAACTCGTGTTATTGGGAGTATGGCGATCGGGAGATGCACTAGAGTGGGTTGCCGCAGGCGTTGGAGTTAAACCGCTGCTAAATGGACGACGAGATGAATAGGTATCCGAAGCGGAAACCGATGTTTTACGAGGTTCAGGTGATGATGAAGTCGATAATGAACTTGATGCTGAACTTGGGCGATATACTCTGCGTCGCCCCAAAGCTTTAATTCGCTGCTGCAGTAACAGTATTGCATCGTCTTTATTGGTCGCAATATCTTCAAAGCGTTTTGGTAAAAAATCTAATGCGCCGGCTTCTAACGCATCAAGTGTCGCTTTGGCACCATCATGAGTTAATGATGAAAACATTAAAATTGGAGTGGGGTTAGTAGCCATGATTTCACGCACAGCAGTAATACCATCCATCACTGGCATTTCAATGTCCATGGTAATGACTTGAGGCTTTAACTTTGCAGCCATTTCAACAGCTTCTTTACCGTTAACAGCAACAGCAACGACTTCGAGATCAGGATCTTTATTAACAATCTCACTGACTCGACGTCGAAAAAAGCTAGAATCATCTACAACTAATACTTTTATGGCCATTGAATTCCTTAAATAATGGAACTTTTTTTATTTTTTGCTTTTGGCGTAATGTTTCAGTAGTCCTGGCACATCTAAAATAAGTGCAATACCACCATCTGATGTAATTGTTGCCCCCGCCATTCCTGGCGTACCTTGTAACATACTGCCAAGTGGTTTGATGACAACTTCTTCTTGCCCAATTAATGCATCAACAACGAAACCGATTTGCATCGTACCAAGTTGAACAATCACAACATGGCCATGCTTCTTATCACCATGCTTAAATGTCGATTTCTTACTGTGCAACCAATGTTCTAGATAAAATAATGGCACGGCTTTATTACGGAAAATAACCGTTAATTGACCATCTACAATATTGGTTTTGGTTAAATCTAAATTAAATATCTCATTAACACTCGATAATGGCAGAGCGAAAACTTGATTAGACACATCAACCATCAAGGTTGGCATGATAGCCAAGGTTAACGGCACTTTAATTTCAAGTGTGGTGCCCTTACCTTTCATCGAATCAATGTAGACAGTACCATTGAGTTGATTTATGCGGGTTTTCACCACATCCATACCCACACCACGGCCTGAAATGTCTGAGATTTCAACTTTAGTTGAAAACCCTGGAGCGAAAATCAGATTATACGCTTCGTTATCAGTCATTCTCGAGGCGGCATCTTCATCGAGCACACCACGACTTATCGCAATTTGTTTTAGCTTTTCAGGATCCATGCCAGCGCCATCATCCTCAATTTTCAGCAGGATGTGATCACCTTCTTGGCTAGCCGATAAGGTAATAGTACCGGTTCGGGATTTGCCATTTGCTTCACGAGTAACCGGCATTTCAATACCGTGGTCGACTGAGTTTCTCACTAAGTGGACCAAAGGATCGGCTAAAGCCTCAACTAAATTTTTATCAAGATCGGTGTCTTCACCAATCATCACTAAATCAATTTCTTTATTTAATGTACGCGCTAAATCTCGAACAACCCGTGGGAAACGACCAAATACTTTCTTGATAGGTTGCATGCGCGTCTTCATCACCGCACCTTGTAAATCAGCGGTCACCAAATCAAGGTTAGCAAGTGCTTTTGACATTTCCTCGTCTTCACGATTAATGCCTAAGCTCACCAGTCGATTACGGACTAATACCAATTCACCAACCATATTCATGATTTGATCTAAACGAGCGGTATCAACGCGAACTGTGGTTTCACCTTGTGGCACAGACGACGCTTTGACAGGGGCTTTATCTGCTAAGGGTTCAACTTTTGGCACAACGGCTGGAGTCGATGGCATAACTGGCTTAGCAACTGGAGTCGGAGCGGTTTTTGCTGCCGGTGGAGGAGTAACCACTTTAGCAGATTCTGCAGCAACCGGAGTTGATTGCACTTTCGCTACTGGGGCAGTGCCTTTACCGTGTAATTCATCTAAAAGACGTTCAAACTCATCGTCGGTGATTTCATCTGAGTCTACTGCGGGTTGAGCAACTGGTGTACTTGCAGGTTTAGCGGCAACCACAGGTTCGTCTTTGGCTTTAAATGAACCTGAGCCGTGTAACTCGTCTAAGAGTGCTTCAAATTCGTCATCGGTAATTTCGTCACTGCTTTTTGCTGGTGCTGGTTTTGAGTCAATATTGTCTTTCTTTATTGCAGAAGATTTAGATGCAACAGGACTGTTACCTGAACCGTGTAAGGCATCAAGCAAGGCTTCAAATTCTAACTCATCAATTTCATCGATGCTGCCAGAATCAGACGTTTCTGCCGTAAAAGAACTCACATCTTCAATGACTTCAGGCTCGTTAACCTCAACTACATTTTCGATAGGTTCAAGTTCTGCAGCCGACATCTCTGAGGGTAATGGCGCACCTGAGCTTAATAATTTGAGTTTCGCAAGTAGCATTGGATCTGCAGGGTCTTGTTCTTGTCCCTGTTGAGTTTGAGCAAACATAGTATTAATGGCGTCGACCGCTTGCAAAATAATATCCATTAATTCTGCATTTACGCCACGTTTTCCGGTGCGCAATAAATCGAACGTATTTTCAGCTTCATGACACACGTCAACCATCGGCTTTAAGCTTAAAAAACCAGCTCCGCCTTTGACAGTATGAAATCCACGGAAAATAGCATTAAGTAAATCACTGTCATCAGGATTATTTTCAAGGGCAACTAGCTGCTCTTGTAGAAGCTCTAAAATCTCACCAGCTTCAATTAAAAAGTCCTGGAGTATCTCTTCATCAACATCAAAGGACATTAAATTGACTCCTAATTAGAAACCCAGACTTGATAGCAGATCGTCTACTTCATCCTGACCTGTCACCACATCTTCACGCAGTTCTGCATTCATGATGGGGCCTTCTGCTTCTATTTTATTATCGTTTATCGTTGGCGATGACTCAGTAATATGATCACCAAACACCGTTAGCATTGAAACTAAATTACTTTCTACTTCACGAACTAAATCAATCACTCGACGGATCATTTGGCCAGTTAAGTCTTGGAAGTCTTGCGCCATTAAAATTTGATTTAATAGCTCACGAAGACGATTACAATCATTTTCACTGTGTAACATAAACTGCTGAACATCATGGCAAAGTGATTTAAACTCACCCAACTCGATGTCACGACGCATCAATTTATCCCACATTGGCGTTACTGATTGAATATTACTGATAATGGTATCGGCCAAAGGTAGACATTCTTCAACTGCATCCATGGTTTTATTAGCAGCTTGCTCTGTCATATCGATAACGTAGTTTAATCTTTCTTTAGCATCCGGAATTTCGGTATTGGCTAATTCAGATAAACGGTTATCAATTTGAAAATCTTTTAATGCACTATGAAGTTGTCGAGTTAACTTACCCACTTCTTCAAAAAGCTCACGCTGCAATGGTGTAGCAAGCTCCCTGATGACGTCATCAGCTTTATCTTGCTGACCTAAGGTAAGCAATTCAACAAGTTCTTGGGCCTGTTCGAGAGTGATTAACCCCGATATTGATGCCTGCATGACTTATCCTTGCTTATGCGAGTCGTTCAAAGATTTTATCTAACTTTTCTTTTAACGTTGCGGCGGTGAAAGGCTTTACCACATAACCATTTACCCCAGCTTGCGCTGCAGCAATAATTTGTTCACGCTTGGCTTCTGCGGTTACCATCAATACGGGTAAATGCTTTAACGAATCATCTGCACGGATTGCTCTAAGTAAATCAATACCTTGCATTCCAGGCATGTTCCAGTCAGTTACTACAAAATCAAAATCGCCTTTTTGTAACATAGGTAGGGCTGTTGAGCCATCATCTGCTTCTTGGGTATTATTAAATCCCAAATCTCGCAACAAGTTCTTAATGATACGCCTCATTGTTGAAAAATCGTCAACAATAAGAATCTTCATATTCTTGTCCAAGGTTTCCTCCGGTGAGCTGACACTCGTTTGCTCTAAATAAGTTATTATTCTTGTGTCCAATGCTTGAGTTTAGCTTTTAATCTGAGCATTGCCTGACTTAATATCTGGCTTACACGCGATTCACTAACATCAAGGATGGCACCGATTTCTTTTAAATTTAATGCTTCGTTGTAATATAACGACAACACTAACGCATCTCTTTCTGGCAATGTCTTAATTGCTTCAACCAATGCAGATTGGAATTGAATTTCAGCAAGCGAGTCAAAGGCCTCATCTGGCGATTCATTATCTGTGATTAACACATCTTGCGAAACACCAAGATCTTCTATGCCTATGATTTTACCAACAGAAACATCATTTAAGATATGATGGTACTCATCGAGCGACATTTCAAGCTTTTCAGCAATTTCAGTATCATAAGCATCACGACCAAGCTGTTGCTCTAATTCATCAATTACTTGTGCAACTCGACGATTATTACGGTGAACTGAGCGTGGAACCCAGTCACCACGACGAATTTCATCTATCATCGCTCCACGAATTCTAATGCCAGCAAAAGTTTCAAACTTAGCACCTTTGCTGTTATCAAATTTTGATGAGGCCTCAAGCAACCCCATCATTCCAGCTTGTAACAGGTCATCAAGTTGCACCGATGCTGGTAATCTTGCCAGCATATGATGAGCAATTCTTTTTACCAACGGTGCATACTGTTCAATGATAGACGTTTTGTTATCGAACTGAGTATACGCTGCGGCTTTATTCACCCGTTCTTCCTTCTTGTATCGGCTTACGTTGTACAAGACGTTCAACAAAAAATTCTAAATGACCACCGGGTTGCTGTGGCACAGGCCAAGTCATAATTTTATTGGCTAATCCGTGGTAAGCAATGGCTGAAGGTGATTTAGGATACGCTTCAACGACTAGTTTTTGTTTGCGAACAGCTTTACGTAAATTCTCATCAAAGGGAATGGTTGCCACCAACTCCAATGCAACATCTAGAAATCTATCAGTCACTTTACTGAGTTTAGCAAATAATTCCATACCTTCTCGTAAACTACGTACCATATTTGCCACAATTTTGAAGTGGAACACACCATGTTCACGACTTAGTATCTTAATTAACGCATAAGCATCAGTAATCGATGTTGGTTCGTCACAAACTACAATTAATACATCTTGTGATGCACGAGAAAAACTCAGCACCATATCTGATATACCGGCAGCAGTATCAACAATTAAAATATCAAACTGAGTCCGCATTTCACTAAATGCACGGATCAAACCGGCATGTTGTGCTGGTGTCAATTCAACCATCGCTTGTGAACCTGATGTAGCAGGAACAATACCGATACCTTTGGGTCCGCGTACAATGATGTCATCTAATTCGGCATCACCTGACAAAACATGAGATAAATTTTTCTCAGCACGTATCCCGAGCATCACATCGACATTGGCTAAACCTAAATCGGCATCAAGTACTAATACACGTTTGCCCTTTTCGGCTAATGCTACCGCAGTATTAATTGACACACTTGTTTTACCAACTCCGCCTTTACCACCGGATACGGCAATTACTTTAACTTTATCGTTATTTGGTTGATTCATCATACGTAAACCACTTGCTTGATCCCGAGTCATATCTTTACTCAAATGCATAGGCTGTGTCATTAGACCACACTGTGTCTTGTGATAATTGTTGTTCAGTTTCATTTAACGCCGCGAGAGCTTTCTTGGCTAGCTCTAGTGTATCTGCGACTTTCATGTCCTCAGGAACACGTTGACCGTCAGTAACATAGCTTAATGGTAACTCATTTTGAATCAATACGCTCAATGCACCTGCAATTGATATTGATTCATCTAATTTTGTTAAAATCGCACCCGCTAATGGAATACGTTTAAAATGTTCTACAGCATCTTGTAAGACACGGCGCTGGCCTGTCGCTGACAAGACTAAGTAACTCCGAATGGGGATCCTACTATTTGCCGTCAAATTATCAAGTTGCTGATATAAGCGCATATCTCGCTGCCCCATACCGGCGGTATCGATTAATACTAACTTACGATTCCTAAATTGATAAAGAATTTGTTCTAATTCGGCTAAATCATGTGCTTGTTTCACCGGACAGCCCATTATTTTGCCATAAGTTGCTAATTGCTCATAGGCACCAATACGATAATGATCTGTGGTAATCAATGCCACCTGCTCGGGGCCATGATGGGCAGCAAATCGAGCTGCTATTTTAGCTAAAGAAGTCGTCTTACCTACACCTGTTGGGCCAACAAAAGCGACCACCCCCCCACGTTTGACAATATCATCACCTTGGTTGTCGAGTAAGTTAGCTAAGCTTTGCGGTAGCGCTCTTACTAAGTCGGCTGGCGTATAATGTTGACTCAATCCTGCTAGTTTAGCAGCAACTGCAGGAGAAAACTCTGCGGCAATCAATTTACTTTCAAGCATAGCACCAACTGGATCGGTACGCTTTTTTTGGTCTTTCATTAACGATGACACTTGATGAGTCAATAAGTTACGTAATGAAGCCATTTCTTCACGTAACGCGTCCATATCATCAGATTGATTTCTATTGGTTTTTTTAGCATGTTCAGGCGCGGCTTGCGCTTTTAACGTTGATGTAGGCTTAGCTGACTTTGCCCCTTGTAATTGACGCGCCCACTCAGGTAATTCAGGTTCATCTTGGCGAACAGACATTTGTTGTTTCATGCGATTATGCTGTTTTTCAAGCAATGCTTGAAGAGAATCTGCTTCCGGTGGCGGATTTACCTTAGATTGAGCTTTCATTACAGGCTTTGCGCCTATTGAGACGCGATCCTCACTGACATCCATAAAGCTTGTCGTTGGCGCTTGCGATGCAATAGAGGCCTTAGGTTCATCATAATCGACTGCGGCGACAATTTCGATTCCGCCTGCTACTTTTTTGTTTGACATAATGACAGCGTCAGAGCCTAAGGTCTCTTTTACTTGAGCCAATGCTTCGCGCATATCTTTGGCAAAAAATCGTTTAATTTTCACTTATGCACCTCAATAAACTGACGTTATCACTATTGGCCAACAGCAGAAACAATTCTAATTTGTTTCTCATCGGGTATTTCTTGATAAGAAATCACTCGTAAATTTGGAATAGTGTATTTAACAAATCTGGACAGCGTTGACCTCAACATACCAGAGGTCAATAAAATGGCTGGTTGCCCTACCATTTCTTGCTTCTGTGCAGCATCTAACAATGACTGCTGCATGCGTTCTGCAAGGCCGGGTTCAATATTCGGTCCTTCACCGCCAGTCGCCTGCATAGACTTATGCAACATCTGTTCCAACTCTGGCGCCAATGTAATGACAGGTATTTCAAGTTCAGGCCCAGAGATTTCTTGTACTATCATGCGTTTTAGCGCTATACGCACTGCTGCAGTTAAGACTTCGGTATCATTACTCTTGGTGCCGTACTCTAATAATGTCTGCACTATGGTGCGTAAATCACGAACCGAGACACCTTCGTTAAGTAAGTTTTGCATGACTTTAACAACCGAACCCAACGGCATAATATCGGGTACAAAACCATCAACTAATTTAGGCGAGTTCTTGCTCAGCATATCCATTAACTGCTGCACTTCTTCATAACCTAATAGTTTGGCTGCATTATTACTCAATAACTGACTAATATGCGTTGCCACAACCGTTGCGGTATCAACGACGGTATAACCTAATGTTTGTGCATGTTCACGTTGTTCTGGTGTGATCCACACCGCCTCTAAACCAAAAGCGGGGTCACGGGTGTCAATACCGTCAAGCTTACCGTAAACCTGACCAGGATTGATCGCTAGCTCACAATCATGTCTAACTTCAGCCTCACCGACCACCACACCCATTAAGGAAATACGATATGCATTTGGCGATAAGTCTAGATTGTCACGAATATGCACCGCTGGCACTAAAAAACCTAATTCTTGTGACAATTTTTTACGCACACCTTTAATTCGGCCTAATAACTCACCACCCTGAGACTTATCAACCAATGGAATTAACCGATATCCCACTTCCAGACCGATAGTATCAACATGGCGCACATCATCCCAACTTAACTCTTTAGGTTCTTTATCTCTAGCTTCTACTGGCCCTTTGGTCGCCAGTGTCAGTGCCGCTTGTTTTTTGTCAACATTCCGCTTGTAGACAAAGTACGCTGCACCAGCAGTAATAAATGCGAAGGTCAAAAATGCCACATGAGGCATTCCAGGCACAATACCCATGATAAACAGTAACCCAGCAGCAATGGCTAATGATTTGTGACTGTCAAACATCTGACTAAACATCATTTGGCCCATATCACCAGATTCATTTTGACGCGTTACCATTAACGCGGCTGCAATTGATAATAATAAACCGGGAATTTGCGCAACCAAGCCATCACCGATGGTCAGCAAAGTATAAATTTCTACTGCACTAGAAAAATCCAGATCATGCTGAACGATACCAATCACAAAGCCACCAAGTATATTGATGACAAGAATCATAATACCGGCGATAGCATCACCTTTAACGAACTTTGAAGCACCGTCCATCGCACCATAAAAGTCGGCTTCACGAGTCACTTCAGCACGGCGAATACGCGCCTGGTCTTGGGTTAAGGTGCCAGCATTTAAATCAGCATCAATGGCCATTTGCTTACCCGGCATAGCATCCAAGGTAAATCGAGCACTCACCTCAGCAATACGCCCCGCACCTTTCGTTACCACAGCAAAGTTAATGATAATAAGAATAATGAACACCACTAAACCAACCGCATAGTTTCCGCCAATAACCACAGAACCAAAGGCTTCAATCACTTTACCCGCAGCATCACCACCATTATGACCTTCGAGCAATACAATACGGGTGGAGGCAACGTTAAGCGCGAGTCTTAATAAAGTCGCAACCAGTAAGACTGTCGGAAATGCAGCAAAATCAAGGGGTCTGTCAGAATAAATAGCAACAAGTAACACAACTAATGCTAACGCGATATTGAATGAAAATAGGATATCGAGTAAAAAAGCAGGAATGGGTAAAACTACCATCCCAAGCGCAGCAAGTACCAATAAAGGTGTACCGATACCTTTAAATGTCGATGGTCTTATTTGTTTAAACTGCCCGAAAGCTGCTTTTGCATCCATAGAGGGGAACCCTTTGTATAGTCTATTGCGAAATACTATGTTTTTATTTGACGCTAATAAATCTACAAAGCAAAAACTAAGCCACTATTAGTTATAGCATCATTCATAATGTCGCGATTTGACTGATATAGGGTTGATTAATGTTTTAAATCATCAGGAATAGGTTGATTAATAGGAATGGGTTTAGGCCGACGACCTTTGCCTTTTTGATATTGTCTTAGCTGAAAAACATACGCGAGTATTTGTGCTACTGCAGTAAATAGGCCTTCTGGAACTTGCTGGTCTATTTTAGTTGTGTGGTAAATAGCACGGGCAAGTGGTGGAGCAGAAACAATAGCAACATTATGTTCACGAGCAATTTCACGTATTTTAAAAGCAACATCGTCGACCCCTTTAGCGATTAAAAAGGGTGCAGAAGAACGACTTACATCGTATTTAACCGCCACAGCATAGTGTTCAGGGTTGACCACGATAACATCAGCATTAGGTACCTCGGTCATCATGCGTCGTTGCGCCAGCTCTTGCTGCATTTGTCTTATGCGGCCTTTAACTTCAGGCTTACCTTCAGTGTCTTTATATTCATCTTTAACTTCTTGCTTGGTCATTTTTAACTGTTTGTTATGATTCCAAATTTGAAATGGCACATCAATAACAACAATCAATAGCATGGAGCTACACAGTAAAATAAACATCCAAATCAACAAATCTAAGGCGTGATAAACATTACCAGGAAGATGATCGCTAGACAGAGTCAAAATATCATAGAAATAAAAACTAAGAAGGAAATATGCAGATAACGCTACCACAGAAAATTTAGCGATACCCTTTGTAAGTTCAACTAAGGCTTGAGTACCAAACATGCGTTTAAAGCCGCTCATTGGGTTCATTTTACTGCCTTTTGGCATAAAGGCTTTGACTGAAAAAGACATGCCGCCTAAGGCAATATTCCCCAGAAAAGACACGAATGCCAATAAAGCAATAAAGCTGATCAACGGCCAAGCAAGCTCATTGCCAACAACGCCCCAAACCCGAAACATGGAATTAGTATCAAAAATTTGATCGCGTTCCATTGAAAAAACTTGCTTCATAATGGTATAGAGACTTTTGGCGATAGCAGGTCCTGTCATCGAAAAACCTATCGATGCAGCAAGCAATACAGCTGCAGTACCTAACTCTTTAGAGCGGGCGACTTGACCTTTTTCACGCGCTTGATCAAGTCGCCTCCCTGTAGGTTCCTCGGTGCGTTCTTGACTGCTATCATTTTCTGCCATCTATGCCCCCTAAAAAACCACTGAGCCATCAATTTGACATTGAAGTAGCAGTAGATCACACATGAGCAGCTGTGCAGCTAACCACACCTCATCAAAATGCGCCATGATCGGGGCTAACGTTAACCATAAAATCAATAAACCGCTAACCATAGTGACCGGAAAACCAATCGAAAAAATATTTAATTGCGGCGATGCACGAGTCATCACACCAAAGGATAAATTGATTAGCAACAAGGCAATAATCGCAGAAATCGACATCGTTAAGGCTGAGCCGAACATGAAACTGCCCCAATCAGCAAGGGCACGGTAATTAGCAATTGATATGCCTTGATTTGAAATTGGAATCGTTTCAAAACTGGCTACCAACATCCGCAACATCAATAAATGTCCATCTACGGCTAAAAAAATTAATGTGGCGAGCAATAGAAAAAAGTTACTCACTACGGGTGTTTGTTCACCGGATCCTGGATCGACCATAGAGGCAAAACCTAAACTGGTTTGCATACCAATAATTTGCCCCGTTAACACAAAAGTTTGCATCACCATTAAGGTGACAAAACCCATAGTGACCCCGATCAAAATTTGCTGAGCAATCACAAAAACGGAACCTAATGCCATTAGCTCGATATTTTCAATAGGAGGCAGCATAGGCGCAACGGCCATAGTTATCGCAACAGATAACATCAGCCGAACTCGAGCGGGTGTAGTATTTGCGCCAAACACAGCCATTACCATCAACATGGATGAAATACGAAAAAAAGGCAAAAGATAGGCCGCAATTGTTTGACTGATTTCATCAAACAAAATATCCACAACTTAACCTATAACCTGTGGGATGAGGTTGACCATCTCATAAAAGAAATCCATCATAGTTTGCACTAGCCAGTGGCCTAAAAACATCAATGCAAATAAGGTCACGAGTAAACGTGGTAAAAAACTTAAGGTTTGCTCGTTAATTGAAGTTGCAGCTTGAAAGACCGCCACAATTAAACCAATAAATAAGCCAGGCAAAATAATCGCTGACACAATCAATACAATAATTGACAGTGCTTCTCGAAAGATATCAATGAGCGATTCTGGAGACATAAATACGAGGCCTTATATTCCGAAACTATTCGCTAATGTGCCCATCACAAGACCCCAACCATCAACCAGTACAAACAGCATGATTTTAAAGGGTAACGACACAATCATTGGTGACAACATCATCATCCCCATCGCCATTAAAATACTGGCAACCACTAAGTCTAAGACTAAAAAAGGCACAAACAGCATAAAGCCAATTTGGAATGCCGTTTTCAGCTCACTAGTAATAAATGCAGGAATAACAACGCTCATTGGCGTTTGTTCAGGAGATTGAATGTCTTTATAGCCTGATATTTCAATAAAAGTTTGTAAGTCTGTGGTGCGAACTTGCGACAGCATGAATGTTTTAATTGGCTCTTTGCCAACGTCATAAGCTTGGGTTAAGGTCATGGTTTCATTGATATAAGGTTCTACGGCTTCAGCATAAATCTTGTCAAACACGGGCGCCATAATAAAAAAAGTCATAAACAAGCTAATCCCAATCAATACCTGATTCGACGGTGTTTGTTGTAACCCCAAAGCTTGTCTTAATATCGATAACACCACAATAATACGGGTAAAAGAGGTGAGCATAATCACCATGGCAGGAATAAAGCTCATTGCCGTCATCAGCAATAAAATCTGCATGGTTACCGAATATTCAGTGGTTCCATCAGCACCAGTTGTAACCGTCAATGCAGGTAACACTCCGTCTTGAGCCAGTGCAGAGGGTGATAGAACAACGGCCACTAACGTCAGTATCGCCAACACCAATGCTGTTATGTACTTATTCATTATTGCTGTTCCTTGGCTTGTTTTAGGCGACTGGCAAACGAGGAAAGTGGAACGTCGACAGGGGTAGATAACTTATCGATAAGATTAATCTGTTGCGAAGTCACGCCAAGTAAATATTGCTGACCATTGACCTCCACCAATACCACCTTTTCACGCTGTCCAATGGGCGTCACAGCAATCGTTTTAATGATTCCACCATTTGATGGGACTAACTTAAGACGTTTCACAATATAAGCTAACAAGAAAATCAACGCTAAAACGACAATTAATCCACCAACCATATTCGCTAAGGTTGCAACATTAGAGGTTTCGGCGGGCCGAACTAAGGTGTTACTAGCTAAAGTACTAGACATTGCAGGGGCGCTTAATGCCTCACTCATGATGCCGAGCATTGGTATCATATTAGCCACTGTGATTCCTTGTGATAGTTAACCCACTAAGCAAAGACTCAATGAATACTGATCTCTGCTTCGTTAGTGTAAATGGTTATTTTAACTTTTTAATACGTTCAGTCTGGCTAATAACATCAGTTAAACGAATACCAAATTTGTCATTAACGACCACCACTTCCCCATGGGCAATCAAGGTGCCATTAACCATAACATCCAGAGGCTCACCTGCGACGCGATCAAGCTCAACAACAGAGCCTTGGTTCAACTGGAGTAAATTTCGAATGCTAATAAAACTTCTTCCAACTTCCATAGAAATGGTCACAGGAATATCTAGGATACCATCCAATTTTGCCGCTTCTTCTTTAGAAATAGGCTTGGACTCGTCGACTAACTCATCTAATTCGACATGTTCCGCTTCTTCTAAAGCCTGTTCAGCCATTGCTGCAGCCCAGTCATCGCCAGTATCTTCTGTACTCATTTACTTCACCTTATAAGTCTGAAATATCACGCGACTTGCCTTTGCGAGTCACTAATTGCAGCTCTGTTTTAACCGTTTCTGGCCGCGGGATTTTTTCACTGATTTTTAATGCTAAGTTATCGCGTGATTTACCCATTTTACAGCGGTAAGTTGGTAAGCCCTCTATTCGCATCATAATATGTTCAGGCAAATCAATCGGAATAATATCACCCGCTTTAAATCCCATCACATCACGTAAAGTCACTTCATGCTCAACCACATTGACATCAAAACCAACTTGCACGTCCATGATCTCATCACGTAATGCTTGCGACCAGCGCATATCGGTATCTTGTTTATCACTTTGAACACCGGCATCGAGTAATTCACGTATTGGTTCAATCATTGAATACGGCATAGTGATGTGGAAGTCTCCCCCCCCACCATCGACTTCGATGTGGAATGAGTTTATCACCACCACTTCTGTTGGACTGACAATGTTGGCCATGGCAGGGTTCACTTCAGAATCGAGGTATTCAAACTCCACGTCCATTACCGGCGCCCATGCTTCTTTGTAATCTTCAAAAATAATTTTAAGCAGTAACTGGACTATTCGGCGTTCTGTTGGAGTAAATTCACGACCTTCAATTTTGGCATGAAAACGGCCATCACCACCAAAGAAGTTGTCGACGAGAATAAAAACTAGCCTTGCTTCCATGGTAATTAACGCTGTGCCTTTTAGTGGACTAAAACGCACCATATTTAAACTCGTTGGAACAAATAGCGTATGTACATACTCACCAAACTTAAGCATTTGTACGCCATTAATTGACACTTCTGCAGCGCGACGCATCATGTTAAACATACTGATTCGTAAATGCCGAGCAAATCGCTCATTGACGATTTCAAGCGTTGGCATACGACCGCGCACAATACGATCTTGAGATGAGAAATCATACGATCGTGCATCAGCACTATCTTCTACAATGTCATCATCATCATCGTCATCGACACCATGTAATAGCGCATCAATCTCATCTTGGCTTAATAAATCACTCACATCATCGCCTTAGCAGTTAACGCTTTTAGTTATTGCATGACAAAACCAGTAAACAGGACTTTCTCTACCACTTTATTTCCTGTTATTGGTTGCAGCGTATTCTGAACATTGAGTAAGGCTAACTGGCGCAGCTCGTCTTTACCTGCTTGGGTACTAAGCTTTTGCACATCAGCAGCACTAAAGGTCGTTAATAACGCATCTTCAATTAAAGGAATATGTTTTTGGGTCAATATACTATTACTTTCACCACGCACCATTAATTGGACTTTTATTTCAACTAAACGAGCACGGTCAGCGCCTGGTAAATTAAATAAAAAAGGTCTTGGCATACCGACATACTCTGCTTCAGAACTGACTATCGGCGCAGCGGGATCGGCAGATGCATCACCACTGACGTCGGTAGCGGCAGGCTCGTCCGAGCCCATAAAAAACCACAATCCGCCGCCAATAAGCAAAACTAATACTAAACCAATGCCACCAAAGATGAATAGTTTCTTGCTTTTTTTACCGGCGTTAGGTGTGTCGTTTAACTCTAATTCTTGTTCAGGCATTATGGTTCCTAATCAACATTGTGATTAACATTATAACTTAACTGAATAACTCGTTATTCTTGAAAAGATATATTAGTGCTATAGGTTACCTGCTTAAGCATAATAATCTATAGCAGAATGTAAACTCCTTGATGGATTTGTCATCAAGCTAGGCTCTTGTGCTGAAATTTCATCCAATTGCGTATCTCCAGCGGCATGATCACCAGATTGTCCTTGCTGATCACGCCCGCTATCGCCTTGAGAAACCTGACTGTCTGTTAGTTGTAATCCTTCTTGGGCAAGCATATCGCGTAATCGTGGCATAGCTTGCTCAACAATATCACGGGTTTGCGACTGAGCAACATGAAACTGTACTTGGGTTTGATCACCATGAATTTGAATTTTAACGGTTAAATGCCCAAGTTCCGGCGGATCTAAACGAATTTCAGCTTGCTGAATACCATTACTGACCATAGTAATTAACTGCTGCTTCATGACCGGAGAAAAGCGCTGGATCATCTCTTGCATTTGCGCACCATGATCGCCTTGGGGTTTCAACGATAACTGAAATTGTGGTACATCACTTTTATGTATCGGAGTAAAACTACTCTGATTTTGTAAAGCCTTAGTGTCGGTATCACCGATATCATTCACTGCGTCTAAACCCAAGTTAGCCGAATTTATATTGGCTGACAGTTCTCCTGATGCACGCTTGGTCGCTAGGGAATCTAGGACCACAGAAAAATCAGCTTTCGCCAGCATTTTGGCATTATCAGTATCTGATTGAATATTGCCATCAATACGAGTGCTATCACCTAAAATCGTCTTAGGGTCGGCAGATATCGCTGAAGAAGATGCAAGAGTGGCGCTAGCCTCCAAAAAATCGGTGCGGTCTAATTTAACAACCGCAGAATTAAGACCCGGAGAGCCGGCTTGACCTGGAACGGTGGTACTGGCGGCAATTGATTTATCAATTTGGTTTTGTTCTTCAGAGCTAAGGATACTTTTTGGGGAATCGTCACTACTGTCCATATCTGCAGACACCATCGCTAAAATGGATTCATCAACAACAGGCGCTTGTAAATTAAAGTCACTAATTAACTCGCTTAAGCCCTTAATGTCTAGTGCTTGTAAATCATTTTCAGATAAATTGGCAAATGCCATTAAGCTGGATATATCTTCAGGGCTAAGCTGAGAAAGAGCTTCTTTGGTAGAAAGAGAGTCAGCGGGTAAATCAATAGCATCAGTGAATAACGCCCCCATCTCTGACTGACTATCGCTATTCAGCTCATCAATAATACTGCTGTCAGGGTCGATCAAAGATATCGCGTCAAAACCAATATCTAATGTATCCACATGCGGCAATTCATTTCCGCCAGAGGAATGACGTTTATTTAATGCATCAGCCATATTAAGCTGAGCAAAAATCAATTCAATATCAGCATTTTCTTCAGTAGCTAAATCAAGGTCATTGGCAGCATCGACTTGATCCACTTCAGCGTCTAACGATACAGGTGCACTATTGGCGTTAGGCCGCGAAGCAAGTTCGGATTCACTCGCTTGATTAAAAGCAGACAAGAATGATGTATTTTCAACACCTTGCATGTTTCCTTTTGTACTAAGATCAGCAGATTTACTGCTATTTCCAAGTAAGATATTGCTCATCTGCTGCATAATCAGCTCCACTCAATCAAACAAAGTTAGGTCATTATCGTCTAACAAACAGCTATCAAATTACCTCGATGAATCATATGTCGATATTAGGTAATATCAATAGAGTCATTACAAACCTCATCATAAGGTTTCCACTGTCGCTTCGCTGACGATTTCTATTCCAATGTAAACTTAAATTTATATTAAGCAATTTAAGTGCCAATAAATATTAGTTGATAAAGTTTAGATAATAAATAGAGTTTGAACACGAACCAATCAAAAGGGATTGCGGTAAAACGAATGTTAGATTTGGAGGCTATGACTTAATTGATTTTTGACGGTAATATTGTTGCATAGCAAACTCATCTGACATTTTTTGTTCACGTTTTGCTTCTACGACCATAGCCTTTTTGGCTTTCTGAGCGAGTAACATTTCTACCGCTTTGCGTTTTTGTTGTTTTTCTTGCCAGTGAACTTGACGGTAACCCACTTGTTTTTCGGCATCTTTAACCGCTGCCACTTGTTGGGTAATAGCACTATCAACTTGACGAATAAACTGATGAAACTGATGGTACTGATTAGCACGTAATGTCGTGCCCGTGTGCCCTTCCATCTGCTTCATGTAATCTAAACGGTAATTGTTTAGCGCATCGAGCTGCCCTTGGCGTTTTTGTTTTTCAAATTGAGCCGACTTGAGCTGCAATGCCGCTTGTTCCTCGGCAGCAGTCGCTAGCTTCAATACCGTTAATAATGGGTCTGTGCGAGTCATCTAGGTTATCCCTGACATTGAGCGGCAATTTGAGTCAACATCACTCGGCTTTCTTCAAATGAGACAGGTTCTTTAAACCCTTGACGTAAAAAAGCATTCATTGCAGGTTGTAAACGTATCGCATTATCAATCCGAGGATCACTGCCTTGTGAGTACGCGCCAATTGAAATCAGGTCACGATTTTGCTGATACAAAGAATACATCTGTTTAACTTTACGCATCGCCTCTAAGTGTTCTCCACTTATCACCATTGGCGCAACACGGCTAATTGATGCTTCCACATCAATCGCAGGATAATGACCCGAATCGGCAAGTTGACGAGATAGCACAATATGGCCGTCTAAAATCGCTCGAGAAGCATCTGCAATCGGATCTTGTTGATCATCACCTTCGGTCAATACAGTATAAAAAGCCGTAATAGAACCTTGACCAGCGCCGCCATTACCGGCGCGCTCAACTAAACGGGGTAACTTAGCAAACACAGAAGGTGGATAGCCTTTGGTTGCTGGCGGTTCTCCTACCGCAAGCGCCACTTCACGTTGCGCTTGGGCATAACGTGTCAAGCTGTCCATTAACAATAAAACATCGTAGCCTAAATCACGAAAATATTCGGCTATACGAGTCGATGTTTCACAAGCACGTAAACGCATTAATGGCGATGTATCTGCCGGTGCAGCCACTACAACCGAGCGGGCACGACCTTCTTTACCTAAAATTTCTTCAATAAATTCTTTAACTTCGCGGCCACGCTCGCCGACTAATCCCACCACAATAATGTCGGCTTTAGAACCTCGAGTCATCATGCCTAGAAGCACACTTTTACCTACCCCAGAGCCAGCAAACAGCCCCATTCGCTGACCTTTACCTACGGTTAACATCGAATTAATGGCACGAACACCGACATCTAATGGTTCGGTAATGGCACGTCGAGACAATGGATTAATGTAAGGACCATGACGGGCTGCGTATTGATCCGTATTCAATGGCCCCAAACCATCTAACGGCACGCCGCTACCGTCTAATACTCTACCTAACAATGCTAATCCGACATTTAATCCAGATTGCTCACCCAAGGGTTGAACCCGTGCGCCAGGCAAGACACCTCGCAGCTCTTCAATAGGCATTAAATACAACAGTTTGTCATCAAAGCCAACCACCTCAGCAACTAACTCACCAACCATGGTTTCAATGGAGCATAAACTGCCCACAGGCGCACGACATCCTGTCGCTTCTAAGGTTAAACCAACAACCCTAACTAACTGGCCGCTAGCGACGGGTCTAAGCGGTAGCACGTGTTTATGATGCACCGACAGTTTATTGAGGAGTTTATGTTGACGGGTGGTCATCGATATTTCCTTGAGATAGCCCTTTGTTCTGTTGCTGATCGTCATCGCCTGCGCCATTACCCGCTGGTGCACTTGTATTGAGCGTTATATCGTTATCGACAGTGGCATTTTTATCATGCTCAACATTGAGTGATGCAGCTGAGCCATCTAGAACATTTTCAGCGACAGATTCAGTCGCATTGGTCTTCTGAGCAACATCTGTTTGTCCAGTCTCGAGCTGATTATCTTGGTCGGGAGCAGTATCTGAAGCGGCTTGATCGTTGACTGCCTCAATCCCATTAGCAGACTCAGAGGCTTGTTGATACTCTGTCAAATTTTCGACTGATGTTGTTTGATATTGTGGATGAGTAGACTTTTGTTGTTGTACATTTTTAGCTATCTGATTCGACTGCGCATCCAATTCACTAAATACTTGATTGATACGTTGCTCGACGCGTAAATCAACGGAGGAGCGTACACTTTCAATAATACAGTCGCCATTTGATAAAGTAGGATCGATATCAATTTGCCAGTTATTTTTTTGTAATTGTTCAGCACTATAGCATTGGCTGACGATTTCAGCATCGGCTTGATTTAAGCGTAATTTAACCAGTTGTTCTTTTAATGGTAGGGCGTCAACACCTTGGCGTAACGCTGATAATATATGCTCTGGATGCGTTTTTAGTTCGTGACCAATTACCGACTTTGCTAAGCTGATTGTCATGGCGAGCAACTCGGCTTCAATTTCGTTATCAACTATTGATAATGGCAACTCAAATTGAGTCATAATGTGATTAAGTTGCTCAACTAACTGATTAACTTTAGTTTGACCAGCCTCATAACCTTGTTGTTCGCCTTGAGCAAAACCTTGCTGATGACCTTGCTCTAATCCTTCTAAACGCCCTTGTTCCAGCCCTTGTTGATGACCTTCTTGTTGACCTTGCTCAAACCCTTCTTGCTCTGCCGCTGCGCGAATATCTTCGATTTGTGCCATCGTAGGCGGCGCCATAGACTTCTCGGGGCCAGAAACGGGGTTTGGCCGATGAGCTTCAGAAAATTGACCAAATAAATTTGAAGGATCGTGACTGCTGTCTTTGGTAATATCAGGTAATTGCCAATGGCTAAACTCATGCTCATTATCGGCATTGGTGACATCTTTAGGCACTTTTGATTCAGACATAATTGGTCACTTGTGTTATTGAAAACATTGGCTCAAAGCAAAATAATAACAGGAGTACAATGTATTAGCTTTACTGACAACAAACGAATTAGGCAAGTAAATTAGGCATATCTTTCAGACATACCTAATCATAAAATTACAAGAACTCGTCACCGCCACCGCCGCCTAGCATAATTTCACCACTGTCACTGAGTCGACGTGCAATAGACAGAATTTCTTTTTGTGCTACTTCAACTTCACTGATACGAATAGGCCCCATGGCTTCTAAGTCATCACGCAGTAATTCTGCAGCACGCTTGGACATGTTCCCAAGAATTTTCTCTTTTAAAGCTTCATCAGCACCTTTGAGTGCTTTCATCAAGATATCTTGCTGTACTTCACGTAACAATGCCTGAATACCACGGTCATCAACGTCAATGAGGTTTTCAAATACAAACATCATGTCTTGTATTTGTTGCGCCATCTCTTCGTCAGACTCACGCATAGTTTCCATTATTTGGCTCTCAATACCAGTATCGAGGTAGTTCATAATATTGGCTGCAGCTTTTAAGCCGCCCATTTTGGCTGCTTGCGCACCACCTTGACCCGCAAATTGTTTTTCCATGATGTCGTTTAGCTCTTGCAATGCTGCTGGCTGAACTTCTTCAAGATTGGCAATACGCATCATTAAATCTAAACGGGTATTTTCAGGGAACTGACTAAAAATTTCAGCCGCTTGATCCGGTTCTAAGTAAGACAACACAATGGTTTGAATTTGAGGATGTTCATTTTGAATAATGGTCGCCACTTGGCGGGCATCCATCCACTTTAATGAATCAAGCCCCTTAGCGCCGCTGCCCATAATAATTTGTTCAATTAAGTTACCAGCTTTATCTGCCCCCAATGCCGCGGTTAACGCTTTACGGACGAATTCTTCACTGTTAAAACCAATTGAAGAGAATTTTTGAATATCATCTAAAAATAGCTTGTGAACCCCAATGACTTTTTCTTGACCAAAGTCATCCATCGCCGCCATCGCCATACCCACTTTTTGTACCTGCTTAGGCTCTAAGTGTTTCAAAATTGACGCAGCATCCGCTTCACTCAAACTGAGCAATAAAATGGCTGTTTTCTCAACACCAGTAACTAAATCTGGGTCAAATGCCGTTGATTTCTCTGCTTTTTCTACTTTGTCTTTAGCCATTGTCTTGTAACCAGTTTTTAACTACTTGAGTGGAAAGTTCAGGCTCGTTAGCCACTAACGCTCTAATTGCTTTAATCATATCATCATCTTTATGCAAATTAGGTATATGAATTGAGCCATCATCAGCATAACTGTATTCCGCCTCTTTAGTATTGAGCATACCTAAGGTATCTGCTGCATACTGATCTTCAATTTCTGCTAACTCATGTCCAGGACGAACATCATCTGGCATGTTGATCCCATTAGGATTGGTTAGCTTCTTAAGCATAGGACGAACCACAGCCAAGATAAGCACTAAAATAACAATCGCACCTAATGCTAGCTTAATTGCACGCCAAAACCACGGTTGTTCCCACATATCAGGTTCAGGTAACTCTTCAATTAGCTGATCCATAAAGGGAACGGTTACCACTTCAAGAGCATCACCACGCTGGGTACTAAACCCAACAGCGCCCTCGAGTAAACGACGAATATTAGTTAACTCTTGCTCAGTTCTCGCCACACGAGTGACCTGGCCATTTTCATCTACTTGCCCTGGTTTAAAGTTAATCGCTACTGACACACTCACACGGCGTACCACACCAATTTGCTGACGAGTATGGCTGATAGTTGTATCTAATTCATAATTACGAGTCGCTTCTTTTGAAGAATCGCCAGATACGGTTGAAGCTGTCGCTTCACCTGCAACTTGCGGAATATCCGACTCCATCGGCGGTTGATTACTTAGCGCACCAGGAATACCACCAGAACTTCCACCCGTTGAGTTACGTTCAATGGTCATTTCACTTCTAATAGCCGGTAAATCTGGTGAAAAACGTTTTGCGGTTTGTTCTACTGCAGTAAAGTTCATATTAACATCAACCTGAGAAGTAAAGTTCTCAGGGCCTAAGATAGGCATTAGGATTGAGTCAATTTTTTTACGGTATTCAGCTTCTTGTTGCTGCACGAGCTCTTGCTCACGACGTGCTCTTGCTGAGGTACCATCTTGGCTACCTGAATTCAGCAAACGCCCATTGGAGTCGGTTACCGTTACACGAGAAGGCTCTAACCCTTGAACAGCCGAACCAACAATATCAACAATCGCGTCAATCTCTTCTTGGCCTAAACCACCACGGCGCACACTCACCACTACTGTAGCACTTGGCTTAGAAGCATTACGGGCAAAAACATTTTCTTTGGGTAACGCTAAAATGACTTTAGCACGGCTAATACTTTTTAGTTCTTCAATAGCTCTGGCTAGATTTTGTTCTTGGCTTTGTTTTAAGCGCGCTTGTTCCATACGTTGGCTAACACCAAAACCACTGTCTTGGCTTAAATAATCGTTAGCTTGAGTGCTACTTTGAATCCCCGCACGGCTAAGCAGTAATTTTACTTCTTGATATTTATCTTCAGGTACTTTCACCACATCGACGTTGATTTGATACTCGATTTGGTTTTTATCAAGCACATCTAAGACTTGGATCATCTCAGCTGTTTCCATTTTACCAAGTGGTCGATAATCTGGCTCTTGTGCCCACATCATCACAAACACAGCGAGCGCTAGGCATATCGCTAGTGCCAAAATCATGATCACTTGGCGCATCATATCTGCACCGCCGATGCCGCCAAGCAGCCCAGATTTATTCTCTTGCTGGACGCCGCCATCAACTGTTGAATCTGAACCTACCATCATGTCTGTGCTCACAATACGTACCTGCTATATCTAATGTTGTTATATTATTTAGTGCTTAACGCTATCTGCAGCTAAACAGGCATACTCATAATTTCTTTATATGCTTCAACGAGTTTATTACGTACCTGCACCGTTGCTTCAAAGGCAACACCGGCTTTCTCACGCGCAATAACCGTATCAGAAAGGGTAACCGTCGTATCGCCCATGTCTAAACGAGTGGCTAAATTGGACGAGTTTTGTTGTAACTCATTGACAGTGCCCACAGCCTGAGACAATAACTGACTGAAATCGACGCCTGTGGTGTTATTCACTTGCTGAGTAAGATTAGGTCGAATAGATGAGCCAATCGAAGGGGCTATTTCGCCACGAAGTGACTGCATTTCTTGCATTAATGGATTTGCGCTAATCTGCATGATGTAACTCCCTTTCGTCGACTTTTTGACGACAATAATAACTAATAAAGAGTTAAAGCAATTTAGATGCCAATATTAGAAGAAATATAATATGAGTAGATAAAATGGCGGGAAATAGAGCAAAAGTAACCGTTCCATTAGATAGGACAGGTTACTTTTTGCATCTTGACAGATGTTAGCAATAAATAAGCAAAGTTAATTAGACTATAAATCATAAGGTTAATTAACCAATTACAGATAACGCTAAGCAGGAAGTTGAATGCCCATATCACGCATTTTGGCCATCTTATAACGTAATGTTCGAGCACTTATACCGAGTTTTTCAGCGACCTTTTTTCGACTCCCCTGACATTGATTCAAGGTTTCTAAAATAATCACATGTTCTTGGGCCTTTAATTCGTCACCTAAGCCATCTACTTCAATAGACTGCTCTGTCTCTGCATATTCTGTGGCAACTAACTTCACATCAGCAGAGTCGATAATAATATCATTGACACCAATGTTATCATTTACTCGTAATATCAAGGCGCGTTGAATAACATTGTCTAACTCTCGCACATTACCCGGCCAGCGATGAGTCAGTAACCGTCGAGTTGCCGCATCATCAAGTTTAGGCACCGACGTCATATTCAATGCTTTAGCATGCTTCGCCAATAAATGACGTGCTAACGGAAGAATATCCGCAGGACGTTGGTTTAGTGCTGGCCACGTCAGTGGAAATACGTTAATGCGGTAATATAAATCTTCTCTGAATTCGCCAGACGTCGCCAACGATTTCAAATCGCGGTTTGACGTTGCGAGAACTCTCACATCCAATTTTATTGTTTTACGGCCACCTAAACGCTCTACTTCGCGCTCTTGTAATACCCGCAATAATTTTGCTTGTAAGCCAAGCTCCATCTCAGAAATCTCGTCAAGCAATATGGTGCCGCCTTGAGCTTGTTCGAACTTGCCAGGACAAGCTTGATAAGCACCAGTAAATGCACCTTTTTCGTAACCAAACAAGGTGGCTTCTAACATGTTTTCTGGTATTGCCGCACAATTAATCGCAATAAATGGCTGTTCATTACGTTGGCTATGCTGGTGAATATAACGTGCCAGCACTTCTTTACCTGAACCACTCGGGCCCATGATCATGACCGAAGCATCTGACACCGCAACGCGCTGAGCCAGCGCCAACAATGCTAAACTTTTCTCATCGGCAACCACGGGATTGTCGTGATTTTGTTTTAAAGGCAAATAGCGTGATACCTGATTTAATAACACTTCTGGTGCAAAAGGCTTAGCAAGATAATCTACTGCGCCTAATTTCATCGCACTAACAGCACTGTTAATCGTGGCATATGCGGTCATTAATAATACCGGCACTTTAGGTTGATGTTGTTGTAAATAACTCAGCAAGCCCATACCACCGATGCCATCCATCTGCACATCGCTAATCACCATATCAAAGTGGTTTACTTTTAAGGCCAATATAGCCTCTTCAGCACTGCCAACATCAACACAGTCGTAATGGGCAAGCATCAGTGTATCAAGCAATGCTTCACGTAAATCAGCATCATCTTCAACTAATAGAATATTTGCTTCAGCCACGCGCCACCTCCTGATCACTCATTTTGTTAATGTGCGGAAAGCTCAAACGAATATGGCAACCCATACCGGGTTTACACGACAACTGTATCTGTCCACCATGGTTTCGTACTACCGACTGCACAACAGCTAAGCCTAAACCTGTACCTTGACTCTTTGTTGTAAAAAATGGCTCAAGTATTTGTTGCTGCATTGACGGTTCAAGCCCTTTGCCATTGTCAATAACATCCAATAATAGACCATCAGGCGTTTCACTGGCGCTGACTTTTATTTTTGTGGCCCCAGCTTCAATACTGTTCATCACTAAATTATTTACCGCAGAACTGAGCGCATTCGCATTGGCAAGCATCAATGAATGTGAAGTATCTTCAACAACCAGCTGACAATGTTTTTTATCTGCAATCGGTTCACAACTGGCCATCACTTGGCTGATTATCTCATCCATTGAAACAGATTCAGCCATTCCATCTTGGCGTCCTCTAGCCATAAGTAACATGTCATTTACTTGACGCTCGAGTTCATTGAGTCGGTCAACCAACTTAGATTGAAACTTAGACCGTGCAGAATCGGTTAATTTAGGACTAGCAAGATTAGAAGCGTACAGAAGCGCTGCAGATAATGGGGTTCGTACCTGATGTGCTAACGTGGCCACCATTTTCCCTAACGCCGATAATCGTTGTAAATGAGATAGGTTTTTCTGCAGTAAACGGGTTTCGGTAAGATCCGTTAACACAATTAACTGCCCAGGTTCTGGGGCTAACGGTGTAATAGCCAACTTTACCCGTCGACCATTTTTTAGCGACACTTCGTGTCCATCATCATCTTGAGGTGCAAAAGCACGATGAATAATCTCAAACCAACGTAATCCTTGTAGAGGTCGGCCTAATAGCTCTGTTGCAACCGGATTAGCTAACGTCACAACACCATCACCATCAATGATCACCACGCCAGATGGCATAGCTTGAAGAATATGCGCCATTTGATTCGACATATTGGCGGCCTTACTGGAATATGAACTGACAAGAGACGTTGCTATGCCAGTGGCAATGAATGAGCTTGAGTGAACACGTCCCTGATTGGTATGACTTTGTACATTTGAATTCACGTCAATTGCAGACGTTTGTGTTTCCGCATCAGTGATAGCGAAAGACGAAGCTGACGCAGATAATTCAAAGTATGAATCGTCTGTCTGGGTTAACGCTCGTGCTGAATACATGGTCGCTCCGTCAAAAGAATAACATTTGACTAACCCAATGCATTTACCGTGCCAAGCAAACATTTTGTCGTAGCTGAAACATCGGTGCACGGTTCCTCAGCAAGCTACGCAAACGAAAAAACACACTCTTAGTGTGTTTTCATTACAATATCAATTAATTACAGTTTAATTATTCTTTACTTAAACCATATTTACGCATTTTTTCGACTAATGTGGTACGGCGAATACCAAGCATCTCAGCCGCTCTTGCGACAACATTATCTTGCTGTTCGAGTGCCTGACGGATCATGTCGATTTCTAATTCGGCCAGTAAGTCTTTTAAATTAACCCCTTCCGGCGGTAATTCACTTGGAAAGCGAGTTTCGGGTATTTCGACAGGCTCTTCATCACTGAATATCGACGCTAACGCATCACGTTCTAGCTGTTCTTCACTGACTTCAATACAATATTCTGGCACATCAATATAACGATACTTATGCGGTAAATCGTTGACATCAACCAGTCCGCCTGGGTACAAAATCGTTAAGCGCTCAATTAAGTTTGATAATTCACGAACATTACCGGACCAAGGATGCTCTTTTAATGATTCAATGGCTCGTTGAGTAAAGCGAACCTTACCGCGGCCTTCATTAAACACTCGGTTAACGAGTTCGTGCAGCAGTAACGGCACATCATCACGTCGCTCACTTAACGCCGGCATTTCGATTGGGAACACATTTAATCGATAAAACAAATCTTCACGAAATTCATTATCTACAATCATGGTTTCAAGGTCGCGATGCGTAGCAGCCACAATACGTACATCTGTGGCAATCGTTTTACTGCCACCAACACGCTCAAAAACCTTTTCTTGCAATACACGCAACAACTTAACTTGCATCTGCAATGGCATGTCACCGATCTCATCGAGAAATAGCGTACCGCCTTCAGCCATTTCAAAACGACCTTTACGTGCAGATATTGCCCCGGTAAAAGAGCCCTTCTCATGGCCAAATAACTCACTTTCAAGTAACTCAGCAGGAATCGCACCACAGTTAACAGGAATAAATGGGCCATCACGTCGTTCAGACAAATAATGAATATTACGTGCAACCACTTCCTTACCTGTGCCAGATTGCCCCAACACTAATACCGTTGCATCAGAACTAGATACTTGACTAATCAAGTGTCTAACGTTAGCAATACCTTCACTGCGCCCCACTAGGCTTCTGAATAACTTAGTCTGATTACCGTTTGTTAAGGTATGCTCGCGTTTTGCTTGACCAAACACTTGGCAAAAATGCAATAACTCAGTAAGTTGCGGATAATTTATCGGTTCTTCGATCAGCCCAAGCACATTTGATAGATGAATATCAATATCACCCAGCAAGAGTATGGGTTGCCAAGGAGCTGCAGCGATAATATTTTTAATACTATCGACATCGATATTTTCATTCACAATGACAACTGCTCGGTACCGAGAAAGCTCGACTAAGGCTGCTAAAGATTCATTAGAAACAATGTCACATTGCTCGCCTAAGAATTCTAAAATACAGCACAAACGGGTCACGCGCTCTGATGGGGTACCGACAATTAAAATTCGTTGTTCTATTTGCATCATTCAGAAGGCCAAAAGCTCTTGTTATAGGTATTTATTCGGAATGGTTGCGTCGCACACAGCAACAAAAACCAAAGTACATTGCAGCCATAACAGCTGACAACACTGACAGTATTCTAGCATTATTCCTAAAACATGATCGTAAATCCGCAAAATTCTGGGTAGAAAAACGAACTTAGGGATAAATATTGTATTATCAGCTCACCATAAGCAAGCACCAGTTACATTTTATCTACATTGAGCCACATTTTAATAGCAATATGCTGTTTTTTTATTCGAAAAATCTAATGAACCAAGTTTCGTTTGAACTGAGAGGTTAAATATAGACTCGCCATAGCATCATCTCACGGTAATAAATAGATGAAAAATGATGAATTAGATACATGAATTTCATGTAATGAATTGAAGACTAATAGAAATAAAAAAAGACGCGAAGCGTCTTTTCAGTTGAAATACAGAACACTGTAAGGATTAACTCACTTCAGAGGTTAGCTCGTGCATATCCTGTGGAATAGCATCCCAGCCTTCTTTAATGGTTTTTAAAATCGACACCACGTCATCAATCGCTTGTGAGTCGTTATTAATATTGGCTTCAGACATTCTACGCAACATGTAGTCGTATAACTGAGTCAAATTAGCGGCAACATCAGCACCTGCATCCATATTCAAGCTGCCATTTAAACCATTAACAATCCCGATAGCTTTGCCAATTAATACGCCTCTGTTGGCTATGTCACCGTTCCCTATAGCTAATTTAGCTTGAGCTAAGCGTTCTAGTGCACCTGCTAATAACATTTGGATAATACGGTGTGGTGTCGCCACTGCCATATTACTGTCTACTGACACCTTACGATATGATTGCATTGAACTGCGCATATTTACACCTACCTATTTGAATCAATTGCTTTATACACATTAATTTGGCGTTTTGTGGTATTGCCAGCCTGTAACAACGATTGTCTAGAATCCATTATTTTTCGACTTTGCTTTATCAATGTCTGAGTCAAATCAAACTGCTGTTCCAGTATTTCTCTGTCAGTAAAATTTGTATCAGACACTAAGGCATGCAATAACTTTTGACGCGTCTCAGTAAGTAAATGCAATTCTGATACCAAATCTGAAACAACTTCGTCTTCAGGTTTAGACTTTTCTATTTTATCAATAATAAACATTAGCTTACTATTGATACCATTAATTTCAGTCAGGGAGTAATCCAAACTAAACCTCTTATGTAAAACTTTACATATCTGTAGCAAGACCATGATAGTCAAAAAAACTGCTTGTTCTATGTTTATACTTACTCAGTAATTAATTATTATTCCTAACAACACCAGGCAAGGAGTCTAAGCGGGACTGTAAATCACTAGCGCTACTGTTTAAACTCGCGACAACTAAGTCCATCGCATTATATTGCTTATATAAACGGTCACTGTATGCAGCCATACGGGTATTAAGTTGCTCACGACTGTCAGCTATACGACTGAGTTGTTCATCTAGAGAAGAGTCACGGCTATCCATAATACCACCAGATTTTACGTAACCATCCATTAATGATGACATTTTACTGGCGAAACCACTATCTTCAGCACTGAACATCTCAGCTATAGTGCCTTTATCGCTGGCAATAGCTTCGGTTAATTTAGTTGAATCAATTTCAAGTAAACCTTCACGGGTTGTGGTTACACCTAAATTCGCCAGCATTTTATCACCATCAGACGTACTATACTGACTCGATAACATATTGCGCATTTGGCTTTGAATGCTTCGTGGTAATGCATCACCTTGCAAAATACCTGCTTGTTCGGTATCTGCGTCATAACCCGTTAAATCTTTGATGGTTGTCATCACAGTATTGTAAGCTTCAACAAACCCCTCAATCGCAGTTTTGGTTTTTGCTGTATCTTTACTTACTGTCAATGTGGTTGTTTTATTAATATCTGCAGCGGTTAATGAGAGTGACACTCCGGTAATTCCCTCACTAATGGTATTACTTTGTGAGACAACTTTTACACCATCAATATATGCAATGGCATTTTTAGCCGGGGTCAGCTCAGTCATAGAAAAAGTATCTGCTAAGCCAGTGTTACCATCAGTATCTGTGGCACTAACACTGATAGTGTTATCTTCACCAGTTTTTTTCGAACCTAAGACTAACTGAGGACCTAATTCACCATTGATAATTGTGGCAGTAACATCATTATTATCCTCAGATTTATTGATTTTATTCATGATATCAGTCAGTGTGTCAGTGCCTGCGATATCGATATTAAAGCTATCCCCTGTGCCTAGAGCAATACTTAACGAGCCCTCACCAATAGCTGAGGTTTTATCTGCCACCACAGCGGAGCCGACTTTTTGACTTTGGGCGAGTTGTTCTACTTTTACCTGGTAACTACCCGATACCGCAGTTTTATCAACTGTCGCTGAAAGATAATCTTTGGTTGAGGTTGCTACCTTTTGACTGCCAAAGGTTTCTGGTTTTGTTAAAGCAGCTATTTTGTCTTTAAACTCCGACATGGCACTTTTTAAAGAGCCGATACCAGAAATTTGTGCATTAATTTTACCTTCATTAACATCAAGCTTGGCAGTTTTCCCTGCACTTTCTGCATTAACAAGAGCAGTAACAATACCACCGATGTCAAGACCTGAACCTATACCAACTGATGTTAATCCCATAATAACCTCTGCAATTTCATCTAAAAACAAACCTGCTAATAACTGTTTAATTTATTGGTTAAACTTCCGTTTTCATCAACAAACCAGTCACTTCATTTAATTTTTTGGCAATATCAAGCGCTTCTTCATTAGGAATTTGACGGATTAAATCACCCGTTTTAACATCGATGACTTTAACCACTTGTATGCCTGATTCTTCATCGATATTAAAGGCTAACCCCTTTTGCATCACATTCATGCTCGCAGCAATATCACTTACCGCTTGGTTCAACTCTTGTGAGTCCACCTGAGTCAGTTGATTCACTTGCTCTGTGCTGCGACTGCTATCCCCTACTTTTTGTATACTCTCTACAGGTAAAGCATTTTTGGCTAGACTAGGCTGTTTTTCAAGTATGTTAGCCTGTCCATCTTTGCGTAAAAGGGCATTTGATCCAGCTATATTAACATCCATGGCACACCTCAACTAAACGAATAAAACAAAGCAATAATCACACCATTTTTAGTTGTTAAATATATATCAACATCTAAGTAACAACCACTACATTCAAACGGCCTAATAACGATTGAATATGTGCCTTATCATAAGTATTAAAACATAAAAGGGAGAATCGCAAGCGACCCTCCCTATCTGTAACCTTAACTTAGTGAATCACTATTATAGTAGTGATAACGCTGTTTGAGGTAACTGATTAGCCTGAGCCAACATTGCAGAAGAAGTTTGCGATAAAATCTGTTGCTTAGTTAACTGGGCAGTTTCAGTAGCAAAGTCTACATCCTGAATACGTCCACGTGCATCTGACACGTTAGACTGAATATTACTCAAGTTGTTAATGGTGAAGTTCATACGGTTTTGTACCGCACCTAAATCAGCTCGTTGAGAATCGATACCACCAATTGCGGCATCAATAACATCTAGCGCATCTTGAGCACCTTGAGCTGTACCAATATCGATACTACTTACTTTATTCAATGTTGATGAACCACCAGTAGCGCCTATTCCAGTTATGTCATCAACAGA
>NZ_JACJFJ010000011.1:0-84231 GCF_014164545.1 Shewanella sp. SG41-3
AGTAGGTCATTTCCAGGCGCCAAATAAAACAGCAAGGCCACCTTAATCGGGTGGCCTTTTTGTTTTGTGCCTTAAACCTAAGCAATTGACCCGTGTGGATGATATGCCCATGCGAGAGTAGGTCAGTTCTAGGCGCCTAATTGACCTGAAAGAGTCGGTAAACAGCCCGCTATTATGTAGCGGGCTTTTTTACGTCTGTAATTTGTGCCTAAAAGCGGTTCTTGGACCTAAACCATTGACCCGAGAGGATGACATGCCCATGCGAGAGTCGGTCAGTTCTAGGGGCCAAAGAACACAGCAAGGCCACTCTACTCGAGTGGCCTTTTTGTTTTGTGCCTTAAATCTAAGCAATTAGTCAGTGTGGCCAGTATGCCCATGCCAGAGTAGGTCATTTCCAGGCGCTAAATAATACAGCAAGGCCTCTCTACTCGAGTGGCTTTTTTGTTTTGTGCCTTAAACCTAAGCAATTAGTCAGTGGCCCATGCCAGAGTAGGTCAGTTCCAGGCGCCTAATTGACTTGAAAGAGTCGTGAGACAGCCCGCTATTATATAGCGGGCTTTTTTACGTCTGCAATTTGTGCCTGAAAGCGGTTCTTGGACTTAAGCCATTGACTCGTGTGGACGATATGCTCATGCGAGTGTCCTTAATTTTACGTCTATAGTTAAAATACTTTGAGTTATCTGATGTTTACCTGTGCACATTAAGTAAAACATTATTGCTGTATGATCGATATGCTCAGATGAGAGATGATGGCTGTACGCTACAAACTGATGTATCAGGCTTTTGCTCTAACTGACTAACATTGAACCTTAGTTAACCTAAATAACTTATTGTCTACTTGTTCACATTTGGCTGTTAGATGGTTAATCTAGTCATCTCATTGTTTTGCAGTTTGATGAGATAAAGCTTAGCGTTATCCAATAAGTTGTTTCGTTTGATTTATTTTAGAGTACGTTACACCAATAATATCCTGAGTGTTTATTGTCATGGTGCATGTTTTATCTAGGTAAATAAAATTACACTTACAGCAGAAACAAGGTAGAGTATGTAGATCGATTTAAAGCTCCTAATAAATCAATAGTTTTTTATTTTGTATATGTTATTCGTCTTCATAACTATTGCTTTACTTGTTGATAAGATAACCGTTAGCGTATCTTCATATATTTAATTGGGTGGGTTTATTTTGCCTCGTTTGCCAAAAATTTCTCTGTCTATAATTGTCCCTGTGTGTGTTTTCACCCTCTACTTCGGCTTAGTATCTGGAGAGTATTTTTATGAGCATGCTGAGCTAAATGATCAGTTGGCATTAAGACAATCAGAGCAAATACAGAAAGACTTATTCAGAATGCGTCATGTGGTTGAATCTTCAATATTGATGCAAGATCCTGAACGGATAGAGCAGGAGGTTGCGTTAGTTTCAACCGATCAGAATATGATGGTCTATGTGATCCTTGATTCAGATAGTAAGATTCAATTTGCGAATCATATTATTTGGCGAGAAAGTAATGCTACCAATGTGTTAGAAGGCTATTCTGCTGATTTGCATAGAAGTGTTGTCAGCAACAATAAATCATATTTAAAGGTTAACTTTGATCGTCTATCTATCCAAGCCTACTACCCTGTTAATGCGAATTCACGTTACAGTTATTCAAACTCCGTTGAACTGATTTACTTAGAATATGACATTGCTAATATATTAGCTGAAGCTGTTGATAGTCTCTTAAAGCGTTTTATGGAGATATGGGGCATAGGCGCTTTGTTACTGTCGTTATTTTGCGTGATGTTGCACTATTTGCTTATTCGGCCATTGAGCCAATTAAGCCAAGCCGCCAAAAACCTTGATTCACCTGACTTCAATACTGATATTGTGTGTGCATCAACTGAGTTGGTTAACTTACGAGATTATCTAAATCAAGTTAATGGGCGACTATCTCGAAGTAAGAAGCGTCTTAATGATGCTGAGCAACGCTGGCTATTTGCTGTTGAGGGGGCTCGTAATGGTATTTGGGATTGGTGTATTTCTACTGGTGATGTGTTCGTTTCTGATCGTTGGAAAGATATCATAGGCTATCAGCCTTATGAGCTCGATAATGATTATTCTGTGTGGGAATCTCGTTTACATCGCGATGATAAAGCACAGGTTTTAAATACACTACAGAATTACATTCAGAATCAACATGAATATTATGAGAGTGTTTACCGTTTGCGCCATAAAGATGGCCGTTATATTTGGATTCTTGATCGTGGGAAAATTGTTGAGTGGGATGAACTCGGTCGGCCACTGCGTATTATTGGTACGATAACAGATGTTTCTGATGATGTTAAAAATCAATCAATTACCAATGAAAAACAAAGTCATAGCGGCCTTACGGATATCATTAATCGTGACCTATTAGCTGATCAACTGTTCGACCTACAAGTTTTCAGTCGTGAAACTGGCCAGTTCTCTGCACTGTTGATGATTAATTTAGATAATTTTAAATTAATTAATGATGGCTTGGGACGCCAGCTTGGTGACCGATTATTAATGCAGATAGCGGCAAGGTTATCAGCTACTTTTTCCAGTGTTGGCCAAGTTGCACGCCTTGGCGCTGATGAATTTGTCTTTTTAGTCAAAAACTTTGGTAATGATATCGATCAAGCAAATAAGCGTGCGCTAGCATTGGCAAGCGAAGTTAGACAGTTGATTGGGCGTAGTTTTACTATTTCAGATCAAAATTTATCCATTACTGCTCGGATTGGATTAGTCGTTTTTGATGGTATTGAGTCTTTAGAGCCGCAAGTATTACTGGCTCGTGTCGACAGCGCTTTAGAACAAGCAAAAGAGAGCCGTTCTAATGGTTGTGCTATTTATCAATCTGAATCTGTTCAGCATCAGGTTCAACCATTTAAATTACAAAACGAATTGAAGCTTGCGATTCATAATCAGCAAATGTCTTTAGTCTATCAACCCGTTGTCGACCAGGCTGGACAGCTCAATAGTGTAGAAGTTTTGATGCGTTGGTATCATCCGCAGTATGGCTACATTAGCCCACGCAAGTTTATTACATCTGCTGAGTTGTCTGACTGTATCTTTGAGTTAGAGTTGTGGGCGTTAGATCAAGTTTGTGAAATGATTAAAACACTTCAACAAGCTAATGCAACTATTCCTATAATGTCGTTAAATATATCTTCACGCCATTTTCATCAAGATCACTTTGCTAATGTGATAATGAATCGAATTAACGCAGCACAAATATCTCCATCGTTACTTCAATTTGAGTTAGCGGCAGATGTGTTTGTGGTAAATGCGAGTGTCGCTAAAAACAAAATTGCTGAGTTACAACGATTTGGTATCAATATTGCGATGGATAATTTTGGCAGCGGATCTTGTGCTGTTTATTTGCTGCAAGGTATTCGTTTTTCACAAGTGAAACTAGCAGCCGTTTACCTTGAAGACATTGAATTTAACCCTGAAACCTTCAATATTGTTAATGCTATTATTGAGTTTGCAGCTAAATTAAATTTCCCTGTTGTGGCTAAACAGGTGGAGAATAAGCAGCAACTTAATTTATTAACACACGCAAAATGTACTTGGTTCCAAGGTTATATTATTAGTAGGCCATTAGATAATGACGACATCATTCAATTGATTAAGACTCAGCTATCTTTGAGTGTTGTGCCATAAAATCGATAGCATAAGAAAGCGCAATATTACGCATTTTATCACTCTCAATAAACACCTCGTGATACGCGCCTTCAATGACGACTTTATGACAATGATTACTGAGTGTTTGATTTTGTGACTCGTTACATACAATCCTATCTTTCTCAGCTTGCAAGATTAATATCGGGGTTTGGCTGTTTTTAGCATAGCTAATCGTGCTCTGCGCCGCATTCATTGCTTCAAGTAACCAATGATTCGTGGGCGAGCCCAATTGCACCTGAGGATTTTCCTCAAACACGTTGCGATAGTGCTGGTAGCGATATTGGCTATGAGTGAGAAGATTTCGCTTAAAGCTATCGGGTTTGTAATGAGTACCACCAAGCACAAACGTACTGTGCACTTTACCTGCTTCAAGGCGATTGTTATCAAGTTTTTGAGCTAACCAATGGACAAGTGATTTCGCAAACGGTAGCCGTATACCAAACATTGGTGCTGAAAATACCGCTGCTGCAAATGTTTGTGGGTATTGATTAAGGTAATCACTTGCGATGGTACAGCCCATTGAGTGGGCGATACAAAATAACTCATCATGCTGTTGTGGACTAACTATTTGCTCGATAAATTGAGCCAAGTCAGCAGTGTAATCGCTAAAGTTTTCTACATAACCCTGAAATGGATTATGGGTGAGTCTATCTGATAAGCCTTGGCCTCGATGATCTAAAGCGTAAACGCTGAATCCTTGTTGATACAAATCAAACATCAATTCTTGATACTTTAAATAAGATTCAACTCTGCCATTGCTGATCACGATAGCGCGTTGCTTATTGGGGTGTTCGATCATTGCATAGGCAATGTTTATATTATCAGGAGTACAGAAACTCGATTGCTGTACTTGCTGCCAAAAGTGTCGCTGTTCGCTGGTATCGAGTTTTAATTCTGATGAAAATTTCATGTAATGCATTGTGATTAAGCCAGTATGTTTGAATCTAAAATAATATTTAATTTCTGAGTGTTTGTTTAATTTATACCTTGCTTGTCTCTTCTATCTTCGCCTGCTGGCGAGTGATAAACTCATCAACCATTTGCTCTAGTACCGTCATTGGGATGGAGCCATTTTCTAAAATTGCATCATGGAACTTTCTGATATCAAAATCTTTTCCTAATGCTTTCTCAGCTTTAGCGCGTAAGCGTTTTATGGTTAATTCACCAATTTTGTATGATAACGCTTGGCCCGGCCAAGAAATATAGCGATCGATTTCCGTGGTGACGTTGTGCATTGAAAGCGCTGTATTACTGGCCATAAAGTCGATCGACTGCTGGCGACTCCAACCTTTAGCGTGCATGCCTGTATCAACAACTAGTCGCGCAGCCCGCCACATTTCATAGGTTAAACGGCCAAAGTTGCTATAAGGGTCTCGATAAAACCCTGCTTCAACACCTAAATATTCTGAGTATAAACCCCAACCTTCACCAAATGCAGAGATGTAACTGTAACGTCTAAAATTGGGTAAGTCAGTGAGCTCTTTATTGAGTGAAATTTGCAAATGATGCCCTGGAACGGCTTCATGTAACGTTAATGCTTCTAGCTCGTAAAGTGGTCGTTTATCCAAGGCATAAGTATTGACCCAATAATAGCCGGGCTCGTCGTCACGGTTTGAGCCAGAGTAGCGCCCAGTAGTATATTTAGGTGCTATTTCTGCGGGCACTGGTGCAATACCATAAGGGGTGCGGGGTAATTTTCCAAAATACTTAGGCAATATGGCATCGGCTTTTTTGGCAATAAACGCTGCTTCTTTAAGTAACTCATCTGCCGTTTTGGGATAGAACTGTGGGTCGGTGCGTAAGAATGCTAAAAATTCAGCAAAACTGCCCTGAAAGCCAACATTTTTAATGACTTGCTCCATTTCTGCTCTTATTCGCGCGACTTCTTGCAATCCAAGTTGATGGACTTCATCTGCTGTCATAGGCAGTGTGGTGTAATATTCCACTCTGTTTTGATAAAAAGCTTTACCATCCGGTAAGGCGGAGGCGGCAATATCTACCCGTGCATTGGGAATATATTCTTGAGTCATAAAATCATAAAACTGCTGATAAAGTGGCAGTACAATTTGCTCAACAGTTTCCCGACCTTGTTTGGTTAACGCTTGCTTTTCTACTGCGCTAAAATACTCTGGATAGTGGGTAAACGGCGTAAAGTAACCACTGGCCTCAACAGGCACAATAAACGCGCTAATGCTGTCTTCAAAACCATTTAAGGTGATTTTTGCTGGGGTGATGCCACTGGCTAAGCCTTGTTTGAGCCAGTATGTTTGCTGAGCAAAATAGCGCGGTAGTTGTTTAAGTTTGGCTAAATAATGCTGATAATCCTCAACACTACTGAAACGCGCTTTAGCAATCGATGCGATGTAAGCATGGAAACCACTTTCTGCCGTAATAGGTAAATAGTGGTCATGAAAATGATACATATCGACGTCATTTTGTAGCTGGTCTTGCAAGATTTTGGCATTGATGACATCAGATTTTGATAACTGTGTTCGATCAAGTTGTTTGAGTGTATTGAGAATTTCGACAGTCTGTTGGTTTTTTTTGGCTAAGGTTTCTGCAGATAAATCGTCAAGCTTTCCTGCTGCTGTCGCATCACCTAAACTGGCGGCTAACTCTGGAGAATAGGCTAAATTAAGAGCCCAACTCTGGTCTATAATCACTTGCAAATCTGGCGCTATCAGTGTCTGTTGGCCTACGATTGATTCATTAACTTGAGTCGTCGGCGTATAGCTATTACAAGCCGATAAACTTAACATTATCAGTGCCGGTAGGATCAGTAAGCGCATCGATAGTCCTTGATGTTTTAATCTGTTTGTCAGCATTAGAGTATGCCCGATTTAAGCATAAAACACACATCACAAATAAGTATGTTTTTTTGCTGTCATAGATTCCATATAAAAATATTGGTCATCAGAATTTATATCAATACATGTTAAACTTAGTGCTATTCTCTGACCGACAAAACTAAACTAACGGCAGGGTAAGTTTATAGGGGTTAATTATGATAGATAAAACCATTCCGCTGGTTGATTTGCATCGACATTTAGACGGCAATGTTAATGTAAAAACCATTTGGGAATTAGGCCATCAACACGGTATTCAGCTACCCGCTAATTCGCTTGAAGAGCTTGCGCCATTTGTGCAAATCCAAGGTAAAGAAAACAATCTAGTGGATTTTCTCAAGAAACTCGATTGGATGGTGGCAGTATTAGCTGATCTTGATGCTGTGAAACGTGTTGCCTATGAGAATGTTATTGATGCAGCATCACAAGGTTTAGATTACGCTGAGTTGCGTTTTAGTCCATATTACATGGCGATGAATCATAATTTGCCCATTGAAGGTGTCGTTGAAGCCGTTATCGATGGCGTACGTGCCGGTGTAAAAGAGCGTGATATTCAGATTAACCTGATCGGTATTATGTCGCGTTCATTTGGACAAGAAAAATGTCGCTTAGAGCTTGAAGGCATACTTGCTCATCGTGACAGCATTGTCGCGATGGACCTAGCCGGAGATGAACTTGGTTTTCCTGGCGACTTATTTACTGAGCACTTTAAGCGTGTTAGAGATGCAGGATTACACATTACTGCTCATGCTGGCGAAGCCGCGGGTGCTGAAAGTATGTGGCAAGCCATTAACGTTCTGGGTGCGACACGAATTGGCCATGGCGTGAATGCGATTCATGATCCTAAGTTGATGGAGTATTTGGCTAAGCATCGTATTGGAATTGAGTCATGCCCAACCAGCAACTTACATACGTCTACCGTTAAAGATTATGATGTTCATCCACTGCGTAAATTTATGGACGCAGGTGTATTGATTGGTCTTAATACCGATGACCCAGGTGTGAGCGCTATTGATATCGCGCATGAATATCGTGTGGTTAAATCTGAAATGGGTTTCAGTGATAGTCAACTGGCGACATTGCAACGTAATGGTGTTGAAATGGCCTTTATGTCTGACAGTGACCGCAAAGCGTTATACGCTAAAAAAGCTAAGTAAATAGCGAGTATGAATAAAAATAGCCAGCAAATGCTGGCTATTTTTGTATTCTACTTTGTATAAACAGTGAGTTAAATTACTCTTGAAAACTGCTGTTGACGGGCTTTTTGACGATAATAGACATCAAAGCACATGCAAATATTACGAATAAGTAGCCGACCGGTCGGGCTTACTGTGAGTTTTCTATCAGTAATATTGACGAGCTTATCATCGATAAAAGTTTGTAATAGTTTGAGATCTTCCACAAAATATTCTTCAAAGTTTATCGCAAATTTTTGTTCAATTTTGGCCATGTCTAAATCAAAATGGCAGATAATTTGTTTAATTACCGCACGGCGAATTTCGTCATCGTGATTTAAACTACACCCTTTCCACAAAGCATGACCATTAGCATCAATCGCTTCGTAATATGGACGAATGTCTTTTTGGTTTTGGGCATAACAATCACCAATTTGGCTAATAGATGACACACCTAAACCAAGTAAGTCACATTCTTCTTGGGTGGTATAACCTTGGAAATTACGATGTAATTTACCGGCATTTTGTAATTTTGCTAACTCATCATTGGGCTTGGCAAAATGATCCATACCAATAAATTGATAACCTGCTGCGGTTAACGATTCAATCGTTTGATGCAGCATATCTAATTTCTGTTGTGGCGATGGCATATCGACTTCTTTAATTTTACGCTGCGCCGCAAAACGCGATGGCAAGTGTGCATAGTTAAAGACAGATAGACGATCGGGAGAAAGCTCAATAATTCGGGCTATCGTTTTAGCAAACGTTTCGGGAGTTTGTAGCGGTAATCCATAAATTAAATCAACGTTTGTTGACACAAACCCGAGTTCTTTTGCTCTAGCCATTAAGTCGAAAATAAATTGTTCGTCTTGCTCACGGTTAACGGCAACCTGTACTGCTTTATTAAAATCTTGTACACCAATAGACACTCGGTTAAACCCAGCTTCTTTTAAGGTATCAAGCATGCTCAGCTCGATTTCTCTAGGGTCGACTTCAATAGAGTATTCACCTACATCTGCAAAATTAAAGTGTTCTTTAATCAGTGCGGTCAGTTTAAGAATTTGTTCAGGGTTTAAAAATGTAGGTGTACCGCCACCCCAATGCATTTGGGTTACGGTGTAATTTTTGAATAATGGTGCACGTTTAATAATTTCAGTGGCCAGATATTCAATGTATTGATCGGCTTTGTGTGCGTGGCGAGTAATAATTTTATTACAACCACAGTAATAGCAAAGCTTAGCGCAAAAAGGGATATGTACGTAAAGCGACAGTTTGTCTGATTTACTGTTTTGAATGGATGTCAGTAAATTCTGCTCAGTAAAGGCATCGTCAAACTCTAGTGCGGTCGGGTAAGAAGTATAACGGGGACCGCTGTAATTGTATTTTTCGATCATCGACTGATCCCAACTAATCTGAGTGGGCTGCTTCAAGGCGTGTCCTCCGGTGGTAAATTAGCAACAGGCGAATTATGCAATGTTCATGATCAAATAACCTTGATCTAGGTTGTAAAAATGAATGTTGCCTAGTGGAATAAAGGCACTTGAGCTAAGTCTTATATTGAATCTTAGTGGTAATGCGGGGTGGGTCACAGTTTGCGATAGCCAATGTGAGAGGTATTGAGCAGTAAGTCTATCTTAAGGGTGAAGTTAACCTTAGATTGGGATATCGGTGAGGTCAAAGGTGATGATTTTTAGCCAACAGGTTTCATCTATTAACCCTGTTGCGGTTAGTTAATACTAAAGTGCTGAGTCCCTAAATTACGCGCTTTACCATCATATCTCACTTCAGTAAGTTGTACATTTCCGTTTTTATGTTTCAACACTATGCTGGTTGAACGAGTACCGTATTCTTCATGCTGGATAAAAATAGCAGACAGTAGGCGTTCCCACTCAAGGCTAATACCTGTTTGAGGTAAATCTTGATCCTTTGGTTGTGAGGTATCTCGCATGATAGCGAGTAATTGGTCTATGCAAGGTGTCTGCATTTGCTTGATATAGGTTTGCAGCTGTTGCTGGCCTTTAGCCATTTTAGGCCATATATCATCCAATGCGCCGTTACTTACCGCATGAAATCCAGGCTCGAGTATAGTGGTAGTTGATGTTTTACTGTTAAAGCAGAGGAGTTGGTTGTGGTGTTCGAAGACTAAATTAAACGGATTATAATTAACCGAGTGTTCAGCTAGCCATTGACTATTAACGTGCTGTTTTGTTAGCGCATCAACCACTAATTCTCCACGACTGCGAACGCCATTTTGCAGTTCAATGGAGCGAATATTGGTTATTCCTGCAAATTGGCCTTGCTCATTAATGCCTAACCAAGTGCCGCCAGCTTGCTTGTCTTGCCCAGCAAAAATGGCAGGATGAGTTGGCCAGCGATACGCTGGTTCAGTTGCTCTGTGATGAAATTCGTCACGGTTTGCACAAATAATTAAGGGGTAGTCGGGATGCGCCTCAACGGCAATAAATAAAATACACATAGCGGCCCCCTTAAATATATTGTCATCATTAGCGACTAAATAGATTAATGATGATGTTTATGTGTCGATGCTGAGTCATGATGATGTGGCGCTTTAATGTCTGATGGATGGCCGTGATCATGTGAATGTGACACTGATTTGAGGTTAATCATCAAACGGCTTAAAAATTTGCGCGGCCCGAGCCTAAGTAAACTGGCACCAAACAATAAAACTATGGCCACTAAACCAACAATGTTAGCAGACTCTGGTAAGTGTAATGTTAATGTTGAACTCAATGTGAATTGATCTGCCGCCATTAATCCTAGCAGTAAAATTCCGCCTAACATCAGCCCTTGTTTCCAATTCATTAACTTCAATTGACCAATACTAATTACTGGTGCTGCCAATAAAGTAAAGGCTACTGCAATTTGGCTCCAACCACTGTAAGCCAGAGATAAAGCCAAAATTACCGTGCCTAAATTACAAAAACGCATTGGTAAAAATACTAACAATAAAATAAATACCTGCAATGCAGGGTTTGCTAGTGGTACAGATGGATGACCAATCAGATTTGCTAGTACTAAACTAAGAATTATCCAAGGCGCACTTCGGTCGACTAATTGGCTAAACCCAAAACGCCATGGTGACTCTGATGCTGTTGGATGTGGGTCGGTTATCTCGACTTGTGTTAGGGTCATGAGTGCCCCTATCGCGAATAATCCCAGAGCTTGATAAAGCGCAAACCAAGGCCCTAATAATAAGATGGTAATTAATAATGCTTCCGGCCCTGCTAATCGCTGTAACCAACGTAGTCCCAAGGACGGATGAGAGGGGCGTAAACCAGATGCAAATCGAGCCGTAGCAATAAAATAGCTGCCTAATAAAATCGGTGAAATGGTCAGTAACCAACTCATAAATTGCTCTGAACCATGATTTTGATGAGCATGTTCATGGCCGCCAGTATCCATCAATAGCAGTAGCGCTAATAATCCTAAGCCTAATAAGCTGCCAATACCGGCTTGGTATTGATATTTGCCCTGCTTGTCTTCTTGTTGATGACCATGAGGTTGATGTAATACCACGTGTAAAATTGAGCCGGTAACAAAGGCTTGCAAATAAACGGTATTTTCAAGGCTCAACTGGGCTAATAGGTGTTCACCTGCAAAGTAGCCGACGCTGGTTAATATCATCATTGCCGCTAATACAGCACTGGCCCATCGATTACCCACTTGTGGTTTGAGTAACCACCAAATGGCGACACCAACAGGTAAGCGATGCATGATCACGCCTAAGGCCAGCAGTGTTGAATTGCCATCCTGTTGCGCCAAGACCATGGCTCCGCCGTCGGTCACTGTGTGTAACAGGAGCCCGGCAATACCTAATGTGAGAGTGATGTTATGGGTGATATCTGAATAGCGATGAAACAGCTTTTCACTGGCTGTTGGTCCCCAAACGCCGAGCATGACAAACAATAGCGTGATGAACCCACCATGCTCCAATAGCTCAGGCAAAATATGGATGAGCACTAATCCGCCAAGAGAGACAAAAATGAACCCATCTAAGCCCTTTTGCAATCCGCTACCTGACGCGAAGAAGCGATAAAAAAGTGGCCCAAACAGCAGTGCAACACAACTAGCAATTAGATAGAGCATGTTATCCAGAAATCAATCGAAAAAAACAACGCAGTATATCATTTTAAACCAGTATTGTAGCGTGTGAATCTATTAAGCTGAGAAATTTACCTAAAGAGGGGGCTAATTTTGATCGCGTTTTTGGGCATGAGGTTGAAAAAGTTTTTTAGATCATAACTTTGGTAGTAGTGGTGCGGCTATTTATTTGGGGGGATTTGTTGCAATCATTTACGACGATCACCTTACGATTAGCAATAAAGTAGTGGTTTGCATCGCAAATATTGTGCTGTTAGGTATACAATGTAGCCTATGTTTTTTAATTAAAAGATTGTCGTCCATGGATATTTTTTCTGCAGCTGTCATGTTGTTCTTGATTATGGACCCGCTAGGTAATTTACCTATATTTGCTTCCATATTACGTCATATTGACCCCAAAAAACGTCGTAAAGTCTTAATCCGTGAGCTATTGTTTGCGCTTATTATTATGTTGTCTTTTTTGTATGCTGGCGAAGCTATCCTTAACTTTCTCAACTTACGTTCTGAATCCGTGAGTATTGCTGGCGGCATTATCTTGTTCTTAATCGCGATTAAAATGATTTTCCCATCGCCAGGCGGTGTTGCTGGATTAGCCGCCGGGGAAGAGCCTTTTATTGTCCCTATGGCAATCCCATTAATGGCAGGACCATCTATTTTGGCGGCATTAATATTACTGGCGCACACAGATAGTAGTCGTATGATTGATTGGACCATAGCACTGGTCTCAGCATGGGGAATGAGTGCGGTTATTTTAATGTTTTACAAGTTGTTTACTCGCATACTTGGTGAGAAAGGCTTAATCGCAGTAGAGCGGTTAATGGGGATGGTTTTAGTGATGATCTCGGTACAAATGTTACTTGATGGGATATCGAATTATATTAATTCCGCCACGAATTAAGCCATTATTTCTCGATAGGTTTTACAGACTATACACTTCGTTCGAAAGATTAAAAAATCAATCTGTCTACCTAGTACTGGTTATTCGTAGAGCGTTAAAGCCGACCTAATAGGGTCGGCTTTTTTGTTTTAGAAGCAGAATAAATCATCGTTTATATTAATTTTTAAGCGAACGGGAACATTTACATTAAAGAATGTCTAATTTAATTGTAACCCATAGGTTGCAGCTGTTAATGTCATGTGATTATTGTTTGGGGTGAATTATGAAATACATTATCGTCATGCTGGGACTGGCTTTTATGACCTTGCAAGGTTGTCAAAATCCATCGGTGGCATCAAACGTAGACGAGCAAGCAGCCGTAACTAAACCATTAATTAAAGACTGTGGTCCAAGTGCAATGCCGCCTTTACGTGATAGGACTAAATTAATTGAAAACTTGCGCGCGAAAGGACTCATCACCGCCGATATGGACCAAGTACAAGTCGATAAAATTGTTGCTGATTACATCACCAAACGTCAAAAAGCATTTGAAAAATGTCACAAACCAACACTTAATACAGGGAAGTTAAAATGAGTAAGTTGACCAAATATCAAGGGTTAATTGTTTCAACGTTATTACTGGCATGTAGCAGTATGGCAGCACTTGCGGCTCCGCAAACAGGCACCCCAGCAGATGGTGGATTGATTAATGAACAGCAAGTGCTGTACTGGTTAATTAAACGTGGTGAAGTGGCAGCCGATGCCAGTGATGTTGAAAAACAAGCGGCAGTGGACGCATTTGTGAGCCGTGGCCGTCACACCACATTCAAACCTGCAGCGATTGAAGTGAAAGCTGAACAATTGCGGGTTAAACGTGCAGCACAAAAAAACACTAAAAGTGCGCAATATGCCGCTGCAAATAACAAAGTATTAGCCGATCAAGATATTACCAAAACGGTAAAGGTTTTAGCTGTGTTGGTAGACTTTCCAGATTTACCTCATGATGCCAACCAATTAAAGGCTGGCGATAGCGACATGTATTACAGCAGCTACCCAGCAGCACATTATCAACAACTGTTATTTTCACAAAACGGTTTTGCAGGTCCAAGTAACCAAACTTTACAATCGGCTTATCAGTATTTTCAGGCGGTATCGGGTAACAGTTTCCACTTTACCGGAGAGGTAAGAGATTGGGTCACAGCAGATCACGACGCCGCATACTATGGCGGTAATAATAGCAATGATGACGATAATGCAGTACCTGAGCTCGTCAAAGAGGCGGTCACGAAAGCTGTCGTTGGGATGACCGATGCTGAGCTAGAGAGTTATGACATTGAAGACCCTTTTGATATCGATGGCGACGGTAATTATGATGAAGCTGACGGAATTATCGACCATGTAATGTTGTTTCATTCTAGTATCGGTGAAGAAGCTGGTGGTGGGGTGTTAGCTGATGATGCTATTTGGTCGCACAGATTTTATGTGGATTCCAACACCAATGGCTATGTTATTCCTGGGCGAGGTGGTTTAAAGGTATTTGGCTACACAGTACAACCTATCGATGCTGCAGCAGGTGTATGTACTCACGAGTTTGGTCATGATTTAGGCTTGCCTGATGAGTATGACACCACTAACAGTGGCGATGGTTCACCTGTAGGAGCTTGGTCATTAATGTCTGGTGGTAGTTGGACTGGCAGTATTGCTGGGGCTCAACCGAGTGGCTTTAGCCCTTATGCAAAATCTTTTTTACAACAAAAGTACAAAGGTAAGTGGGTTAATGAACAGCATATTTCATTGGCTAATTTAACCAGTAGTGGCACTGCGGTAAAGCTAAATCATGCTGTAAATAGCGATGCCATCAACCAGTTATCGATTGCGCTGCCTGCTGAAAATATCGCTTTTAAAGCGCCATTAACAGGTAAGTATCAGTATTATTCAGGTCAAGGTGACATGATGAATAATGCCATGTCGTTCAATGTGTCATTACCATTAGATACGCCGTTAGCATTATCATTTCAAGCTCACTGGGATATTGAAGATGATTATGATTATGTACAAGTTCTGGTTGATAGCGTAGCAATAGAAGGTAACTACACAAGTTCAACTAATGCCGTTTATCCAGCAGTAAAAAACTTTATTAGCGGAAAATCGAGCAACATTAGTACCGCAGCGGGTTTAGATGCTTGGGTTAACATGAACTTTGATTTGAGTGCTTATGCCGGCCGAGATGTGCAGATCAGTGTGGTCTATAAAACCGATGAAGCTGTTGGCGATTATGGTATGGCTATTGATGATATTCAGTTAATTAACCAAGGTTCAGCGTTTTATATTGATGGCGCTGAGGCTGATGGTATGGCGACATTGTCTGGTTTTAGCCGTATTGAAGATAGTCTTCCTGGTAAAGCGAGACGTTACATAGTGCAATTACGCAGTCATCAAGGTGTAGATGCCGGACTGGTTTATGACAATTATGAACCGGGAGTATTATTGTGGTTAGAAAATTTTAACCAAAATGATAATAATGTTTCAGATCACTCAGGCAAAAGCTTAATTGGTGTAGTCGATGCAGACCAAAATTTGATTGGTGCTCAGCGGACTGATGTGCAGATTCGTGACGCAGCATTTAGCTTGTACCCACAAAGTCCTTATGTTGGTGACAGCCACCTAGCCGCTGAGTCTCTGTTTGACGACAATCGCGATTACAGTGCGCCGTTAAAACAACAAGCCGGTATGATATTGCCAGAGCTTGGATTGACCATGCAAATCACTGAACAAGCCAGCGACAGCAGTACTGCAACCGTTGAGTTTGCCTTATCTGATAGCAGCGAGTTGCCTGCAGTATCCTTAGTTGCCGAGATGAACGTGCAAGCTTCAGGTGCCGATGTTAGCTTTAATGTGATTGTCAGCGGTGGCAGTGATTACAGCTATGCATGGTCGTTTGGGGAAAACAATGCCACTAGTAGCGATACTGCACCAAGCTACACATATTCAGCATCGGGAGACTATATTGTCAGTGTGCTGGTAACTGACGCGGCAGGTAATACTGTCACGGCAACTGACACGATAAGAGTGGTGATTCAGCCTTTAGCTGCATTTACCTTGAATCAAACCGATCTAACAGTAGCGCTGACTAATACGTCTAAGCAAGGTTTTGGTAATTTGACTTATTTGTGGGATTTTGGTGATAGCAGTAGTAGCACGGTTGAAAATCCAAGCCATACTTATAACACAGCAGGGACTTATACCATTACATTAGTGACCACAGATTCTATTGGTAATGAAGTGACGGCTAATCAAGTTATAACGGTGTCGTCGCCAATAATTACAGCTACTGCGTCTACAACGACAACAGACAATGGCAGTAGCGGTGGCAGTTTGGGATGGCTAACTATATTGATGCTGAGCTTGTTCGGCTTTTTACGTAAGCGGGTTTAATCATCACCCTCTAAAAACGCCCTCAAGGGCGTTTTTAGATTAACGATACCAGATCGCCGAGTGAGGCTGAGTTAATCTTGTTCAGCTTTGATTGATGTATTCGACCGCCGCAGGCAGAAAAATCTCGCTGACAATCAGTTGTGAACCATACAGATTAAAATAGCGACGACGGCCCCATAAGCTAGTGCTAACTTTTTGATTTAAGCTGGTGGCTAATGCAGCTAAACGCCCGCAGGTTTCAAACTGGGCTACTTCAATATTGCCGGGAGTAATGTCTGGGCTATTAAATAATAATTCACCTAGTGGACGAGTGCCAAGACGGGTGAAATCATTAGGTTGATGACCATTATTCTTGTGTTGTGAGTCGAGAATGATTTGTGGGATCAGCGTGCGGGCAAATACCCATGGGATGCCATCAAGACACAATAATACTTCTCGGATCCAAACTGGATCTGTTTGAGTGGGAAATTCATCTGCTAGAGGCTGAAGTAAATGCTCGCCTAACACTCTTACTTCGAAGAGTTTACAGTGTGTCTTAAGACGTTTGGTTAAACTTCCGGTTGCTAATAACCAGTCTTTAAGTTGGCTGTGGGGCAATGAGTCGATTTTTTGTGGCGAAAACCAATGAATTGATTCACCATAAGGAAAGCTAGTACTGGTCACATTCATTTAAAACTCGTTACAATATATGTCAACGGCAGTAGTCTATCATGTCAAAGATGAGCAAACACTCCTAAGGGAGTGAGCAATATAGCTTAATTTAAGTAACGTTCCACATCGACGGAGTTTATCTCACTATGAAAAAATTGGTTTCAACGTTAGTTATGCTGTGTTGTTTGGCATTTAATGTCCATGCTGCAGATGAGCCTGCTGTTGAAGATTATGCATATTATGGCTTTGAGCCTGATATTGTTACTAACTATATTTCTAATCGTAAAAAGTTAGGTTTTGTTAAAATTAGTGTTGAATTGATGGTAAAAGATCCTAATGATTTAATGAGCTTAGAGCATCACGATCCTTTGCTTCGCTCGGCCATCGTTGAGATTTTAGGTAATCAATCGGAAGAAAAGGTTAAATCCTTATCTGGACGTGAGGAAATTCGCCGTGAATGCTATGAGATGATTAACCGCTTAATGGAACAAGAAGTCGGTCGTCCTATTGTGGTTAACTTACTCTTTACTAAATATTTATATGATTAATGGCTCGTTCAATAACGCAGTTGCAGCGAGCAAATCCTGATATGACTAAGCGGTCGCTAAACCAGCCTGCTGTTAAAAGACATTCCGCCTCAGCAGCGTCCAGTAAACCTGTGCTGTCAAAAGCGTTGCATTCGCGTAATGCCCATAAACAGGGGTATGATTTTGACGCACTGATAATCGCAGTGCCTGCATTGGCCGCTTTTGTTCGTCCAAATCCTTACGGTAACGCCTCTATCGATTTTGCCGACCCTCACGCGGTAAAATGTCTCAATACCGCTTTATTATTGAGTGAGTACAATATCCGAGGTTGGGATATTCCTAATGGGTATCTTTGTCCGCCAGTGCCTGGTCGTGTTGATTATTTACATTATATTGCTGATTTATTAGCCGTTAATGGCAAGGTGATTAAAGGAGCGAGTATTCGTTGCTTAGATATTGGAACGGGCGCCAATGGTATTTACCCATTATTAGGGATTCAAAGTTACGGTTGGCAATTTGTCGCATCGGATATTGACCCAGTTTCTATCGACAATGTGGACCAGATCGCCCAACAAAATCCGCAAATTTCAACTTATTTACAGTTAAGGTTACAGCAACAACCCGAGCATATCTTTAAGGGTATCATTAGCGCAGATGAACGGTTTGATGTCAGCTTGTGTAACCCGCCGTTTCACAGCTCTTTGGCTGAAGCATCGGCAGGTACATTACGTAAAGTCACCAATTTAGCTAAAAGCCAGCAGAAAAAGCATGGCCAACAATCAAGTCAACTCGCCGTGAGCCAAGTTAAGCCTACGCTTAATTTTGGCGGTCAAAAAGCCGAGTTATGGTGTGATGGTGGCGAGCAGAAATTTTTGGCCAACATGATTAAACAAAGCCGCGACTATGCCAGCCAAGTGCTATGGTTTACCTCATTAGTGTCTAAGTCAGAAAACCTTAAACCTTGTTATCAATTACTCAAACAGGTAAACGCTGTTGAGGTAAAAACCATTGAGATGACACAAGGTAATAAAGCCACACGCATTTTAGCGTGGAGTTTTTTAACCCCAGCGTTACGTCAACAATGGTCTACATTAAGGCGTTAATCTTTGATGGCATCAAATGTGATGGTTTCACAGCCGTGATACACCAAAAAATGTCTGCCTTTGGCGCGAGCGATTAAGGTGATGCCCATTTGCTTAGCCAAGTCTAAACCCATTTGAGTCACGCCACTGCGCGACAGTAATACTGGTATGCCCATCTTGGCGACTTTGATCACCATTTCTGATGTTAACCTTCCGGTAGTATAGAAAATCTTATCGTGTCCTGATTGCTGATCCAACCACATATCGCCTGCTAAAGTATCGACGGCATTATGGCGTCCTACATCTTCAACGAAGGCTAAAATTTTCTCATCTTGGCATATTCCACAACCATGAACTGCACCTGCATTTTTATAGGTTTCATTGTAAGCACTAATATTGCTGAGCAGATGATAAATAGTCGATTGTGTCAGCGATGGAGTAGGTAAACTTATGTCATCTAATCCTTGTAAGAATCCTCCGTAAACAGTGCCTTGACCACAACCGGACGTAACTGTCTTTTCGGCTAGTTTCTGCTCAATATCTTCGGATACTTCTTTGGTGATCACCGCAGCAGAACTGACATCCCAATCAACAATAACTGACTCTAATAAACTTAAATCGCTAATAAACCCTTGGTTTTTTAAATAACCAAGGGTTAATGACTCAGGTTTTGCGCCTAATGTCATCAAGGTCACAATCGGACGCCAATTTAAATAGACAGTTAATGGGCGTTCACAGGCAACAAATTTATCGACGATTACGCCTTGTTCGTTAACCGCTTTCACTGCAATGGTCAGTGGTACTTGAGTATTAGTTTTAACAAACTTTATCGCATCGCGCGTTAAAGATGTGGCTGAAACAGATTGAGTCATAAGTGAGATAGCCTCTTAATGGGTCTTTAATTGATGGCCTGAGCGGCAGCATTTACTTGCTTCAACATTAGAAAGCATAGCAATTATTATTCCCGAAACTGAAAACGACTTGCCTAAGCGTGATCTAGCGCAAATCTTTACAAATTCAATATTTCTGCCGTGTATTTATGTCCCATCTAAAATGACACTATGGACATATTGTCCTATCCTTATGAAGGATTTAGGGATCTAGTTCAAAGTTAATTTACTTTTTAGTTGGCACTATTTTTGCTTTTACTTTAATAAATAATCAAATCAAGTGTATTTCAATACACACTTTCATGTCAGAGGTAAGCATTACCATGCAACACACCGACACGATTTGGCCGATGTATGTTTCACTCAAAAAGGTGCCAATCCAAGTAGGGCGCTGGGCATCGGTTCGCTGGGAACTTGACCAAATGGTTCCTGCAACACAACCGCAGCCTGAAAACTCTGTCTTAATACCACTTGAATTATATAAAGATCAACGAGGTAGTTATCGGATTAATCTCGATATGGATAATTCAACGCTCTATATCGTTTGTGATGAACTGATTGACGGTACCTGGGTGCCAGCAATGATCTCTGCCGACCAACATGTCAGTGCCGGTTGCCTTGAATCTGATACACCCGTGCTTAATATTCCTATGCCCAGTGCAATTGCGTGCTGGATAGAAGCATTTATCACTCGTCATGGCGAGGTTGAGATCAGTGCTCATCGACGCAAGCATGTTAATCGTCGTAAAAATGAAGGTCCAAGTGCAAATCACTCCGGGAAAATCCAATGAGCGATAACACAAAAGGTCTTCTTAACCGTTGGGAGATTAGACGTCAACGGGTTGCTGAAGAGGCTGAGCAAGAAGAATTATTGCAACATGCGCGAGAAAAACCTGATGACTTCAACATACTAACAGCGGAAGTCGACCAAGATAATAACGTGATAGATGCTGATGAGGTGGCAGAGTCTGAACCGTTACCCGATCCCAGTACCATTGAAGTCGGCGGTAGTTTTGCTCGTTTTATGGCTAAAAGTGTTGATCCAACCACTAAAGCCGCAGCGTTAAGAGCCTTATGGAAACAGCCGCAATATGGTCACATTGACGGGCTTATCGAATATGCGCTGGATTATACCAATCAACCGCTATTGTCAGCCGATGTATCCGCTGAGTTAGCCAGTAAAGTGTTTCGTTATGTCATTAAAAAAGAACCGCCAGAACTTGAATTAGATCCAGAGGCCGTATCGACTGATTTATCTGCAACAGAACTTGCCCCAACGGATTTAGCCCCAACCGATTTGGCAAAAACCGAACTTTCTGAGCAAACCAGAGTGATTTCCGAAGAGGAGTCTATTGCTTCAACGGATGCAGATAAGCCAGAGGATGAACCACAAACCGCGGCGATATCGCCACAAGAACAATCGCTTTGTCACAATGATGACCTGATAAAGCAAGCTGTCGCCAGTGATGAGGCGAAAGCGTAATAACAGCAGTCACTGATGATGTGACCTAGATGAAAGCCGTTATGTAAAGATTTACAACTAGTTATACGATCAACAATAAGCGTGAACAGTGGACTGAGCTATCACTGTTAATGAGGTATAAAAACCGAGAATTGGGAACGCAATGAGTATCAGAAAAAACCAGCCACAGCTGAAACAAGCACGACAACAGGTGATGGCGAAGACGCAGATTTTGCAAAATTTAATACCGCCTACCGTTAGTTATACTACCCAGGGGCATGTACTCATTATTGGGCCTGAAGATCTGGCACGTTTAGCGGCGGACAAATTGTCTACTATGGCAAGTCGAGTGATTTTAGCCAATGAAGCGATCACTAGCCAAGATGAAGTCCATCTTGAAGCCGTGATGAATGCGGCGGCTGATGTCGAAAGTTACTACAATAAATTGACCAGTGTTAAAGGTTTTTTAGGCCAGTTTCAGGTCAAAGTTGAAGGCGATACTGGGATTACAGATTTAAGCGTGGTTGCTATTCGTCAAGCGCATTTTGATATCGTGCTCGATTTAAGCCACAGTCCCTGTATTAATCTAGAAATGCTTCCTCCAGGTTACTTTTATGTTGGCCAAGACTCTGCATTACTCGCTGATGCTATTGCCAATATCCCAGAGTTAATAGGAGAGTTTGATAAACCACGTTATGTTCGGGTTAATAGTGATATTTGTGCCCATGACAAACATGGTCTAAACGGTTGTAATCGTTGTTTAAATTTTTGTCCTGCGGATGCAATTAGCAGTATAGCGCATAAGATTGAAATTGATCCTTACCTTTGTCATGGAGCCGGCAGCTGTACCAATACATGCCCAACAGGTGCACTGAGCTATGATTTACCGACCCCAGCATCGTTGCATACTTACCTTGAAAAGCTTATCAGCCGCTATCGTGAAGAAGCCCAAACCGCCCCTGTTATCTTGTTTCATGATAATGAAGCTGGAGCTGGAGCTGAATTGATTTCGGAGCAATTAAGCGGTGATGTGTTACCCGTCGCAATGGAAGAAATAACCGTAGCGAGCATAGATCATTGGTTAGCGGCATTAGCCAATGGTGCCCGCGAAATTTTAATCTTACAAACACCAGCAACAGCACCGACATTACTGCAAATGCTCAAAGGTGAGTCTGCATTAGCTAATCGTATTCTCGACCAAATGGGCCAGCCTCAACGGATCCGCTTAATTACTCCGTCAGATCTAAGTCAGCTAGATGATGCACTCGCGGTCAGCTTAACTTGGCCTGTGATTATGCCGATGATGTTAACGGCAGCAGAACCTAATACTAATGTAAAACGCAGCATCATATTTCAAGCGATTGACCACCTCAATAGCCAAGCCGCAGGCGTTGATGATGTGCTCGTTATGGCGAATATTCCATACGGTATGGTGAGTATCAACAGCGACAAGTGCACCTTGTGTTTGTCATGTGTATCAACATGCCCAACCCAAGCTTTGAAGGATGGCGGTGATGCTCCGGCACTGAAGTTTGTTGAGCAAGATTGTGTGCAATGTGGGTTATGTGAAGCCGCTTGTCCCGAAAACGTGATTAGCTTAATACCACAAATTAATTTTAATCAGTCAGCAAGACAACACGTTCAAGTATTAAAAGAAGAACCTGCATTTGAATGTATTCGATGTGGTAGTGAATTTGCAACTCAATCAATGATACACAAAATGGTAGAAATGGTCGGCGCCCATAGTGCGTTTAGCGCCAATATTGAGCGTTTGAAAATGTGTGGCGACTGCCGAGTAAAAGACATGTTTGAAGACATCCTTGACGATCCAGAAAAGCAATTGCAATAAGAGATCTCTTATGACCGAAGCAGGAAGACAAGTAAGTGAGAATGATCAGTTAAGAGCCGATATATATCAGTTACTGGCAGCGTTGTTACGCCGCCAACCTAGTGCTGAATTATTAGCGTTCTTAGCCGATTTAGAGGTAGAGGCCGAGGATGGCAATGCCATGAGTCAAGCATGGAATGCGTTAAAACTCGCTGCAGCAAACAGTGATACCAACACCTTAGAAGATGAATACTTTGCTATTTTCTTGGGTGTAGGCAGTGGCGAAATTATGCCATACGGTAGTTGGTTTATGACCGGCTCGTTAATGGATAAACCCTTAGCTGCATTGCGCGGCGACCTGATGCAACTTGGCTTTGAACGTGAAGAAAACGTTAAAGAGCCAGAAGATCATGTTGCGGCATTATGTGAAGTCATGGGCTGCTTAATTTTAGAAGCACCAGGTTATCGCCAATTAGCGTTTTATCAACGTCATATTGGTAGTTGGATTATGCGTTTTTGTGACAACTTAGCCAACACGCCTAGTGCCCATTTTTACCAAAGCGTTGCGCAATTAGCTAAAGCGTTTTTTACCGCTGAGGCCAATGAATTTGAACAACTGAGTTTAAATATTCCGGTGAATTGTCCAGGTAGTGCTGACTTAGAACCGCTTGAACAAGACGTTGTACAAATTAACTAAACCGGGTGATGGCTTATTTTGCCTCATCTTTTTATCAACAAGGAGACAATATGAAAAAGCAAGCTTCCGACATGGGTCGCCGCCAAATGCTAAAAGCATTAGCGCTCGGCACAGCGGCAGGTGCTGTGGCTAGTGTTAGTGCACCTGCACTTGCCCAAGTCACTAAACCGTCTGCAGAAGAGCCTACGGGCACTAACTATCGCGAAACAGAGCATATTCGTAATTATTATGCATCGTTAAGCAAATAACAAAGGAGAGTGTGTGATGCGATTAACCCGCAAAACAGACACGGCCACCAAAGCTGAAAAGCCAGGCCTAGGTCTTAACCGACGTCAATTCCTCAAGTCTGCCAGTTTGGCGACGGGTGGTATTGCAGCTGCTTCAATGCTTGGCGCAGGTATGATGCGTAAAGCAGAAGCTAAAGATGTCCCACATGATGCTCCAACCGAGATAAAACGGACAATTTGTTCTCATTGTTCAGTAGGTTGTGGTGTTTATGCTGAAGTTCAAAATGGGGTATGGACAGGGCAAGAGCCTGCGTTCGACCATCCATTTAACCAAGGAGGTCATTGTGCCAAAGGCGCTGCATTGCGCGAGCATGGTCATGGTGAAAAACGCTTAAAGTATCCGATGAAGTTAGAAGGCGGTAAGTGGAAACGTCTATCATGGGAACAAGCTATTAATGAAGTGGGCGACAAAATGGAGTCGATTCGTCAAGAGTCTGGTCCTGATTCTGTTTACTTTATGGGTAGTGCTAAATTTTCTAATGAACAATCTTATATGTATCGCAAATTAGCAGCGATGTGGGGCACTAACAACGTCGATCACTCAGCTCGTATTTGTCACTCTACCACGGTAGCCGGTGTTGCAAACACTTGGGGCTACGGTGCGCAAACTAACTCGTTTAACGACATCCGCAATTCAAAATGCATGATGTTTATTGGTTCTAACCCATGTGAAGCTCACCCTGTGGCGATGCAACACATTTTGATTGGTAAAGAACGCGGTGCCAAAATCATCGTTGTTGATCCACGCTTTACCCGAACAGCAGCTAAGTCTGATGAGTATGTCCATATTCGTCCAGGTACCGACATTCCATTTATTTATGGTTTGTTATGGCACATTTTCGAAAATGGCTGGCAAGATGATTCGTTCATTTCTCAACGTGTATACGGCATGGAACGTATTCAAGAAGAAGTGAAAAAATACACTCCAGAAGAAGTTGAACATATTGCTGGTGTGCCAAAAGCTCAAATGTACCGTGTTGCGAAAATGATGGCAGAAACTAAGCCAGGCACTATCGTGTGGTGTATGGGTGGTACTCAGCATCATATTGGTAATGCTAACACTCGCGCATATTGTATTTTACAGCTTGCCCTTGGCAACATGGGTATCGAAGGCGGCGGAACGAACATTTTCCGTGGTCACGATAACGTACAGGGTGCGACTGACTTTGGTTTATTATTTGATAACTTACCAGGTTATTACGGTTTAACCTCTGGTGCATGGGATCATTGGGCCAATGTGTGGGATCTGGAACCTAAGTGGATCACCGAGCGTTTTGACCAAGGTGAATACTTAGGTCAATCACCTCAAACATCAGCGGGTATTCCTTGTTCGCGTTGGCACGATGGTGTGTTAGAAGACAAAACCAAGATTGCTCAAAAAGACAATATTCGTCTGGGGTTCTTTTGGGGGCAGTCAGTTAACACTGAAACCCGTGGTCGTGAAGTGCGTGAAGCGCTAAACAAAATGGATACCATTGTGGTCGTCGATCCATTTCCAACTATGGCTGCAGTAATGCACGAGCGCCAAGATGGAGTGTATTTATTGCCTGCGGCAACTCAGTTTGAAACCTATGGTTCGGTTTCGGCTTCTAACCGTTCTTTACAGTGGCGTTCGCAAGTTATTGAACCATTATTTGAGTCATTACCTGATCATACAATCATGTATAAATTGGCTAAAAAATGGGGCGTAGAGGACCAATTCTGTAAGCACATCAAGGTCAATGGTGATGAGCCATTAATAGAAGACATTACCCGTGAATTTAATACAGGTATGTGGACTATTGGTTATACAGGCCAAAGCCCTGAACGTTTGAAAATGCACCAAGAAAATTGGGGCACCTTTGACGTTAACTCGCTGGAAGCACCCGGCGGCCCAGCTAAAGGCGAAACCTATGGTTTACCTTGGCCATGTTGGGGTACACCAGAGCAGAAACATCCAGGTACTCAAATCTTGTATCGCACCGGACGTGAAGTTAAAGACGGTGGTGGTAACTTCCGTGCACGTTATGGTGTTGAACATAACGGCAATAATATTCTTGCGGAAGGTTCTTTCTCAAAAGGTTCTGAAATTCAAGATGGTTACCCAGAGTTTACTGCCGACATGCTAAAACAGCTTGGCTGGTGGGATGACCTAACAGCAGACGAAAAAGTTAAAGCTGAAGGTAAAAACTGGAAAACTGATATCTCTGGCGGTATTCAGCGTGTGGCAATCAAGCATGGTTGTATTCCTTACGGTAACGCTAAAGCGCGTTGTATCGTATGGAACTTCCCTGATGATATTCCATTACATCGCGAACCGTTATACACGCCTCGTCGTGACTTAGTGGCTAAATACCCAACCTATGAAGATCGGATGGTAGCGCGTCTACCAACACTTTATAAAACGATTCAAGACAAGGATTTTGCTACTGATTTCCCAATGGCATTAACTACTGGTCGTTTGGTTGAGTACGAAGGTGGTGGTGAAGAAACCCGTTCAAACCCATGGCTTGCAGAACTGCAGCAAGAAATGTTTATCGAGATCAACCCAGCAGATGCTGCTGATCGCGGTTTACGTGATGGTGATGACGTGTTTGTTCATAGCCCAGAAGGTGCCAAAATTACTGTTAAGGCTATGGTGACACCGCGTGTTATTGCGGGTGAATGTTTTATGCCATACCATTTTGCTGGTGTATTTGAAGGCAAGAGTTTGGTCAAAAACTACCCAGAAGGCACAGTGCCTTATGTGATTGGTGAATCTGCCAATACCGTAATGACCTATGGTTATGATGTCGTAACGCAAATGCAAGAGACCAAGTCTAGCTTGTGTCAGATAAGCAAAGCCTAAACACTTGATGAGGAGATAAGCCATTATGGCAGTCATGAAATTTCTGTGTGACACCAAACGCTGCATCGAGTGTAACGGTTGCGTCACAGCATGTAAAAACGAAAACGACTCTGCTTTAGAGTGGGGTATTCAGCGTCGCCGCGTGGTAACGCTTAATGATGGTGAACCAGGAGAAGCGTCAATCTCAGTAGCATGTATGCATTGTACCGATGCACCATGTATGGCTGTTTGTCCGGCCGACTGTTTCTACCGTACCGAAGACGGCATTGTGCTCCACAACAAAGATACTTGTATCGGTTGTGGCTATTGCTTTTATGCTTGCCCATTTGGCGCGCCGCAGTTCCCTAAAAAGACTGCATTTGGTAGTCGCGGTAAAATGGATAAGTGTACTTTCTGTGCTGGTGGCCCAGAAGAAGATCATTCAGAAGCCGAGCGTCTCAAATATGGCTCAAACCGTATTGCTGAAGGCAAATTACCAATGTGTGCTGAGCTTTGTTCAACCAAAGCTCTGTTGGCCGGTGATGCAGGCATAGTGTCTGATATTTATCGTCAACGTATGGCTGCACGCGGTAATCCAAATGTGATTTGGGGCTACAATCCTAAAACAGGTGAAATGGTTTAACCCAGAGCAATGGCTGCGATAATTTTCGCAGTCATATAAGGAGTGACAATGTTAACTTTAACGTTAAACAAATCACTGCGCAGGATGTTTGCTCTGTTGGTTCTGTGTATGGGATTGGGGTTGGTTACATCGACGGTTTATGCCGCCGATGAACAATCAAGTCAGCAACAAGCAAAGTCTAAAACCAGTGATGCAGATCTCTGGCGCGCAGTAAAAGCTGGCGAACCCGGATACAGTACAGACAAAGGCCTTGATGCTGATGTTCTGATTAATGTATCGGGTAATGAAGGCAAAATATTGCGAAATACTTACCTAAAACCAGCACTTGGCTTAGCCATAGTGGGGGTTTTTGGGGCCTTTTTAGTGTTTTACTTAGTCAATGGTCCATCAAGATTAAGTAAGGGCTTTTCAGGAAAAATGGTACTTCGTTGGAGCACAGCCGATCGTTGGTTACATTGGATTATGGCAGTATCTTGCCTAACCATGATGCTAACAGGTGTGATTATTATGCTTGGGCGACATCTCTTAGCCCCATATGTCGGAGACGGTATATGGGCAGGGGTTATAGCCTTCAGTAAATTTGCCCATGATTGGTCTAGCCCCATTTTTATGGTGTCTTGGCTAGCATGTATCATCAAATGGATGCCACTACAATTTTTCAAGATGTATGATTTGAAATGGTTTTTAGTGGTTGGCGGCTACATTAACTTTGGTCCGTTTAAAGGCAAACACCCAGACAGTGGTTTTGCCAATGCGGGTGAAAAAATGTGGTTTTGGACCTTAGCTATTTTTGGTCTAAGCATCAGTTTAAGCGGTATTATGTTAGTGTTTCCGACACTGGATTTGCCGCGTGAACTGTCGATGCTCGCTTTGTTGATACATGGTCTTAGTGCGACGATCTTAATCGCATTTACTATAGTGCATATTTGGATGGGAACCGTACTCAGTGAGGGCGGGATGGAGTGCATGTTATCGGGCTATTGTGACGAAAACTGGGCTTCACAACATCATAATGTGTGGTATGACGAAATCAAAGCCGATGGTACTTTAAAATACAAAGAGTAACCCTGGCACTCTGGTGTTAGTACACTAGTTGATTGCAGATATAAAACACCTTGTTAGGTCACTGACAAGGTGTTTTTTATTGACCATTTTAACTGCGTTATCGGCTTTTTAACGGCATAACGCCACCCAAAAGTCTCAGTTTTATCACTATTGTTATTGTTATGGGCCAACGATTCTTTGCCAAAACAACCTTGAGAGATCAACATACGGTAATCAAAATAACGGTTTCATTTGAATCATTATTCAAAGTCAGTTAGTGTTTCTGACATTATTAAATTACAAGAAAACGAGTAATTTAGCCGGCTCGTTATGTGAACACACTAAAAAGACAAACCATGGTCGCTATTTCACGAAAATTTCAGTTTTTAATGTTTTCCATTATGTTGGCAGGCTGTTCTTCGATGCCAGCTGATGTTGGTGGCAATTGGATCGGTTTTACTGAGTCTGGCCAAGCCTCACATTATGCAGATAGATACCAAAATAAGAAAACGGCTAGCGGGGATCTCTATCGCCACAATCAAAAAACAGCAGCCCATAAAGATTTACCATTCGGTTCAAATGTAAAAGTCACCAATATTAATAATGGTAAAAGTGTTACCGTCAAAATCAATGATCGTGGTCCGTTTGTTAAAGGACGCATCATTGATCTTTCTAAGTCGGCTTTTAGCAGTATAGGCAATGTATCTACAGGTCTTCTTGACGTTAAAATCGAAGTGATCCGTTAGCGGGTACAAAGCTTGCTGTATACGTGAGTGTAAATATGTTTGGTCTGGCTTAGTAGCATAGGTTTTCAGGGTTTAGCAGGTGAATGTTATATTCTAAGGATGGTTAGTGGGACAGTCAGTACTGTTTTGCGTGTTATTTTTTAGTCCAGTAATTCATGCAGTAGACTTTCATCACGATATTGTCTCGAGTTTGCTTAATAGAACACCCCAGCAGATTTTGTATGACGGTTCTTATATCTCAATACCATTATCTCAATGGTGATGTAGCTAAAATATCTGTGTATGCACAAATATGATTATTCGAGTCTACCAAGGAATTGGTACTGATTTGCAACAACTAGTGCACCAAGATAGGCGTACACTTTTCTCTTTATCCTTCTCAAAGACTTTGGGGTCTGAATTCTACAGATAGAAATATACACCAGCGACGTGCTGCTCATTTGCAGACGTTCTTTAAAAGGCATGGTAAATCGTTAACCATTAGGACTCATGACTCAGCTTATGCTGTTAGTGATGTTGTTACTTGGATATTGCCAGAGAATTTACCCCATATTGATATGGTTATCGCTCTGGTTGACGCTACAACCGGTAATCCTATGATTGTTCATTATATTGGTTTTGCGCCTAAAATTGATTTTTGATTATGACATGGCTAGGCATTATCGATTTGAACCATCGAAATATAACCACTAAGTAATGGCTTGGACTATTATTTAAAGTGACGGTCGTACGGCATTAGTGGCTGGTTGTGCAACGTTAATATTATCAAATAAACAACGTTATTTACTATTGATTTGCTACCAAAGTTAAACAGATATTATCTGGTGCTTCTAAGGATAAATGATTAACCCTAAAGAGAAATTATGAACATCATCGAGAAATCATTAGCAATCGCTTTACAAGCTTATTCGGGGAAACAAGATAAGGCAGGGAAAGCATATATTCTTCATCCACTTAGGGTCATGGCCAAAATGGATACTGAATACGAAATGGCTGTTGCCTTGCTTCACGATGTTATAGAAGATTCTGATTATACTGCTGAGTATCTCCTGGAAGAAGGTATCCCATTAGATGTAGTAAACGCAGTGCAATTGTTATCTAAGAGCGGTGATGAAAGTTACCATCAATTTATCAATCGCGTTACCGCTAATCCATTGGCGGTCAAAGTTAAAATCGCTGATATTGAGGATAATATCAATATTTTACGTTTAAAGGTTATTGATGCAAAAGATCTTGAGCGGATGGCGAAATACCATGCCGCCTGGAAGACGCTGCAAACTTTAACGCCCATAACGTCATAAAATTAAAAAGTTTTCGTTACACCTGCTATTGTTGAGTAATTAAGCTAACATTCACTATTGTCTAACCGTAGTATTTGCATGAAATAAATAGGACTGGCTTTAAAAACGAGAGAGTTAATATGGATTTTAATTTACTGCGTTTGTGTGTGTATTTACTTTTTCTAAGTCTATGTAACCTAGTTTATCTCCCTTATGCTTGTGCAGCGGATAAGTTCGTTATAAATCACTCAGTCTCAGAAAGTGATCGACGCTATCAATATACTTATGAGCTGTTAGATTTAATTATTCAAGAGACCAATGCCGATTTTGGGGATGCTTCTATTGAGGTGACTAATCTGGTGATGAGTCGAAATCGGATATTTAAATCATTACAGGATGGCCAAACGATTAATGTTATGGCCGAAGCATCAAATGAAGAGTGGAATACAAAGCTCATTCCTATCCCTATCCCCATCCGCAAAGGCATTCAAGGGTTTAGAGTTTTTATTATTAAAAATGAAAATAAAAACTTGTTGGCCAATATTGATTCACTAGAGCAATTGATGAGGCTGCGAACCGGTTCAGGTAGTCAGTGGTCTACCAGGGTTGCTATGAAACAAGCAGGATTCGATGTGGTGGAGAGCGCGCAGTACGATAGTTTATTCAATATGCTTTCAAAAGGACGTTTTATCACATTTGGGCGTGGAGTGAATGAGGCTTATCAAGAGGTTGAGTTATTTCAAAAGCGTTATCCTGAATTAATCGTAGATGAACATATTGTGCTTAATATCCCTCTGGCGACTTATTATTATGTATCACCTACAAAGCCTAGGTTAGCGAATAGAATCAAGGTTGGTTTACTGAGAATGATTGAAAATGGCAAGTTTGATAAACTTTTCTATCAATGGCATTGCGAGTACTTAATGCGAAGTCAGCTTAACAAACGCAAATTATTTAAAATTAGTAACCCGCTGGTAGTCGAATCACAAATGACTTCGATTATGGGGAAAGACTTTTTGTTTAATTCAAGTTTGGATGCATCATCTATCTGTCAAAAGTACCTTAAACCATAATAACCAATGACAAATGGTTCAGTGAGTATTCCCTAAGTCGTTAAGAATACTCATTTATGCCGATTTAACCACTATTTGGAAATATTACTGCCGTTATGCTAGAGATTAACTATTCTATTGGTGACCTAAAAACCTCGATGCTGGTTGTAGAAGATCATCATTTTTACCTTCTAACTGAGGTATGGGTAAAGGCTGAAGAGCTGAGCATCGGTGATAAAATAGTTGCTTGTAGTGATGCTGTCGCTGAGATAGACAAGATCAATAAAGTTGAAGATTCACATCATTGCCAAGATTTAAAAATAAGCCACAATCATAATTATTTTGTCACCACTACTCGTCCGGCTTTTCATGACACGCTTTGCGATAGGGCGCCAATCGATAAACTTGAACTTATGGCCTATGAGTTGGCCAATAGACCCTCTAACTATCCTGATGGTAGGCTGACCGGTTACCATGGTGGGCCTTGGGTTGCGGCTAAATATTTACATCGCGATCCCGACAAGGAAGTTATCGGTTGGGGCCGTGCTAATGACAGCATGTGCGCTGAAGATGCAGCTGTAAGTGATTTGAGGCAAAAATTGGGTGATGCGATTGTGCTACATCGAAGTAATGTAACTATTTCTCATGCCTATTTGAGAAAATATACTAAAAAAGGCCGCTTTGTGAATACAATGAGTCCTTGTATTCACTGTCGTGATAACTATGGTAGTGCACTAAATGACCTCACAGTTGGTGTGAGTAATTTAGCTAAAGACGGTCGTGATTATTTACCCCCAGTCGAAGAGTCATCCTAAGTTACCTATGGATTGACCACCCGAAACTCCAAATCAACAATCCCAGTTCAGCTTGAGATTAAGCCTATCTGCATATTTTATATCGCTCTATTTTATTGCACTAATGAATAAATTTTGCGGCAGCACTTATCTGGAAAACCTGACAGATAATGATTGTCGCAAGCGATGATATTGGATTTGGTAATAGGAAACTGTAGGCTTATTGTTGAATAAGAGCTTTAAGTTGATTTGCAACCGACGCTATTTTACGTCAAATTAGTTTCAGTGATTTAGGTTTATTATAGAACTGCTCAGGTGCCTTGTCTCACTACTAAGGAATTTACGTGAATATTTCAGAATCACACAAAAAAGAGCTTTTGGTTGCTAAATCGCTATTAGAAAACCCTGGTCTAGCGGTAAAAATAACCAGCTTTATAGGTACTCCTATTGAAAAAGGTTTAGCATTACTACCTGAAAACTGGAATAAAAATATTGCCAAAGTCACAGAAAAATCGCTACTTAAAGCGTCTGATGCGGCGATATTTACAATGAAAGATATTCCCGGAGAACAGTCGTCTAATGTTTGGCATAAATTAGGCGTTGCGGTGAGTGGTGGTATGGGTGGTTTTTTTGGCTTAGCTGCAATCGCCGTTGAGCTTCCTATTTCGACAGCAATAATGTTGCGCTCTATCGCTGATATTGCTCGAAGTGAAGGCGAGTTGATTACTACGCTGGAAACCAAGATGGCTTGTTTAGAGGTCTTTGCATTAGGAGGCGCAAGTGATTTGGATGATAGTAGTGAATCAGGATACTTTGCCATACGCGCTACGCTAGCTAAATCTGTGTCTGAAGCCACTGAATTTATGCTTAAAAAAGGGCTTACCGATGAGGCCGCGCCTATTCTAGTTAAGTTAATTACTAAAATCGCTGAAAAGTTTGGCGTTCAAGTGACGCAAAAAGCTGCAGCTCAAGCTGTACCCGCTATCGGCGCAGCTGGTGGCGTTGTCATCAATACTTTGTTTATTGATCATTTTCAAGACATGGCCAGAGGGCATTTTATTGTACGAAAGTTAGAGCGAGTATACGGACATGAAAGTGTAAAAATCGCTTATGAATCGTTAGCTCAAAAAGGCAATAGATAACTTCACATGCGCAATTCATTTTGATAATAAGCGTATTTCATACGCCAGTTTTATTACGCTGATACGTCAATGCGCTTTGTGTACTAAATCAATTACTCGTTTGCTATCAGTGATGCAAACCGTTCGGTTTGGACTGGCTTAATTTATATCTTATATTCAATAGCGGTTCTGTAAACATAAGCTCGCAGGTACATTATCGACCAGTAATACCCTAGCCAGACCATTATACTGCTCGCTGTGTTTGTTGAATAGATGACATAAAGCATCTATTATTTATGCACTTAGCTATAACATCAAGCTGGATTTTAGTCAGAGAAGGATAGCAATATGACACAACCTGTACCTGAACAGGTCGATAATACTAAGTCGTCAACAACCGACGATCTACAGCCAAACAACAAGGCTGTTAAACGTGAAGAGCGGCAGAAGCAGTCAACAAAAGTAGAGATAGCGTTGACAGGCTCAGAGCGTGAAGCTGTGGATGAGCATGGCAGTCTTTCATCACTCACCGTCTATTCTATTATTCTGCGTGAAGGTCAGGAGGAGCTGCAGCGGCCGCTACTCTCTTTGTGGTGGTCTGGTATTGCGGCTGGTATCGGTATTTCATCATCGGTGTTGGCTGAAGGTATCATCCGAAGTAATCTAGGCTCCGATCACCCTTATTTGTCGCTTATTGAAAGCCTTGGATACACTTTTGGTTTTGTACTCGTCATTTTAGCAAGACTGCAGCTGTTTACTGAAAACACCATCACAGTCGTACTGCCGCTGCTAGCCAGCACAACACAGCGTCGTCTGGTGTGCACTGCTCGCTTGTGGGCTGTGGTATTGGCCGCTAATTTCGTTGGCACTTTGTTTACCGCGGCTATTTTCGTTCACGGTAGCGTTTTAACAGAAGAGATCCTTAGCGCGGTTCTCCAGATATCACGCCATGTCGCCGAGTTAACGCCGGCAGAGACACTGATGCGCGGCATTCCGGCGGGCTTTTTTATAGCCGTACTGGTGTGGATGTTGCCCTCGGCAAAAGGGTCTGAAGTGCTGGTTATTATTATGTTTACATGGTTAATTGCAGCTGGAGGCTTTACTCATGTTATTGCTGGCTCCAATGAAATATTTAGCCTTGTTGTCAATGGGGAGATGAATATGTTCACTGCGCTATCACACCATATCGGTCCCATGTTACTGGGCAATATTATTGGCGGTACAGGGCTGTTCGCCATGTTAGCTTATGGCCAAGTTAGAGAAGAAATGTAAATTTCATATTGAAACAGGTAATGTTGTTTATTCTCAACATGGCTGACATGGTTGTTTTTATATGATTTATTGGAGCCATTTCATCAGGCGCTTGATTTATAATGAGTCAGCACCTGTCTTAAATGATGACGATGTTGGATGACCCATATCGTCTCACATAGCTTAGTCCTGTTATGCAGGTTACAGCAGCGTAATACTCTTTTAAGGATTTAATCATGTCTTTGCTGCTAACGGTTTTAGCAACCACATTGCTTGCTGGTTTGGCTATGCCATTCGGGGCCTTAATTGCCCGTTTTGAGAACGTCAGCAGTGAGTGGCTTGAGCAGGAGTTTAGGCACAGTGTCATGGCTTTTGGCGGTGGGGCACTATTGTCTGCCGTTGCTTTGGTTTTAGTACCAGAGGGTATAGCGCATCTTAAGCCATTATCTGCTTGTATCTGGTTTATGGTCGGTGGGCTGAGCTTTATGGCCCTTGATATTTACCTGCAAAAAATAGCGACGCCTGCTAGCCAGCTTGCTGCAATGCTGGCTGACTTTATTCCTGAGTCCATTGCTCTGGGAGCCGCATTTGCAACGGGCAGCAGTAATGCATTTTTACTTGCAGCGTTAATCGCGCTCCAAAATGTGCCAGAAGGATTTAGTGCTTATCGTGAGTTAAATGGCTCTTCTGCTTTTCGGCCCCATAAAATTATTCTTATGTTTTGTTTTATGGCATTGCTGGGCCCCATAGCAGCCATGTCTGGCTATTTATGGCTTTCAGAGTCGCCAAAAGTGATTGCCGCAGTCATGCTGTTTGCCTCTGGCGGTATTCTCTATTCAATATTTCAAGATTTAGCTCCTCAGGTAAAACTAGAACAACGTTGGGCACCGCCAATGGGAGCGGTATTAGGGTTTTGCCTTGGTATGCTGGGGTTAATGTTAACCGCATAATCAATACTATCTTTAGGTAACATTGGACAATCTCCAGACGACAAAGGGAGTCAACAAAAAAGGATGATGCTCAGTTAACTTATCTACATTTAACCATCGTTGTGCCAGTCTTTATGTCGAGTAGATAATTAACTCTGTGGATTTTTGCTTAGCCGGTCGACGGCCTCACATATCATTAACCTCTGTTGTTATCTTTTCGGTATCTGAATGATATAACTTGTGTGACAGACGGTAATTATTGCTGCAGGGTTTTATCTGTCTCAGGTAGAATGCCGACCCAGCACTTCGTTTTTTATTTTTGGATATCCTCTAAATGCAAATCAATCGTGTACTTCTGACCGCTGTCGGTAGTGTTTTACTGGCTATGGTGACCATTCAATCCGGCGCTTCTTTAGCCAAGCAACTTTTCCCTTTGGTTGGGCCAGAAGGCACCACCGCTTTGCGTTTAGGCTTTGCTGCTACCGTACTTTGGTTGGTTTTTCGCCCATGGCGAGCATTACCACAAGGCCGAGATTGGCAGAGCATTATTATTTATGGCCTATGTTTAGGTGGGATGAATATCCTGTTTTACTTAGCTATTGATCGCATTCCTCTGGGGATAGCTGTTGCGCTGGAGTTCACCGGCCCTTTAGCGGTCGCTTTATTTGGCTCTAAGCGTAAAAGCGATCTATTTTGGGTTGCTTGTGCCATTGCGGGGATTTTGCTGTTAATGCCTGATTTATCTAGCGCACAAGGGCTTGATCTTACTGGTGCATTAATGGCATTAGGCGCCGGAGCATGTTGGGCTGGTTACATTTTGTTTGGAACTCGCACAGGCAAGCAAGCATCAGGTGGCATTACCGTTGCCTTAGGCATGACTGTTGCTGCAGTCGTTCTGGTACCTATTGGTGCAGTTAGCCAAGGCATGGCATTACTGAGCTGGGAAGTGTTACCGCTTGGATTATTAGTCGGGGTGTTATCCAGCGCTTTGCCTTATTCTTTGGAAATGGTGGCCTTGAGAAATATGCCGACACAAGCTTTTAGTGTGTTGATGAGTTTAGAGCCTGCAATTGCCGCATTGGCGGGTTTTATTATTTTAAGTGAGCAATTGACCTTGCTCCAGTGGGCCGCAATCGGTTTAGTGATTATCGCTTCTATCGGCAGTAGTTTTACGCCTAAAAAAGCCATTGAGATGGGCGTGTAGCTTTGTTGATAGTTTTTGTTTGCTTAATACATTGATATTTATGCTTTGGCTTGTCGTTAAAGTTGCTACGAGCCACAATGGCTAGCTTATGCTGGCTGTGTGTTTAGGGTTAACTTTATCGCTGAATTATAATTTTTCGCTCATTGATTCCAGCTATGGATTCTAGGTGTCGCCAGCCATATTTTTCACATCTTGTCGCTCATCGTTTTTATCGCCGATAGGTCACAGGCACAATGATCAAGATAGCAGCTTAATGTTTTTCTGCTTAGAACCGTAATGTTATCGCTTAATAAATGGCGATGTTAGCCACGTATTATGTGGTTGTTAAATCTACTGTGGCACAGAAGAGGAGATAAAAGACTAGACTGTTTTTTTATTATTTAGGCTTTATACTTCCCGGCTGTTTTGTCTTTATAGAATGTAAAACATGAAAAGTTGGATATTTTTAAGTGTAGCCATTTTAACTGAAGTGGTAGCCACTTCAGCGCTAAAAGCCAGTGATGGATTTTCAAAATTAGCGCCTTCAATCGTAGTTGTTGTCGGCTACGTATTATCTTTTTATTTTTTATCTCTCGCACTAAAAAGTATTCCTGTTGGTGTTGCTTACGCTACTTGGGCTGGACTGGGTATCGTATTAATTACACTTATTGCTTGGGTGATGTATGGGCAAAAATTAGATTTAGGTGCACTGGTGGGGATGGCGTTCATTTTAGTCGGTGTCGTTGTGATGAATTTATTCTCAAATGTGACTCCGCATTAGCGCGTTAACTAATAAGTAGGCACTGAGCTATTGAGCCCTAGTCTGTTAAGTAACGGTATTGATTAGCAACTTATTGTGCGCATTCGTCGTCCGTTTCGAGGTAATAAAAAGGGCTTAACAATGATAGTCATTGTTAAGCCCTTTTTTGTATCAGTGGTAACTCAAGCCCAAACGATCAATGAGTTTATCGTTTGGGTTATCAGTACTATTACCACGCCATGTCTAAAATCTTGCGACTGGTAGCTAAATCTACTTTGCCGCTTTCAGATAATGCCGTCATACCGTGTGCTTCTAAAGCATCTATCACTAGGCCAAGCTGATCTTGAGTGACACCATGATCGCGCAAGCGTGTCGGTAACCCTACTTGCTTGAAGAACGCCTCTGTTTTATCAATCGCTTGATCTACACGGCTGCCTTCATCACCTTCAGTAATATCCCAAACGCGTGCAGCGTATTGCACTAATTTAGCGTGCTTTTGCTCTTTTAATACGCGCCATAATGATGGCAACACAACGGCTAAGGTTTGCGCATGGTCAATATGGAATAATGCAGTTAACTCATGGCCAATCATGTGCGTCGACCAATCTAAAGGAACGCCAGTGCCGATCATGCCGTTTAAGGCCGATGTTGCACTCCACATTAAGTTAGCACGAGCATCATAATTGGTTGGTTCTTCAACCGTAATAGGACCAACTTCGATTAGGGTACGTAAAATACCTTCAGCCATGCGGTCTTGTACACGGGCATCAACAGGATAGGTCGCATATTGCTCAAGTACGTGTACAAATGCATCGACTACACCATTTGCCACTTGGATTTTTGGTAAGCTAAAAGTCAATTCTGGATCAAGCATGGCAAACGTTGGGTAAACGCATGGATGATTTACTGGGAATTTACCACCTTTATAGCTGACTACTGCAAAGGCGTTCATTTCAGAACCCGTCGCAGGAAGCGTTGCAATAACTCCCAGTGGAATAACCTTGTCGTTAGCCACGGGTACCGGTGTAAAGCCGTGATGTAATAAGCTTGCCGTGTCGCCATCAAACTGAGTCGCTAAAGCGATAAACTTAGTACCGTCCATCACTGAGCCACCACCAACAGCGAGTAAGAAGTCGATGTTTTCTTTACGAGCAACTTCAACCGCTTTAATGAGTGTGTCGTACTTAGGGTTCGCTTCAATGCCGCCGAACTCAAATACTACGCGGTCACCTAATGCAGCTTTAACTTTATCTAATGTGCCAAAACGCTGAACGCTGCCACCGCCATAAGTGATTAATACTCTTGCATTGGCTGGAACAAGCTGATCTAACTCTGCGATACGGTCTTTACCGAAAACAACATGTGTAGGGTTACGATAATCAAAATTAAGCATAATAGACGCCTTTTGGTTTTGCGCTGAAACAAAGAGTTGGCTTCTTGTGTATATAGGTTTTTTATACACAACAGCAACGATAAATCATCTGGCTATGATAGCCCTTTGAGTCAAAATAAACATACACAGAACTATCGTGTTCATGCCTATTCCTATCTTTATTATATAAATATGATGTTTTTTAGATAAATTAAATACCTTTTTCTGCTTTTTTGCTAGTATCAATACCATAATTTATTCTGAGGGAAAGGGTATGAGTGAGATAGCAAGATTAATGGCGCCGCTTGCGCCTAAAGAGGGCGTTAATCATACTCATTTAGCGGGTGTTAATGTATTTCGTAGCTCGCAGTATGGTGCGCGTGGACCAATGTGCTACTCGCAAGGTGTACTCATTGTTGGCCAAGGTAAAAAGCGGGTTTACTTAGACAATCAAAGCTTCGATTACGATCGCCAGCGTTCATTAGTGATGACGGTACCATTGCCGGTAGAGTGTGAAACCTTCGCCAGTATTGAAGAACCGGTATTAGTGTTGATGGTTGATATCGACTTAGTACAGCTTAATTATATTATTCGGCTGATGGACGAGCATAATCAAATTCCCAAAGATTTAAATGAATCGCGTCAGAGTGGTTTTTTTGTTGCAGACAACACAGAAGACATGGATTGTAGCGTGATTAGACTATTGCACGCATTGCAATCACCGCTTGAGGCTAAAGTGATGGGTGAGGCGTTAGTGCTTGAGCTGTTATATCGTTTGTTAGACTCACCTAACGCAGCGCCATTGTATGCGTTATCTTTAAGCCACACACGTTTATCTAGGGTTGAAAAAGCCCTCAGTTATATTCATAAGCATTATGGTGAGTCGGTCGAAGTCGACACATTAGCCAGCCTAGTTAATATGAGCCCGTCTGCATTTCATCGTTGCTTTAAAGAAGTCACCGCATCTTCACCGATACAATACTTGAAGAAAATTCGCCTGAATAAGGCCAAAGCATTACTGCAACTGCAAAAACTCAAGGTCAAAGAGGTATCGACACAAGTGGGTTATGAAAGTACTGCCCAGTTTAGTCGTGAGTTTAAACGCTACTTTGATCAAAGCCCGGGCGAGTGCGCTAGGTTATAATATTTTATATCGATAAGGTGCTATAAACCCATCTTATGTTTTCTGTTAAGGTTTCCTTATGTCAGCTGCACCAACGCAAATTACCTTTTTTGAATTTTTAACGCCGTTAGTCGCATCTGGACTAAAAACCATTACTATCCGCGATATAAGCGAGAGCCATTACCAACCTGGTAGTCAAGTTGAGGTGTTCACCCTCGAAACCCATATTAAAGTGTGTGACATTATGATTTTGGCGGTTGAGCCATTAGCCTTTGCTGACATTAATGAGTTTCATGCCGCCCAAGAAAGCTTGCCATTAGCAGAGTTAAAGCTGCTTATTCAGAAGGTCTATCCTAATCAGCCAACATTATTTATGATTTCATTTAAATTGGTTGCAGCTTAATCGCTATTATTTCCCTAAATGCTGCACTAAGACTAAGACTAAGACTAAGAGTAAGAGTAGCCAGATTCTATTTTATTCCTAACCAATTATTCGATAGTGCGCGATCTAGCCTTTATTTTATCTGTTTGTTTTGGTTGCTGCATAAACTGTTTCATTTGCGCTCCAACAGCAGTGTCTAAAACATGATCTGCTTAACAAATGGGTAAGGATAAGCGTGTTAGTTTATGTATTTGTTGGCGAGTTCGCATTTTAGCAATTTATAAAGTGTTATTTTGATTTCCTGCATCGACAGTGCGTCTTTTATTTAGCGCTTTTTATCAATGGTTTTGCTCCCAGTGACTCATTCAGTTAGGATTTTTTATGTCTCCAATTATTCAATCAGCCAGTCATGAGCTGATTAAACCTTATCAGTCAAATATTACGGTACCCAATTGGATGATCAGTTCTATGGAGCGGGTGATGCAATATTATGTTGATAAGAATTTGCGTCTCGACACCATCTCAACAGACCGCATGCCTAAGCCCGTTGAAGGCAAAAAATACATGTTGTACGCACACATTCCGTTTTGCCATACCTTGTGTTCATTTTGTACTTTTCACCGCTTTTTATTCCGTGAAGACAAAGCGCGCGAATATTTTGTGGCGCTGCGCAAAGAAATGCAAATGGCCAAAGATTTAGGCTATGAGTTTGAATCTATGTACATTGGTGGCGGAACGACTACCGTACTTGAAGATGAATTAGCCCGCACAATTGAACACGCAAAAAATCTCTTTCCTGGCATTAAAGAAGTCTCTTGTGAGTCGGATCCACAACATTTAGCCAGCCCTGAGTTTAAGCAGTTAAAAGGTTTGGTCGACAGAATGTCGATTGGGGTACAAAGCTTTGACGACGGCATTTTAAAAATGACTGATCGATTAGATAAGTTTGGTTCAGGCCAGCAAACCTTTGACCGCATTATGGCAGCTAAAGAGCTATTTCCGATCATTAACGTTGATTTGATTTTTGGCTTTCGTGGGCAAACAGAAGAGATTATTCGGTCTGACCTTGAAATGGCGTCTAAACTCGATCCGCGCCAAATTACCACTTATCCATTGATGATCACCCATCAAACGCGTAAAAGTGTCAAAGCAGATCTGGCAGCACCTCATGGTGAAATGGTTAATCAGTACCGCCAAATTTTAAATCGCTTAACTGGGCAATATACTCAATTGTCTGCATGGGCGTTTGGTAAAACTAATGATGAAGGTTTTGATGAGTATGTGATCGACTATGATGAATATCTTGGTGTCGGTTCAGGCTCATTTAGTTTTTTAAATGACACCTTATATGTAAATACTTTTTCGCTAAAAAAATATCAACAACGTATTGCTGAAGGTCGAATGGCTGTTGAGCAACAGAAAAAATATCAGCTAAAAGAAGTCATGCAGTATCGTTTTTTACTGGGGATGTTTTCTGGGCGTTTATCGCGTCAATATTTTCGCGATACTTTTAACGTTAATCTAGATACAGCCTTGTTTAAAGAAATGGCATCAATGAAAGCGATGGGAGCACTGAAAAATGATCCTATTAATCCTGACAAACTGATTGTGACCGACAATGGCAAAATGCTCGGATTATTGATGATGAAGGAGTTTTACTCGGGTATGGACAATGTGCGCGCCCAATTACGTCAACCACTTGCTGAAGCGGATATGTGATCCTGTGATCAACCACCAAAGGCCGTGTTAATCACGGCCTTTTTGTTATACTCAAGGTTCTTTTTAACTACACTTTTTTAGGTGAGTTGCATGGCTAATATTCTTTTGCTTGCCAATATTAATTGTGATCGCATTCTAATGCTTGATAAACCCTTACAAACCGGTGGTCGATTTCATTATCAAGACGGTGGGTTACGTTTAGGCGGTGGCGGCGCGAACACTGGCTTAGGTTTAGTATGGGCCCAGCACAATGTGTCATTGGTGAGTGAGGTTGGCAGTGATGATATTGGCGATTGGATTTTAGCTAAGGCCAGCACTTTAGGGCTTGATTGTCGCTTAGTGCATCGTTTTAATGGCAATACGTGTGAGATGCTATTGGTGATGACCCCAGATGGTGAGCGCACCATTATTCGCCCTCAGCGACCTATTTTTGAACTGCCAGTGCCGCCTAAATGGCATCATTGGGATGCCTTTTATATTAACTCTTCGGCAAAAGGTGCTGGTGTTTGGGCGGCAAATGCTATTGCATCCAATCCTAACTGCAAAGTGATATCTCAACTGGCGAAAGATGAACGTAACCGTCCTTGTCATGTACTCATCGCGTCGATTACCGACATGCAAGGACGCTGTAATCAAGACCCATGGCTATTTGCTTACGCGATTGCGGGTGATGCATTGGAGTACTTTATTGTCACCGATGGTGACCAGGGAGCTATGGTGTACAGTGCCGACGGTGAACAACATGTGCCCGCGGTTACTGCTGACGTTATTGACACCACTGGGGCCGGCGATGCTTATGCTGCTGGGGTTATTCATGGTTTATGTCAGCAGATGTCAATTACCGATGCAATGCATGAAGGCGCTTTGTGGGCCTCATTTGCCGTTGCCACCCAAAGCTCAATTCCTGGCGAGGCCTTAAAACAGTACTTAAGTTAACGGCTATGAGTAATGATTAACTTTGAGGATGAATACATGTCTATACACATGACTAAAATAGTCTTCGATTGTCATTTTAGTGTCATTGTTAGCGCTTATGATAAGCCCGTCTAAACAACTTTTATAGTGTCGGATGGTTAAGATCATTTTTCACTATGTTTTTAAGTATTATCTCCCATTATATTTATGGCCTTACTCTTCCCCAGTAAGGCTTTTTTTTGTCTGAAAATTGGGTATATTGGCACTCTGTAATCATGTTTAAGCAAGGACCCGCTGGATGAGTAAGCTATGGGTGAAAGGTATTTCTGGGTTATATTTAGGTGATCAAGTGCAAATGCATAATGGTGTTGCCAGTTGCATTAACCAAAAACATATCGCTAAGCAGTTGACCGTGCAATTTGATCGAGTTATCGGTAATAGCGAGGCTGATCCTAAGCATCATGGCGGGCTAGATAGAGTGCTGCATCATTTCCCGCGAGAGCATTATGGTCAGTACCGCCGCTGGGATTTAATGTCGACCTTTTTTGATGCACCTTCAATGGGTGAGAATATCAGTACTGTCGGCCTTAATGAGGCGCAAGTTTATATTGGTGATATAGTCCAAATTGGAGATGTGACATTACAAGTTACCCAGCCGCGATCACCTTGTTTTAAACTCAACTTGCAATTTGGTCACCCTAAATTTGCTTTAGCAATGCAAGAAAGTCGCATGTGTGGCTGGTTTTACCGAGTGCTATCGGAAGGCGATATTAATCCGAATGACAGTATTGTTTTGTTAGAAAGAAAAACGGATATCAGTGTAGCTAAAGCGATGCAGATATATTTTTTAGCAGAATTTGATGCTGCGCAATATCAGATACTGCTTGAATGTGAAGGTTTAGCGCAAACTTGGGTTAACTCATTACAGCGCCGACTTGATCAACAAAGTATAGAAGATTGGGCGATGCGCTTGTATGGCAATGCCAGTTAGTTAACCATAATATTATAAGAAATCTTGATAAGGAATATCACATGACCGAACTAACAGACACGTTATCCAAAGACGCTAAAAATATGGGGTTATTAGTACATGCCGCCAGTTTTGTCGGTTATATTTTCCCTCTGGGCAGTGTTCTTGGGCCGTTAATTATCTGGTTAATGAAGCGAGACGAGTTTGAGTTTGTAAACCAATGCGGAAAGAACTGCATTAATTTCAAACTAAGTTTAATGATTTATGCCTTAGTGTCTGGGATATTGATTTTTATTGGTGTGGGCGTATTACTACTGGCAGCGTTAGCATTACTCGACATTATTTGTACTATTATCGCAATGGTGAAAGCCAGCGATGGCAAAGCTTATCAGTATCCACTGACTATTCGGTTTCTGAAATAACTAGCATGATAAATATATCGTGATCGGCAACAGCCATGAGCATAAAAACGCCACTCAAATGAGTGGCGTTTTGTTAAAACGATTTATCGCATTTACACTTTAAAACGAGCAACTAGGGTATCCAGTCGAGTGGCTAATTGGTTCAATGATTCACTTGCATGTGCAGCGGCATGAGCTGTTTCTGCGGTTCGTTGAGTAATATCGTTGATTTCAGTCACATTACGATTAATGTCTTCAACCACAGTTGATTGCTCTTCCGTCGCGGCTGCAACTTGTATGTTCATATCGCTAATCAGTGCAATTCGTTCACTAATACCGCTTAATGACTGGCTCGCTTCATCAACAGCTGTAACACCCTCATGCGAGCGGCTGCGCGATTGTTCCATAGCACTGACTGCTCGCGTCGTTTCTGATTGAAGTTTATCAATCATAGTTTGTACTTCGTTAGTCGAAGCTGCCGTACGAGAAGCTAAGTTACGGACTTCGTCTGCAACAACAGCAAAGCCTCGTCCTGCTTCACCGGCTCGAGCCGCTTCAATTGCCGCGTTCAGTGCCAATAAGTTAGTTTGCTCTGAAATTGCACGAATAACATCTAAAATACTGCCAATCGATTTAGTGTGCGTCGCTAATGATTCAATCACGTCACCGACTTGTTTGACGTCTTTAGATAGTTGATTAATGGTTTCACGTGCCCGTGTTACGACTTTCTGACCTTCAATTGATTCCGCATCTGCATCGCGGGCCGTGACTGCGGCTTGAGCTGCGTTAGTTGCAATTTCATTAACCGTAGCGCCCATTTCGTTAATTGCGGTGACCACCATAATCGTACGGTCTTTTTGTAATTGGCTGTCATCTAACGTCTGGTGTGACTGATTTGATACATCAATAGCAGATAAACCTAGTTGTTGGCTTGTGCTGGCCACTTCCAGGACCGTATCTTGGATCTTACTGATAAAGCTATTAAAACCACGAGCAAGCTGAGCAATTTCATCATCACCATTAACGGGTAGTCTTTGACGTAAATCGCCTTCGCCTTCACCAATGTTGCGAAATAGCTCGGCAATATGAGCAATAGGGCGGCTGACGGAACCTGCAACCGCAATCGAGATGGCTATAAATACCACTGCAATAAGAATGGTCCATATTAAGATCTGATAAGCGGACTCTTGTAGTAAGGCAAAGACTTCAGCTTCAGGCACTTGAGCCACTAAATACCAATCCATCGATTCAATATAGCTACTGGCAATCAACATGTGTTGGCCATCAACTTCTGCTTTAACTAAGTTAAAGTCACTTTTATTTAGCAGTTGGTTAGTATTGGCATTAGGGTATAAAGTGCTGAGCTTAGCCTTACCTACTTTATTGGTATCTCGATATAGTTTTACGTCACCTTTAGCATCCACTAAAAAGACAAATCCAGTGTCTTCAATTTTGAATGAATCTAATAAGTTAACCATATCATCTAGTGATTTAGCTAAGCCAACAAGCCCACGACCATTTGGCTGCTGATAGTTAATAAACAGTTTGACTTCACCATTGGCTTCGGTAAAAACATTGAGCATGCGCTCTTGTTTACTGTCGCGGTAATCAAAAAACCAACCGTCTTGCTCAGGGGTTAATACCCGTAAAAAGCCGTCTTGTGTATAGTAAGCTGCGGTTTCGCGATCGGCGTAAGACGCTTGAGCTAAGCCGTACTGATTTTTTAGGTCATTTAATTGTGCGATGACTAGGCTTTCTTGGTCCGCTGGGCGACCATTTTGGAGCCAGCCAAGCAACATTCTGCTATTGGCTAGTTGCTCTGCGGCATTCATTAAACTGCTAATTTGCAGGTCTACGTCATTGCGGATTTGCATGACTATGCTTGGCATTTCTGAATTAAGCATACGTTGCTCGACGATTTGCTTCGCACTGCGTTGACTCAGTAATCCGACTAATATTGTTGATAGCAGTACAGCAACTGTCACTGTCAGCAATATTTTTTGTTTAATGGTAAGGGTATTAAATGTGCTCATCTACAACAGCCTCTTGGGGTATATCTATGATATATCGGACACAATGCCAATAAATTGATAGTTATTTTGCTCTTAAGTTAATTAAGTAAACAAAATAGTCTTTTTGCGTAGGTTGTTCTGATTTTATGTGAGTAATAATAGTCTATAAAACAAAAAAAACGCACCTATATTTAAGTGCGTTTTTCGGCGGAGCTAATATTTTAACTATTGGTTAGCTTACATATTTGGGTAGTTTGGCCCACCGCCGCCTTCTGGAGTGACCCAGGTAATATTTTGGCTCGGATCTTTGATGTCACATGTTTTGCAATGAATACAATTCTGAGCATTTATCACAAATTTTTTGTCGCCGGCTTCTTCAATCACTTCATATACGCCTGCTGGGCAGTATCGTTGCGCGGGTTCATCAAATTTAACTAAGTTGACCGAAATCGGAATACTTTGGTCTTTAAGGTGTAAATGGCACAGTTGATCTTCTTCGTGATAAGTATTCGACAGATATACTGAAGACAGCTTATCGAAACTTAATTTACCGTCAGGTTTAGGATAATCAATCTTATTGTAATCACTGGCTAGGCCTAAAGTTGCGTAATCAGGGGTGGTATCCCTAAAGGTCAGCGGAAATTTACCACCAAACCAATTTTGGTCGATGTAATTAAAAGCGCCACCGACTATGGTGCCAAACTTATGTAATGCAGGACCAAAATTACGTGATTGATACAGTTCATCGTGCAGCCAGCTTTCTTCAAAACGTTGTTGGAAGCAATCGAGATCTTTACCACCTTCGATACCAGCCATTAAGCCTTCGCCTAACACTTTGGCTGCGATGATCCCACTCTTGATCGCGGTATGGGTGCCCTTAATTTTAGCAAAGTTAAGTGTGCCTGCATTACAGCCAATAATTAACCCACCAGGGAAGCTCATTTTAGGCAGTGAATTTAAACCACCTTTAGCAATGGCACGTGCACCATAAGTTAAGCGCTCACCGCCAGTTAATGTTTTGGCAATCACTGGGTGAGTTTTATAACGTTGAAATTCATCAAATGGGCTGAGGTGAGGGTTTTGGTAATTTAAATCAATAATTAACCCCACTGCAACTTGGTTATCTTCCATATGATATAGGAATCCCCCTCCAGATGAACCATTCACTAGAGGCCAACCGCCGGTGTGAACGACTTTACCTTGTTGGTGTTGTTCAGCAGGGATTTTCCAAATTTCTTTAAACCCTAAGCCATAATGCTGCGGTGTTTTGCCATTGTCTAAATGGTATTTTTGGATCAGCTGTTTACCTAAGTGACCCCGACAACCTTCTGAAAAAACGGTGTATTTAGCATGTAATTCCATGCCTGGCATGTAGCTGTCTTTGTGTTGACCATTTTCGCCAACGCCCATGTCACCAATTAAAATACCTTTGACACTATTGTCTTCATTAAACAGTAATTCACTGGCGGCAAACCCGGGGAAAATTTCTACGCCAAGTGCTTCAGCTCTATTGGCTAACCAACGGGCTAAGTTACCGACACTAATAATGTAATTACCATCGTTGTGCATGGTTTTAGGCACAAAGCCGTTTGGTATTAAGCGCGATTTATTCTCTGAGTTAAGCAGATAAATTTCGTCATGAGTGACTTTAGTCGTTAGCGGGATATCAGATTCACGCCAATCATTAAATAATTCGTCCAATACATCCGCTTCAAATACCGCTCCCGATAAAATATGTGCGCCAACCTCAGAGCCTTTTTCTACCACGCAAACGGTGATTTCCTTGTCGGCATCTTTAGATATTTGCATTAAACGACAAGCTGTTGCTAAACCTGCAGGGCCAGCACCGACTATTACTACGTCGAACTCCATTGACTCGCGTTCCATGTTGTCACCTTTCAAAGTTTCCCGTTCATCGCGGGTTTATTGTTTTTCTACAACGATAACTAAACGATCGTTTATCTTTTTAGTTACCTTACCGCAAAATTCACTTTTGTCACAGTAGCAAACATAATCTTGTCAGGGTGAGACGAGTCACAAATAGTTAACGATATAATCTTTTTCATTAAGATATTTACTAAAGGGGTATTTGTTAAAAGGCAATTAGGCCTATAATTGGATCTGACGGTTCTCCGAGCTTTGTGTCCTAAGTCAATGATATGGGCAGTTAGCCGTGGTAATTTTGCCACCGGGGTGAGTAAAGAAATGCATTCACCTCCCACACTTGGAAAGGTTAACATGTCCCAATTACAAGATAGTTTTGGTCGAAGGTTTCACTATTTACGAATGTCAGTCACTGACGTTTGTAACTTCAAATGTTCCTATTGTTTGCCCGATGGGTATAAACCCGATGGCAAACCGAGCTTTTTAACCCTCAATGAGATTGAAAATCTTGTTGCAGGCTTTGGCGCCGTTGGCACTCAAAAAGTTCGTATCACTGGTGGTGAGCCCACTCTGCGCAAAGATTTCACTGATATTGTGCGGATTGTTGCGGCGAATCCCAATATTAATACCGTAGCAATGACCACCAATGGTTATCGTTTACAGCAGAATGCTAAAGAATGGTATGAAGCTGGTTTACGGCGTATTAATGTTTCCGTTGATAGCTTAGATCCTAAAATGTTTTATCAAATTACCGGCGAAAATAAGTTTGATCTTGTTATGCGCGGTATTGATGCTGCATTGGAAGCGGGTTTTGAGCGGGTTAAAGTCAACGCCGTATTACTTAAAGGCTTAAACGATAAAGATTTACCACGGTTTTTACAGTGGATTAAACATATACCTATCGATTTACGCTTTATTGAGTTAATGGAAACGGGCTTGGGTCGCGACTACTTTAATGCGCATCATTTAGCTGGCGTTGATATCAAAAAACAACTTGAGCAGCAAGGCTGGTTATACGATTTACCGAGCGTTGATGATGGTCCTGCACAGAACTTTAGTCATGCCGACTACCAAGGTCGTATCGGGCTAATTATGCCCTATGCTAAAAACTTCTGTGCCAGCTGCAATCGCTTGCGCGTATCAGCCAAAGGTAAATTACATTTATGCTTATTTACTGAAAATGGCCTAGATTTGCGCGATTTATTGCAAGACACTTCACAGCAAGATGAGTTAATCACTCGGTTACACGGTCAATTAGCGCAGAAAAAAGAAACCCATTATCTACATCAAGGTATTACCGGTGTGACTCAGCATCTTGCCTCTATTGGTGGTTAAGCGGTTATTGAGCTAAACCGACTGATGCGGACATTTTTGTGACGCTCAGTCGATAGACATTGAATTTTTATTAAGGCAGTAGCATGAGCAATCGTTTTACCCATATTAACGCCGATGGCAATGCCCATATGGTTGATGTCACTGAAAAAGCCGTCACTGAGCGCGAAGCCCGCGCAGAAGCCTTTATTGATATGGCTCCCACTACCTTAGCGATGATTATGAATGGCAGCCATCACAAAGGTGATGTGTTTGCTACCGCACGTATTGCCGGTATTCAAGCGGCTAAAAAAACTGCTGATTTAATACCTTTATGTCATCCGTTAATGCTGACTAAAGTGGAAGTTGAGCTTGAAGCTCAGCCTGAGCACAATCGTGTGCGCATTACTAGTTTATGTAAGCTATCGGGTAAAACCGGTGTAGAAATGGAAGCGCTAACGGCTGCTTCTGTCGCTGCCTTAACTATTTATGATATGTGTAAGGCTGTACAAAAAGACATGATTATTTCTCAAGTTCGTTTGCTTGAAAAACGCGGCGGTAAATCTGGCCATTTTCAAGCTTAAGCTGCCTTATATGAGCTAACGTTCATCCAATATGTTTTATGAATAAATGCATTGAGAGACCACTATGATCCAAGTGTTATTTTTTGCGCAAATTCGCGAATTACTCGATACCGCTAAAGTCGAACACAGTGCCGACAATATAGACACCGCCGAAGCATTACGTGCTGCGCTTGCTGCCACTGATGATAAGTGGGCTAAAGTGTTGGCATCAGACAAATTGCTGGTGGCGATTAATCAAACCATGAGCCAATGGGATTCGCCTGTAAATGACGGTGATGAAGTGGCCTTTTTCCCTCCGGTCACAGGAGGGTAATATGAAACAGAGCAATCAAATTATTGTCCGTGTGCATGCTGAAGATTTTAGCGTTGCCGATGAGTATGCGCTCTTGGCTTGCGATAATCAGGATGGTGCAGTAGTCAATTTTGTTGGCAAAGTTCGTGACTTTAATGATGGCTGCGCCGTAACCGATCTAACCCTAGAGCATTATCCTGGAATGACAGAGTCGGTTTTATTACAGATTAGCCAGCAGGCTTGTGAGCGGTGGCCGTTAAACAAAGTGACCATTATTCATCGAGTGGGTACGCTAACACTTGGTGAGCAAATAGTCTTTATCGGTGTCACCAGTGCCCATCGTAAAGCCGCTTTTGCAGCGTGTGAGTTTTTAATCGACTTCTTAAAAACCAAAGCCCCTTTTTGGAAACTGGAAGCGGGCGATACTGGCAGTAAGTGGGTTGAAGCGCGTGATAGCGATCAACAAGCAGCTCAAATGTGGAAAAAGTAATATTGTTCCGTATTACTGGTATACAGCAAGGATAATATCTCAATGCCTTTTATTAATAGCATTACTCCAATTTTTTATCGGCTGGTAAAGTATATTAACGCAAGTGGTATGGCGGCGTTACTGGCGACGGTTGGTGTGATTGGGTTCAGTTCCGCAAGCTTGGCCAGCGAGGCTCCGGCCATTGCTGCAGCGGCTAATATTAAGTTTGCAGTAGATGAAATCGCGACGCGTTTTCAACAGCAAACAGGCTTGGAACTGCGGATTAGTTATGGTTCATCGGGTAATTTTATTACCCAAATTCAGCATGGCGCTCCATTTGAGATGATGCTCAGTGCTGATGAAGGTTATATTGATAAGTTACATCAAGCGGGCTTTACTCAAGACGAGGGCATTGTTTATGCCATCGGACGTTTAGCTCTTGCTGCTCCTAAGGCTTCGCCATTGATTTTAGACCCAGAGCTTGTGGGCTTAAGGCAGTTAATCGATGATGGGAAGCTATCTCGTTTCGCCATTGCCAATCCAGATCATGCACCTTATGGAGTGAGTGCCCGTGAAGTTCTCAAGGCAAAAGGTTTATGGGATGCACTCCAGCCGATGCTGATCTTAGGTGAGAATGCCGGACAAGCGACCCAATTTACCATTAGTGGTTCCACTCAAGGCGGTATAGTGCCGTTATCCTTGGTGTTGACACCTGAGTTTGCTAAGCGCGGTAACTACGTGATTATTCCAGACGTGTTATTTCAACCTCTTAATCAACGGATGGCATTGATGCCACAGGCATCTGAAACGGCCGAGCTATTCTATCAATACATGCAATCTAATGAGGCGCGGCAAGTGTTAACGCAATTTGGATTTAACTTACCTAAGCCTGTCGTTAAGCAGGGTGACTAATGGATTGGCAAGCGCTGTGGCTGTCGGTAAGATTAAGTTGTTTTACCGTTGTAGTATTAATTCCGCTGGCCATAGTGATTGGGCGATGGTTAGCGTACCGTCAGTTTAAGGGCAAGTCATTGCTTGAGGCTCTGATCATGGCACCATTAGTATTGCCCCCGACTGTTATTGGCTATTACTTATTGGTCGGTTTAGGCAATCAGAGCATGATTGGCCAGTGGGTTGAACAATTAACAGGTCAACAACTGGTGTTTCATTTCTCAGGGTTAGTCATAGCCTCTATTATTGTTAATATTCCCTTTGCTGTTCAGCCTATTCAACGTGCGTTTGAAACTATTCCTATTGATATTCGCGACGCTGCGGCTTGTTGCGGTATGAGCCGATTACGGATTTTTTTTCGAGTTGAGTTACCCATGATTTGGCCTGGTGTATTAACCGCCCTGGTACTGTGTTTCTCCCATGTGCTGGGTGAATTTGGTGTGGTGTTAATGCTGGGCGGTAACATTGCGGGTGAAACTAAAACTATCTCAATAGCCATTTATGATAGTGTGCAGGCATTCGATTTTGATTCGGCAGGGATGATGTCTTTAGTCTTATTGTTGTTTGCGGTAAGCGCATTAGCACTCACTACCAGTATGTCGAGGCGTTTAGGAGGGCATTATAATGCCTCGCCACGCTGATCTTACTTGTGATATTTCACAAACACTACCTATTCCATTGAAAGCGCATTTTAGTTGCCAAGCGGGTGAGGTCTTAGCGGTTGTTGGCCCATCGGGTGGTGGTAAAACAACACTACTGAGAATGATTGCTGGTTTGACATTACCGCAACAGGGGCAGATTCATTGTGGTGAACAGTTGTGGTTTGATGCACAACAGTCGATTTCACTCACACCACAGCAACGACATATTGGTTATATGCCGCAGAATTTTGGTTTGTTTCCGCATTTATCGGCGTTAGATAATGTCATTTCTGGGCTTGATCATGTGCCCAAAGCCTTAAGAAAGCAACGTGCACTAGATTGGTTGGAACGTGTCAATTTGCATGGATTACCTGATCGTTTACCCGCACAATTATCGGGTGGACAGCGCCAACGAGTTGCGCTTGCGCGAGCGTTGGCACGTGAGCCGGCTATTTTGTTATTAGATGAGCCCTTTTCTGCGGTAGATAAAGAAACTCGTGAGCGCTTATACATAGAGTTAGCGCGTTTGAAGCAACAACTATCCATACCGGTAATTATGGTAACCCATGATATTCACGAGGCCTTGTTACTGGCCGATAAAATGATATTAATTAGTCAGGGTAGGATGCTGCAACAAGGCAAGCCCTTTGAGGTGTTATCTCATCCTAATGATGAGGCGGTTGCGAGACAGATGGGCTTGAGAAATATTTTTGATGGCCAAGTTGTGTCACAAGATATTGAACGCAACATCACTCAGTTTACACTGGGTGATGAACTCATCGTCTGTGATAGCGCCCCCACATTAGAGATTGGTCAAGCTATTCGTTGGGTTATTCCCAATCAAGGGATTCGCTTTAATGCCATTAGCAGTGGTCGTCTGTGCAAGAGCATAAATAAGTTAGAGGTATTCATCGAATCTGTATTGATAATGGGCGAATCCTCTCGGGTGATCGCATCAGTTGTTGGCATAGGATCAATCATTAATGCTGATGTACCAACTCATTTAGTGCAAAAGTTATCAATCGCGGCAGGAGTGCAAACGACCATAGCGCTCAAGTCAGACCAAATTCATATTTTAAATATCAGAGACAGTTGATCTTTTAAGATGAATGCAGCCAGAAGGGGACGGCTAAACGATTTTTCCCTTTAGTTATAAGGTATTTTCTTACAATGGCTAAGTGCCACAACTTATGCCGTATTAGAAACTGTTTATCTCGAACCCAATTTAGCCATCAATGTTCAACAGCCCTTTGTCTTAACTTGGATCGTTAATTTATTTTAAATAACTTTTTCGCTCAGTTTGCTGCGCCGATTAGCGTGTGAGACGCATCAGTGCCAAATAAGATAACATAGCCTACTATTGGCGCGAGTTTGATCACTCTATTCGATCTTTTATACTGATTTTATGTCATAAAATGGCGCTTCAGCATCATTTAAAATGGTATTTATGATCAATTATTAATCTTAGATTTCTTGGGACTTTGGCTGCTCTTAGGTAAAGTGGGCAGGTAATAAAATTTTCAATTATATAGAGGCTCGTGATGGTTCGGTTGCTGCTAGCAATATGCTTTCTTCCTTGTGTCGTGATGGCCACCCCATCTATGCATTCCTTATTGATAAATGGTAACTTTTTAAAGCCCATTTCTGTCATGGAGCAATTAGAGCAACAAGATCAAGGTACAATTTGTGACTTTGATGTTGACGTCGAGGAAGGCTTGCTGGTATATAAAATTTCTATGGTTAACGTAGAAACCCACCGAATCAATAAATACGAATATCGGGCCTTAGACGGTATATTATTAACTGAAAAATCGTCTGCCTACGCAAGTGATGATACTGGTCAAGTTAATGCTGCTAAAATGCTCGAAGCTAAACATATGAAGTTTTCAGAATTAGTGACTCTTGCGATAGAAAATCAGCAAGGATATTTAACAAAGGCAGAATTGGACCACGATTTATCAATTAGTTATCTCGAATTAAAATTACTCAATCAAGATAGTAGAAGTACCATTGCTTTCGATATTGAAACTCTACGTCCTCTACCTCTGCTCAAATGGGATTAAAGACTCTATGACTATGCGTATTTTACTGGTTGAAGATGATGCTACTACATTAAAGTATGTAGCTGATGGATTTACTGCTCAGAAATATCAAGTCGACAGTGCGACGGATGGCCAGGAAGGTCTGACGTTAGCCAAACATAATCAATATGATTTATTGATCCTCGACCGTATGTTGCCTAAGTTAGATGGCTTAACGTTATTATCAGCTCTGCGTACCAGTGGCAACAAGACACCGGTACTTATTCTATCGGCCTTGAGCCATGTTGATGAACGCGTAAAAGGTTTACGTGCCGGTGGTGATGACTACATGACTAAGCCATTTGCGTTTGCAGAGCTATTAGTGCGTGCGGAAAAACTTGCTCAACGTAATGTGGTTGAACCTGCTGCCACTGATATTGAAGTGGGTAGTCTAAAAATGGAGTTATTAACCCGTAAAGTTACCCTTGATGACAGCGAGTTAATGCTTCAACCCAAAGAATTCCAATTACTTAAATATCTAATGGAGCATCCTAATCAAGTCATTAGCCGCACATTACTATTTGAAGCAGTATGGGACTACCATTTTGATCCTCGTACTAACGTGATTGATGTGCACATTGCCAAGTTACGTCGCAAGTTTGAAGAGCTTGGGCATGGTGAGCTAATTGAAACCGTAAGAGGGGCTGGATATCGCCTTTGCAAAAGGCATTAAGCCTTACCAAAGTAGTGCGTGGCGGATCACGCTGATCTTCTCTACATTAGTAACAATATTGATTGTTATGTTGGTGCTTAGTCTCTATCGACAGCTAGTGATTGAGCAACAAAATCAGGTAGATAAACATCTTGCTGCAGAAATGCAACGTTATCAGCAGTTGGCTTTAACAGTCAATCGCCGTAGTTTTGCTGCTCAAATTCGTGCTGCCGATCCCAAAACAGCCTTGATTGCCTGGCGCAACAGCGTTGATATGGTCGGCGCACTGACTTTTTTACCTGAAAACATGCCGCAACTGCCTGAAACCAGAGATTTCCCTATTTTTACCGGCGGTCCAGATAAGCTGCATATTCTCACCGGTGGTCTAGTTATTACCCGTTATGGTCCAGTCCTTATTGCGACGCGAACAGATCAGTTAGCGGCACTAATTGAGAAATTCATTAATGCTGCTTTCTGGGCGGTGGCATTTACCTTAGGACTGACACTGGCATTAGGGTATATATTCTCAAAAGCCATTCTTAGACGACTGGTCGAATACAACCGCTTAAGTGAACAAATTGAAGCTGGACACTATGAGACGCGCTTGCCGGTAAGTGAAAGCCAAGATGAGTTTGATATGCTTGCGCGGCAATTTAATTTGGTGCTCGACACATTAGAGCAAAACTTGCGTGCGGTTCGGGGTGTAACCGATAATATTGCCCATGATTTACGAACCCCGTTGTCACACTTACGTATCGGGATTGAGCTATTATCGCAAAAACCTACCGCTGAACTTGCCGATGCCACCGCCGAGTTACTCGAAGAGTTAGACCACTGCCTGGGAACATTTGATGCCATGTTATCGTTAACTCGCATTGAAGAAGGCCAGCAAATGCTTGATTTACAGCCAGTGAGTTTGCAGCAAATCTGTCAAGATTTATTCGAAATGGCGGAAGTGATTGCCGAGAGTCGCGACCAAGTGCTGAAAATCAGCTTAGAAGATGATATTCAGGTTAATGGCGACAAGTATTTGCTGTTCCAAGCCTTGTTTAATCTGGTTGATAACGCGATCAAGTATTCCCCAGACGGTGCAACAATTAGCATTATCCAACAGGGGAAGCATATTCAAATTAGTGACAATGGCCCGGGTATTATTGACGAAGATAAAGAGCGAGTATTTGATCGCTTAGTCCGTTTAGACCCTAGTCGTCATTACAAAGGCACCGGGTTAGGTTTGTCTATGGTGAAGGCCATTCTATCGCGCCATAAAGCGACCATTTCACTACACGATAATAATCCGGGTTTGCTGGTGAGTATTCACTTTAAATAATAGTGCACTCGGCATTTAATCCTGGTTGGATAATTTATGTATCAACTGCTCAGTGATCAAACAGATTTTATTATTATCAGTAAGTCTGCCAATGTCCATTTTCACAGCCAAGATGGCACTGCTGGAGTGATTGCTCAGGCTGAGGCTGATTTAGGCTATAAGCTTTATCCGGTTCATCGCCTCGATACGCCTACATCTGGTTTATTGATTGTGGCTAAATCGCCACAAGCGGCCAATGTATTCACTCAGATGTTTACTCAGCATCAAGTACAAAAATATTATTTAGCCATTGCCTGTGGTAAGCCTAAAAAGAAGCAAGGTTGGATTATTGGCGATATGGCTAAGTCGCGTCGCAGCATGTATAAATTACTGCGAACCACTGATAACCCTGCAGTTACACAGTTTTTTAGTCAGAGCATTGCCCAAGGCATACGGCTGTACTTGCTCAAACCGCTCAGTGGTAAAACTCATCAATTACGAGTGGCTTTAGCCAGTATTGGCGTGCCTATTTTAGGCGATCAACTTTATGGTAATGAGCTCAGTGATAGGTGCTATTTACATGCGTACAGTTTGCATTTTAGTTATCTAGATAAGACTTATGTTTTCCAACATGTGCCATCATTCGGTGTACACTTTCTATTGCCTCAATGCCAACAACTTATTGGTAATCAGTGGCAATCGCCGAGTGATTTGTCTTGGCCAAGTAAGTGATAGTTTTTTCTATTAACAAGAATATCGGTGCATTTTTATTACCCAAGTTGAGGTTTACCTAACCTGCTGTTGCAATACAGTTGCGGCCGGCTTTTTTTTGCATCATACATGGCTTTGTCGGCTTGGGCTAAAATGTGCTTAATGGGGCTTTTGGGAGTGACAATAGCGCAACCAATGCTTGCCGTTATACTAAGCCTCTCTTCACCAGTATCAATTACCAGTTCTGCAAGTTCTTGCTGACATCGTAAAGCCATTTCATGCGTCTGCGCTAGTGTGAACTAAATCTGCAAAAGGGCTCGTACTGATTATTGTCGTGTTGTGGAGATTATTTCATTGGCTTGCTCTATCGAGTCAAGCGAACAAATCGTATTACGCCCCCTACTTTTTGCGAGATACATAGCATCATCAGCTAGCTGTAATAGTTGTTCAATACTGAGGTGAGTTTTACAGGTCGCATAACCAATACTGAGGGTGGTGCTGATGTGTTTTTTTTGCCACACGATGACGCTTTCTTTAATTTTTTGTTGTATCTTTTCGGCCACAATTTGAGCCTCTTTTTTATTGGTTAACGGCAGTATGATGAGAAACTCCTCACCACCATAACGACAAATAAAATCGATTTTACGCAGTGTGTTTTGTAACGTTTCAGCTGTGTGTTTGAGCACTTTATCACCGGCTAAATGTCCATATGTATCATTGATACGTTTGAAATGGTCTAAGTCGAGTACCATTAAGCTATAAGCTAAATCATTTCGTAACCACAAGGCATCAACCTGCTTGAGTTTGTCCAGTAATGCATGCCTATTCCATAAGCCGGTTAATTGATCCTTGTTAGCTAACCGCGCCACTTTGAACACTAATCGAGCCAGAGCATTACCAAATAATACTAGATTAGTTAATAATAACAGTATGATATAGCTCCATAATACTAAGGGTGAGTTAAGTTTGTCGGCGGCAGAAATATGCGCAAGTTGTTGTGGAGAAAATAACAAAACAATTGCTCGGATGATAAATAATAAACCAATAGTAAAAAAGGGCACGTTAAGTAAGGCGGCATAATAAAGTGGTAAGTGTTTTTTTACTGCCCGAAAATTATCAATACCACTGAGGGAAATGAAGATAGCTGCAGTCATGCTCATCACAATAACTAAGTAAACGGCATAGATCACTGAGGGTGGTACTAACAGCATTAATAACGCCGCAGTTGTCAGCAATATTAGATCAAAACGGTAGGATAAAGCTTGTTTAAATAAGTATTGGCAGCCCCAACGCACCAGAGCAAATCCCAAGAGTATTGTCATGTCGGCAACAAACCAGTATAAATAGTTAATTGCTTCAGTGCGTTGAGTGTAAAGTAAAATGCCGATAACAGTGAAAGTGTTAGCCGCAGCGAAGCACCAACTGGCTCTGGGTGCTATGCGTAATAGAGTGGCAAGCAATGTCCAAGCTATTGCACAGCTAAGCGCAATTAAGCTGAAAAATTGTACAAAAACAATACTCTGGCTATTTTCCATGTGACTCATTACTATCGGGAAGAAGACGGTTCCATGATCCAATATCAATATACAAAAAAATAATAGGATAATTATTCTAGTTAACAACTTGTATCGTATACTCTTTTTATAATAGTTATAGCTAAATTAATCAATTTAAATAAGGCAACGAAAATGGATACTAATAAATTATTACTAGTGATTATTGCGATTTTGCTTCCACCTGTGGCGGTATTGCTCAAAAAAGGTATGGGCAAGGATTTATTAATTAATATCCTATTATGTATTTTCTTTTTTGTCCCCGGGCTTATTCATGCTTTGTGGGTAGTATTACAAGAGTAAAGGCTAGTATATGATGCCGCTAAGTCGCTGATAAGTTGGAATCGATAGGGTTTTAATCACTTTAAGATTATAATTGCTTGGTAGAAATGCTATTAAGTGACCAACATGAATCGTAAAAAGAAAATTAATCAAACCCTGAAAGCTAAAGCCAAGAAGGCCAATGCTAAACTCCATGCAGCCAATAAATCTCCTTATATTGCCAAAGCCGATCGCGAAAAGCTTATGCAAGCGCAATTGATAGCCGCGCCAACAGTAGTTTTAGCTGACAGTGCATCAAGTGATACAGATGCTATCCAATAGCATCTGTATCATGAACTCGCGATGTCGTTTCACTTACGCATGTACACCGCAGATTTTGCACTGGGGTTGTTTAGGCAAGCGCATTTGTCTAAATTCCATGGTCATGGCATCTATCATTAGCAACTTCCCAGTTAACGCTTGACCGATACCTGTGATGACTTTTATCGCTTCAGTTGCTTGAATGCAGCCTATCATGCCAACCACTGGAGCAAGAATACCCGCTTCGACGCAGGTTAATTGCTGCTCGCCAAATAAAGCGCTAAAACACTGATAACACGGGCTATCTTCTCGGTAGTCAAATACGGTTACCGTGCCTTCCATTCTGATTGCTGCAGCAGACACTAAGGGGACCTTGTGCTCAAAACAACTTTTGTTGAGCTGTTCTCGAACAAGCATGTTGTCGGTGCAGTCAAGAATTAAGCTGTGCTGGCTTACCGAGGCATTTATCTCATTATCATCTAATTGCGCATTAATGGTATTGAGAGTAATCAATGGGTTTAGCTGCATCAATGCCTGTTTGGCAGACGCCACTTTCGGCTGACCAATATTGGCGTCATGGTGCAATACTTGGCGTTGTAGATTTGAAAGCTCCACCGTATCAAAATCAACTAAGGTGATTTCACCAACCCCCGCCACAGCAAGATATTGGCTTGCAGCACAACCTAAACCGCCAGCGCCAATAATTAACACCTTGGCAAGTTTAAGTTTTTCTTGGCCATCTATATCGATAGCTTTAATCGAAATTTGTCGGCTATAACGCAGCATTTCAGTGTCGGTCAGTATTTCTTGCTCAAGTGAGTCCATAATATCCCTAACACAACACGTTATTAAAAGGCTCTACAGTCACTTGGACACCCTTAGATGTGTCGCCTTGGAATTGATCTAATATTACAAAGCAATTAGCTAAGCTCATTGATGTCAGCATACCCGATCCTTGGCCACCTGTGATGGCCACTTCAAGCTCGCCCGCTTCATTGCGACTGAGTATGCCGCGTTGGTATTCGACTCTGCCAGGATGTTTACGTATATCCGTCAGTAACTTGGCTTGGCAAAATAAAGGCGTAACCGGTTTGAGTCCCTGCATCTTTTTCAAAATAGGTAATACGAGCTTATAAAAAGTCACCATCGAAGAGACCGGGTTACCGGGTAAACCACAGAAAATAGCATTATCTATTTTACCGAAAGCAAATGGTTTTCCTGGTTTAATGGCCAGTTTCCAAAAGGTGATTTTGCCTTCTTCAGATAAGATTTGTTTAGTAAAATCAGCATCACCAACAGAGACACCGCCTGATGTGAGCACCATATCCGCTTGGCTAGCCGCTTCTTTAAATGCTCCGCGAATCGCTTCTTTATTGTCGGCTATTACGCCCAAATCAATCCATTCAACATTACTTTTACTCAGTAAGCCTTGGATTGAATAGCGGTTAGAATCATAAATCTGTCCTGGCGCCAATTCGCTTCCCACCGGGCGTAATTCATCGCCAGTGGAAAAGAAGGCCACTTTTAATTTGCGTGTCACCCTTACTTGGCTGATACCAATGGTGGCGAGTACCCCCATTTCTGCCGCGCGGATAATGACACCACGGTGTAATACTTTTGTACCAGCCAGCAGTTCTTCACCGCGACAGCGCACATTGGCGCCTAAGCGATGTGGATGTTCAATACTAATCTGGTTTTGGTTTGCTTGAGTTTTTTCTTGCATTTGTACGGTATCAAAACCTGGGGGAATAGGAGCACCGGTCATAATGCGGATACAACTATTAGGTAGCACTTTGCCACTGAATGGGTGGCCTGCAAAAGAGCTACCCACTAATGTGAAAGTTGTTTTATCTTGTGATGCCGTTAAGTCTGCAAACCGAAATGCATAACCGTCCATAGAAGAGTTATCAAAAGGGGGTAAATCAATACTTGAGGACAGATCTTCGGCAAGAACCCTGTCGATAGCTTGGGTTAATGTTACCATTTCGGTATCTTGAGTTGCTTCAACTTGAGCTAAAAGTTGCTCAATCGCTTGATCGGGATGCAGCAATGTTGGTTGAGCGCAAGGGTCTTGATTACTAGACATCAGAACTTCCTTAATGAAATGCTAAAATATGCTGTAGCGTATTTTGGCTGAAAAATAGGTGTTTGCATTTTCATGGGGCTTAGTATGCCATGATGGCACAAGCGTTTTATGATCACACTTAAGGTTTTAAATTTTATGCCGAAAAATAACGCCAATGCTGGTTGGTACTTGTACATTATTCGCTGTGCAAATTCACATTTATATACAGGTATTACCACGGACATTGCGCGCCGCTTTGCTGAGCATCAAACAGGCAGTCCAAAAGCGGCTAAATATTTAAAAGGTAAAGGCCCGTTAACCCTGGTTTACCAAGAATCCTTAGCGGATCGAAGTGAGGCATCAAAACGCGAAAGTGCGATTAAAAAACTGTCTCGCCAGCAAAAGTTAGTGTTAATTGAACAGCATCAGCGACTAGGGCGTCACTCTACCAGCGATAACATGCTTGTAGAGTGACTAGCTGATTACTTAGATACCCTTAACACAGGATATTTCATGTATTGTTTATCATAATATGGGCTGCGTTCATAAAACCAACGGAGTCTTGCTTCACTGTCTTTGGCAAAATCAGGGTTCTTTAGTGCGAGATTGAATTCAGCTTGTAGGCCGGGATTCTCTTGTAACATTTTTGCCGCTAAAGGTTCAACCGCATAATCTTCAATGTATTCGGTGCGGGTGAAAATAGGATTAAAAAATCCCCAGTAAAACAGTGAATCCTCGGCTTGTGGCTCGAGCAGCAGCATGGCTAAATCACCCAAAGGCTGGTCGGTTAGAATACGCACAGTACCTGCAGGAAGATCAGTAGTAACTTTGTTAATGCTCGTGTTGGCAGTGACTGTTTGATGGCCTTCGTAATCAGCACTAGAAAACATGGGCTCGTTAAATTGATATTGCTGTGCGGTTACTGTGGTGACTTGATTAAGACGCGTCATTCTGATGCCGTGTAAAGCGAGACGATCAATCACGTCAGCCCACTGTGGTGGAATATAATACGCCACAGGACGCGTCACTGTCACAATCGGTTTGGTATTAGCCACAAGCGGTAAGTTTTTATATAACTTAGGTTCACCTGTCCAGCGTACTACTTTGTCGCCACTGATTGGGCTTTGCTCAATACGGTAATCAATACCTTTAAAGTCTCGCCCTTGTGCTAATGTTTGGTTTTCCCAGCTTAGGGTTAACTTGCTTGGATTTCGGTATTTATCTTCATTGATGGCAGATTTTAGCTTAGTGCTATTTTGGGCCACTGTTTTAAGGGTTTGTTCAAGCATGACATAGGTGCCAAGTACGCGTTGCTTGTAGGGCTTAAGGCTATGGTTTTCAATTAAAATGGTGGGTAAATGACGGGCATCGCCATAGCCATTGGAGAATCGTGGGCTAGGGTTCCAAAGTGATATACCTTTACTCATGTCGGTATTGTCGTTAGCAAAAACTAATGGACCAGGTATGTGGCCTTGTTCTGTTAAGGCTTGTTCTACCTCTGGACGATAAATAGTCTCTAGCCATTTAAAAATGCTCGGGCTGTAACCTTGAGCGAGGTTGTAGCCAAAGGTGACATCATATTGGTAGTCAATACCATCGGTTACATGAACATCTATGTATAAATCTGGCTGCCAAATATTAATAGTGCGAATAAGGTGCTGCATTTCCAGTGCATCAGCTTTGGCATAATCACGGTTTAAATTAAGGTTTTTAGCCGTAGTACGCCAACCCATGTTCACAGGTCCACGCTGATTAACGCGGTTAAATTTGCTGCTGCGCTCGTGAGCATCAACACTGAAAATAGGGATAAACAGTAAGTTAACGTTTTCAAGTAACTCGCGTTTGTGGTTATGACTGATATCACGCAATAACATCATCCCAGCATCTTTACCGTCAATTTCGCCAGCATGAATGCCCGCTTGCACTAGCACGGTCGCTTTACCATTATCACTCAACGCTTGCGCAGTTGATGCTCCATCTTGCGACGCAACAATCATCCATATATCTCGGCCTTGGGGACTTTTGCCGATACTAACCAGTTGTAATACATCGCTGCTGTCGACGAGTTTGTTTAACCATTGCACCGTATCATGATAGTTCGGGCTAGAAACGTAACCGTTTTGCTCAAACGGAGTGATCCATGGCTGATCTGCACTTAATAACAAGGTTTCACTTGCACCAGACCAAGGGTGAATTGGCGGCAGTATATTGTCGTTTTCAAAATGTGCAGTGTGCTCTGTTGCGACTATGGGCGTCGAAGATGCAGCATCATCAGCATGAGTGAAAGTAGAACAAATCAGTAACGGACTAACCATTAAACTTGCAAGCAAAAAGCGGCGCATGAATATCCCTGTAAATGGTGATGGTGTTGACATAATAACGGTAATAACATCATAGCATTGCCTATCAACAGTTTCAGTGGCTTTATGCTGTAATTTTACAGATAAAAAATCCCAACCGAAGTTGGGATTTTAGGCATGACATCGCATTATGTTAATTGCGAATTATTGCTGGCTTGTTTAGACGTTTGGGCCAGCATTTTTGATTGCTTCAGACACTTTATATTTAGCAAAGTTGTCACTGAACTCTTGTGCTAGTTGTTGTGCGTATTTGTCATAATCAGCTTTATTTTCCCATGTATTAACTGGGTTGAGTAAAGCGGTATCTACGCCCGATACACTAACAGGTACATTTAGGTTGAGTTTATCGATATGCACTGTGGCAACATCTTTTAATTCACCACTTACAATAGCGTCAACAATGGCGCGAGTGGTTGGAATATCAAAACGTTTGCCTACACCGTGTGGACCACCCGTCCAGCCGGTGTTAACAAGGTAAACTTGGCTACCAAACGACTCAATGCGCTTCATTAGCAGCTCGGCATACACACCTGCAGGACGTGGGAAGAATGGTGCACCAAAGCATGTTGAGAACGTTGACTGGATTGCCGATGTTGAGCCCATTTCTGTTGAGCCCACTTTTGCGGTATAGCCCGATAAGAAGTGATACGCTGCTTGCTCTTTGCTTAACACTGACACTGGCGGTAATACACCTGAGACATCACAGGTTAAAAACACAACGGCATGAGGTTCGGCACCACGGTTATCTTCTTTACGCTGAGCAATATGCTCTAAAGGATAGGCTGCACGACTGTTTTCGGTCAGGCTAGTGTCTTTATAGTCAGGCACTCGCTGTTCATTCAGAACGACGTTTTCCAACACAGTTCCAAAACGAATCGCATCCCAAATCACTGGTTCATTTTTCTGGCTCAGGTCGATACATTTAGCATAACAACCACCTTCGATATTAAACACGCCACCCGGAGCCCAGCCGTGTTCATCATCACCAATTAAGAAGCGTTTTGGATCAGCGGATAGGGTTGTCTTACCTGTACCCGATAAACCGAAAAATAATGTGGTATCACCATCATGGCCAACATTGGCCGAGCAATGCATTGGTAATACACCTTTAGCAGGTAATAAGAAGTTCTGTACTGAGAACATCGACTTCTTCATTTCGCCAGCGTATTTTAAGCCAGCAAGCAGCACTTTTCTCTCGGCAAAGTTAAGAATAACCGCCGCGTCAGAATGGGTGCCATCACGATCAGGTTCACACACAAACCCAGGCGCATTGATAATTTGCCATGTGTCTTTGTTGCCACGATTAAAGCTTTCTGGCGCGATGAATAAGTTACGAGCAAACAGCTGATGCCAAGCATATTCAGTGGTTACACGCACTGGAATATAATGATCATCATCAGCGCCGACTTCAAGTTCAGACGTAAATAACTCTTTGTCTGCAAGGTAAGCTTCTACACGGCCCCATAATGCATCGAATTTACCCGCTTCAAATGGACGGTTTACTTTGCCCCATTCAATATCCGCTTCTGTATTTGCCTCTTTGACAATAAAACGGTCATTAGGCGAGCGACCTGTTCTTTCTCCTGTTTTGGCCACTAAGGCACCATTCGCGGTGAGCTGACCTTCTCCACGAAGAAGCGCTATTTCTACCAGCTGTGCTGTCGTAGGGTTAAGGTGAACGCGGTTAGATACATCCGCCATAGTGTTGATCTCCATGTCTTTTAGGTCGTGTTTCGCAGTGAATCGCTATTGGGGTTAGGTGTTCAAACTTAGCTTGATATTATTTTTTGCGCGGAGGCTATAAGCTAATGTCAGGGATTGTAACGCAAGTTAATGTTTTGGTAACGAACAGTTTGGTAATATTTTTGAAAGTTATTTTGTTTTGAGGGGGTTTTTAGTGATTTTTAAGGCAAAAAAAGCGCATTGCGCGCTTTTTTGTCATGGGTTACGTAGGTTGTAACGGTATGAGTTACTGTTTTGACTGACTACTATGGCTGCCCGAATATAGTGCGGCAATATCTATTGCGTCAAAAGCGTATTTTGCTGTGCAGTATTCGCAATCCATTTCGATTTTGCCATCTTCAGCCAAAATGGCCTCAACTTCATGTTGTGATAAGGTCTTGATAGCAGCGCCACTGCGTTCATATGAGCAGCTACATTTAAAGGTAACATCAACAGGGTCAAATAAACGTACTTCTTCTTGATGATACAAGCGATGTAATACCTGTTCAGCATCCAGTGTAAATAGCTCTTCTGCTTTAATTGTAGCGGTCAATGCTGCTAGATGTTCAAAATCATCCGTTTGATCTGACTTTGATGGCAATACTTGCAGCAGCATACCTGCAGCTTGTTTGCCGTTAGCAAATAACTGAATTTGAGTCGGTAATTGCTCTGATTGATTAAAATATTCTTCTAAACATGCGGCTAGATTGACATGGTCTAGTGATACGATACCTTGATAACGTTCACCTTCATCAGGTGTTAAGGTGATCACCATGTAGCCTTTACCAAACATTTCCTGCAGGCTCGCATCATCTGCAATATCATCATTCCAACGGGCAACACCACGTAAAACTTGCTTATTGTTACCATTAATTACCGCTAAAGAAACCGGGCCATCGCCTTGTAACTGCACGCTAATATCGCCATTAAATTTAATGGTGGCGGTCAGTAATGATGTTGCCGCCATTAACTCACCAATTAGATGCTCTATTGCCACGGGATAAGTATGTGCAGAAAGCACTTCTTGGTAGCTATTTTCTAATTGGACTATTTCGCCACGCACATCGACGTTATCAAAAATGTAGCGATGTAAAATATCGTTGTTCATTTGTATTCTCTTACTCTTTGGGCGCTTAGTAGTCTTTAAAGCGCATAATCTGTCGTCTTTGTTTTTTATCCGGTTTATGATCTGGGGCCGGATTGTTCAATATATTTAACCGTCTTGCTTCAGCGTTTATAATCCGTTTATTGATGCTTTCTGGTGTTTCTTCGTATAGGGTTTGCGCTACATTGGCGCTTTGTCTATGACCAGATAATTGGATGACAAAAACCTCTTTATCATCATTACCTTGACGAAGACGGATTTTTGCACCGACTTCTGCATTCTTACTGGATTTAGTCCGTTGGCCGTTGTAATGTACTTTACCGCCATTGATCATGTCTTTTGCGATAGCGCGGGTTTTATAAAAACGTGCCGCCCATAACCATTTGTCGAGCCGAATAACGCTTTTTTCGGGCTGAGTTTGAGTCAAATGACCTCCAAAACAGGGATGATTTCACAGACTGAGTAACCTAACTGCCATACAATGTGTGTATTATCGTAATAGAGGGCAATATTATGGCTCTTTTATGGTCGCAAAGTTAGCATATTTGATGGAGATTCGCCAATCGATATGCTCTGGGGTTGTCGCTTTATCCTGTGTGAGTTAGCATGACGACTTCACATATATTTAACGAATTTTATTAACAATTAGAACAGAGACCTGTACCAAGGCGTATAGAGGGTCCAATAACATATGGATTTATTAGATAAACTGATCACCAACGCAGCAAAAATACCGCATAAACGATTGAGTATGATTGTATTTTGGCTGGGATTGATCATTGTGTTGCTACTCGCAGCACAAATCACATGGAAGTTGATGCCAGTATCATCGCAATCTGCGGTGTGGCAACCATCCCCCATCTCTGCGGGCACTGCAAAGCGTATTGAGCTTGCCGGTGTGCGTGATCTATTTCTTTTTGGCCGCTTAGACAATAATAACGACAAGCCTAAAGTTGAAGTCGTAGAGCAAATAACAGATGCACCTAAAACAAACTTGTCAATTCAATTGACGGGAGTTGTTGCATCCACCGAGGAAGCTCAAGGCTTAGCCGTCATTGAATCAAGTGGTCAACAAGAAACGTATAGTTTAGGCGATAAAATTAAAGGGACTTCGGCTTCTTTAAAAGAGGTTTATGCTGACAGGATCATTATCAGTAACAGTGGCCGTTATGAAACCTTAATGCTTGATGGGCTTCAATACACCACACAAGGTGCGGCAAACACCCAGCTACAACAAGCTAAAGTTGATCAACAGGTCACTCGAGTTGATCGTCGCGATAATGAACGTTTTTCTGAAGATCTGTCTAATTCTCGTGACGAGTTGCTAGCAGACCCCAGTAAAATTACAGACTTTTTAGCTATTTCACCGGTACGTAATGGTGATGAATTAGCGGGTTACCGTTTAAACCCTGGCAAAGACGTCGCATTGTTTAAGCAAGCGGGTTTTCAGGCTAATGATTTAGCCAAATCAATAAATGGATTTGATCTGACCGATATGGGTCAGGCATTAGAAGTGATGGCACAATTGCCTGAGCTCACCGAAATGGCTGTCATGGTTGAGCGTGAAGGGCAGTTGGTCGAAATCATGTTTAGTTTGCCAGAATAATTTGGCGTTAGAGGATTGAGTAGAATGAATAATAAAGGGATCCGACATAAGATTATTGCTGGAATGCTGATGGGAGCTGCGATGATAGCAGCACCAAGTGCTTGGTCGGAACAATATGCCGCCAATTTTAAGGGCACTGACATTCAAGAGTTTATTAATATTGTCGGTAAAAACCTCAATAAAACCATTATTGTAGATCCAACCGTACGTGGCAAAATCAATGTCCGCAGTTACGATTTACTCAATGATGATCAATATTACCAATTCTTCCTTAACGTACTTCAAGTGTATGGTTATGCCGTGGTTGAAATGGAAAACCATGTCATTAAAGTGATTAAAGATAAAGATGCCAAAATGGCTGCTATTCGGGTTGCCGATGACAAAGCTCCAGGTGTCGGCGATGAAATGGTTACCCGTATCGTGCCTTTATACAATTCTGAAGCTAAGCAGCTCGCACCATTACTTCGACAGTTAAATGATAATGCTGGTGGCGGTAACGTCGTCAACTATGACCAATCAAATGTACTAATGATTTCTGGCCGTGCAGCGGTAGTCAACAAGCTGGTAGAAATTGTTCGTAGAGTCGATAAGCAAGGCGATACAGATGTGCAAGTAGTGGCATTAGACTATGCCTCTGCAGGTGAGATAGTTCGAATTGTAGATACTCTTTATCGTTCCAGTGCTAATCAATCACAACTTCCAGGTCAAGCACCTAAAGTGGTCGCGGATGAACGCATGAATGCGGTGATTGTCAGCGGCGATGAGAAAAGCCGCCAGCGTGTGATTGAACTGATTAAGCGTCTCGATGCCGAACAAGCGAGTACCGGTAACACCAAAGTCCGTTATTTACGTTACGCCAAGGCAGAAGACTTAGTTGAAGTATTAACTGGTTTTGCACAAAATTTACAAGACAATAAAGAGGGCGCTAGTGCCCAAGGCAACTCAAGTAAGCGTCGTAGTGATATCAATATTATGGCCCACAGTGACACTAACTCTTTGGTGATTAGTGCTGAGCCCGATCAACTGCGTACTATTGAAAGTGTGATTAATCAGCTTGATATTCGCCGTGCGCAAGTGCTTGTTGAAGCCATTATTGTTGAAATAGCCGAAGGCGACAACGTTGGTTTTGGCGTGCAATGGGGTAGCGAAGCGGGTGGACTGACTCAGTTTAACAATATCGGTCCAACGATTGGTGAAGTGGGTGCCGGGATCTGGGCGGCGCGTGAAACCGATGGCACTACCGTAACCACTACTTCTGGTACTGAGTCTAATACTGTTGTTAATCCAACGACTGAAGGCGACTTTACGTTGATCGCGCAAGCACTCGGCAAAGTAAATGGTATGGCATGGGGCGTGACGACAGGTAACTTTGCCGCGTTAATCCAAGCCGTTTCAAGTGATACTAATTCAAACGTATTAGCCACACCGTCGATTACTACGCTCGATAACCAAGAGGCGTCGTTTATAGTCGGTGATGAAGTGCCCATTATTACTGGTTCAACCTCAAGCTCTAATAATGACAACCCTTTCCAAACGGTAGAACGAAAGGAAGTGGGGGTTAAGCTGAAAGTCGTACCGCAAATTAACGAAGGTTCATCGGTTAAATTAACTATCGAACAAGAAGTGTCGGGTGTTAATGGTAACACTGGCGTAGACATCAGTTTCTCTACACGCCGTTTAACCACTACTGTCATGGCAGATTCAGGCCAAATTGTCGTCTTGGGCGGTTTAATTAACGAAGAAGTTCAAGAAAGTATTCAAAAAGTGCCAATTCTTGGTGATATTCCTTTTATTGGTCATTTATTTAAGTCTTCTTCTAGCAAGAAAACCAAAAAGAATCTGATGATTTTCATCAAGCCCACTATTATCCGTGATGGCATTACAATGGAAGGTATTGCCGGGCGCAAATATAATTACTTCAGAGCATTGCAGCTGGAACAACAAGCGCGTGGTATTAACTTAATGCCAAAGACTCAAGTACCTGTATTAGATGAGTGGAACCAAGAAAATTATATACCGGACGACGTCAACGACATGCTTGATCGCTATAAAAGCGGCAAAGGATTGAGTACTGATATGCGTGATTCAGATCCCGCTTTACGTACCATCGATGAAAACATGCAAAAGGACAAGGCTCAAAACAATGACTGATAGCGTGATAACTGAGCCATTAGCCCAAGTATCTAGTGACGTTGCCATGGAAGTGGTCGAAGGTGATGGGGTTTTTCACTCCAACAGTAAAGAACGTTTGCCGTTCGCCTTTTCACATCGCTTTCAATTAGTGTTAGCGAAAGATAACGATCAGCTTTGTCTTTTTTATACTGATAAAACGCCGCTCAGTGCCATGCTAGAAGTACGGCGCTATGCGGGTGTTGAGTTACCGTTGATTAAGCTAGAAGTGGCTAAGTTTGAGGCTAAATTAACTCAAGCATATCAAGCTAACTCCTCTGAAGCTCAACAGCTTATGGAAGATATCGGTAACGAGATGGACTTATTCACTCTGGCCGAAGAATTACCGCAAACCGAAGATTTGCTTGAAGGCGATGATGACGCACCAATTATTAAATTAATTAATGCGTTATTGTCTGAAGCCATTAAAGAAGAAGCCTCAGACATTCACATCGAAACCTATGAGAAACAATTAATTGTTCGTTTCCGTATTGATGGTGTGTTGAAAGAAGTATTAAAGCCAAATCGTAAGTTGTCATCTTTGTTGGTGTCGCGGATTAAAGTGATGGCGCGCTTAGATATTGCCGAAAAACGCCTCCCACAAGATGGACGTATTTCGCTGCGTATTGCTGGTCGTGCTGTCGATGTGCGGGTATCAACTATGCCATCGAGTCATGGTGAGCGCGTGGTAATGCGTTTACTGGACAAAAATACCGGTAACTTAGACTTACAACAACTGGGTATGACACCAGGCATTCGTGAAAAATTCGATGAACTAATTCGTAAACCTCACGGAATTATTCTTGTTACAGGGCCTACCGGTTCTGGTAAAAGTACCACCTTGTACGCTGGGTTAACGGAAATTAATTCTAAAGATACCAATATTTTAACCGTTGAAGATCCGATTGAATATGAATTAGAGGGCGTTGGTCAAACTCAGGTCAATACTAAGGTCGACATGACTTTTGCTCGTGGATTACGCGCAATTTTACGTCAAGATCCTGATGTGGTGATGATTGGTGAAATTCGTGATTTAGAAACCGCGCAAATTGCGGTGCAAGCATCATTAACCGGTCACTTAGTGATTTCAACTTTACATACCAATACCGCATCAGGGGCTATTACCCGTTTGCAAGATATGGGTGTAGAACCCTTTCTAGTGTCATCTAGTTTGCTTGGCGTACTCGCTCAGCGTCTAATTCGTACTTTATGCCCACAGTGTAAAGAAGCACATGAGCCTGATGAACGTGAACGTGAGTTACTGGGTATTACTGCGAACGACACGCGGATTATTTATCGCGCTAAAGGGTGTAAGGCTTGTGGCCAAAATGGTTATCGTGGTCGAACCGGTATTCATGAGTTACTTATCGTTGACGACAATGTCCGTGAGTTAATTCATGGCGGCAGGGGCGAATTAGCCATTGAAAAATATGTGCGTAAATCGATTCCAAGTATCCGCCATGACGGTATGAGTAAAGTACTCTCCGGTGTGACCACCCTAGAAGAAGTATTGCGAGTGACACGCGAGGAGTAATCAATGGCGGCGTTTGAATACAAAGCCCTTGATAGCAAAGGCAAACAACAAAAAGGTGTGATTGAAGCTGATACGGCACGCCATGCAAGAAGCCAGCTGCGTGAGCAGCGTCTTATGCCACTGGAACTTCTGCCGGTTAACGAGAAAGAAGCTCGCTCACAGCGTGGTGGGTTTAATCTCGCGAACGTGTTTAAAAAACGTATATCTGTTGCCGAACTGGCCCTGATCACGCGCCAAATTGCGACACTGGTAGCTGCGGGCTTACCGATTGAAGAAGCACTAAAAGCGGTTGGACAACAGTCTGAAAAAGATCGTTTAGGCAGCATGATTATGGCGGTGCGATCTCGAGTGGTTGAGGGTTACACCTTAGCTGACTCAATGGCTGAATTTCCGCATGTATTTGATGATTTATACCGTGCAATGGTGGCATCCGGTGAGAAATCAGGCCATCTAGAAGTGGTACTTAATCGCTTAGCTGATTACACCGAACGCCGTCAACAGCTCAAAACAAAGCTAACACAAGCCATGATATATCCCATCGTATTGACTGTGGTCGCCATTGGCGTGATAGCCGTGTTATTGGCGGCTGTAGTACCTAAGGTTGTTGGCCAATTTGAACATATGGGCCAAGAGTTACCTGGCACGACCCAGTTTTTAATACTCGCATCGGATTTTGTGCAGCATTGGGGCGTGGTGGTGGTACTGATTATCTTCGGTTGTATGATTGTGTTTCAGCGTATGCTGACTAATCCGCAACTGCGAATGAAATACGACACCGCCTTATTGCAAATGCCCGTTATTGGTAAAGTCAGTAAAGGATTAAATACCGCACGTTTTGCGCGTACATTAAGTATTTTGTCAGCAAGCTCTGTGCCGTTACTTGATGGTATGCGTATTGCCAGCGAAGTATTACAGAATGTCAAAGTGCGTGCCGCCGTTGATGAGGCGACGGCGCGAGTCCGCGAAGGAACTAGTTTGGGGGCTGCGTTGACTAATACTAAGCTATTCCCTGCAATGATGTTGTACATGATTGCGTCAGGGGAAAAAAGTGGTCAATTAGAGAATATGCTTGAACGGGCTGCTGATAACCAAGACCGAGAGTTTGAGTCTAACGTCAACATTGCTTTGGGGGTGTTTGAACCCATGCTAGTCGTGAGTATGGCATCGGTTGTATTATTTATTGTAATGGCTATTCTGCAGCCTATTTTAGAGTTAAACAACTTGATCAGCGGCTAGGGCTAACCTTGACCTTGCTTGGGTAAACCAAGCTTAACACCGATTTTACGCATGAATATATAGACAATTTTTAGAGGAAGTAATCAATGCAACATAATAATAAACAACGTGGTTTCACCTTACTCGAAGTAATGGTGGTGATTGTTATTTTAGGTATTTTAGCGTCAATGGTTGTGCCGAATTTGATGGGGAACAAAGATAAAGCAGATCAACAAAAAGCGGTGTCAGATATTGTTGCGCTAGAAAATGCATTGGATATGTACAAGTTAGATAACAGTATTTACCCAACAACAGAGCAAGGGCTTGATGCTTTAGTGCAAAAGCCTAGCTCGTCGCCAGAGCCGCGTAATTTCCGCGAAGGTGGCTATGTTAAGCGTTTACCACAAGATCCATGGCGCAATGACTATTTACTTTTAAGCCCTGGTGAAAATGGCAAAATTGATATTTTCAGTGCTGGCCCAGATGGACAGCCAGGTTCTGAAGATGATATCGGAAGCTGGAATTTACAAGATTTTCAATAAAATGGCTCAACATCGTCAAGCCGGTTTCACTTTATTAGAAGTGTTAATTGTGGCATTGCTAATGGGTTTGGTTGCCTCAGCGGTAACCTTATCGATTAGTGTTGCTGGACCGGAACAAATGCTCAAAAAACAGGCGCAACGTTTTATGTCTGCCACCGAGATGGTGCTAGATGAAAGCGTATTAAGTGGCCAGTTTATTGGGATTGTGATTGACGAAGATCAATATCAGTTTGTGTTCTACAAAGAAGGCAAATGGATGCCTGTTGATCAAGACCGGCTGTTATCGGCTAAAAAAATGGAGGCCGGTATTACCTTAGATGTGGTGATTGATGGCATGCCATTAGTTCAAGAAGACGAGCAAGATGAGTCGTGGTTTGATGAACCTTTTATCGATGAACCGAGCGAAGAAGAAAAAAAGAAACACCCTGAACCGCAAATTTTATTATTTCCCAGCGGTGAGATGACCCCCTTTGAGCTAGGTTTTAATACGGTTAATGATGACCTTCAGCCCGTTAATGTACTGGTTGTTGGTGATGCGTTAGGCCGCTTAACATTAGGGCGTGTAGATGAGTAAATTCACAGCATATCGACGCCCGCTAAACCTAAGTCATAAGCGTTTATCGACTCGAAACCGTGGTATGACATTACTTGAAGTTATTGTTGCCTTAGCAGTGTTTTCTATTGCAGCAGTATCGGTCACCAAAAGTTTGGGTGAACAAATGGCGAATATGCCCATTTTAGAAGAGCGTACGTTAGCCCAATGGGTGGCCAGTAACCAAATGGTTGATGTGCGATTACCAGGTACTTTTCCAGACATTGGCCAAAAAACCGGTCAGTCAGAACTTGCAGGCCGTGAATGGTATTGGCGTCAAGAAGTGATTAAAACGACAGATGATAAGTTCAGAATGATCCGTATTAGCGTCAGTGACGATGATAAATTTAAGCGTGTTGTTGCCCAGGTGAGTAGTTATGTACATAACAAAGCCTAAGCATTCAAGCGGCTTTACGTTACTGGAAATGCTTATTGCGATTGCGATATTTGCCATGCTGGGGATTGCGGCTAACTCGGTATTGTCGGCGGTGATGAAAAATGATGAAGTGACCCAAGAGTTTGCGACTCGACTTAAGTCATTACAGCAAGGTTTTGGCGCGCTAGAACGTGATCTGGGCCAAATGGTGGCGCGTACACCGCGATCATTTGAAGGCGAACGTAACAATCGATTTTTCCAAGTTGGTGACAATATTCTCGACTCAGAAACCCAAGCATTGGTATTTTACCGTTTAGGCTGGTTAAACCCTGATGGCATGTTACCCAGAGGCAGTTTACAGTCGGTTGCCTATGTAGTTCAAAATGGTCGTCTAGAGCGCTGGTATTATCCTTATCCTGAACCCGTATCGGGTGCAGAGCCACTAAAAAGTGTGGTCATTGATCATGTGTTATCAATTGAGTATTCATTTTATATTGATGATAAATGGCAGAAACAAGTTGATGGAAGCGTAATGCCAAAAGGGATTGCGATGGAAATAGAATTAGAAGGTTTAGGTAAAATCCAGCGTCGATTTTTATTGCCCAAAGGTGCACCAGCGATTAAGTCTGATAAAGACGATCCTAACGATTCAAATAATAAAGAAGACAATAATAGCGAAACTGATCCTAAAATAGATAATGGGAAAAACTCATAATGGGTGGCCAAAAGCAGCGTGGTGTGGCGCTCATCGTGGTTATGTTGATTGTGGCTATGGTAGTGATTATCGCGACCAATATTACCAGTCGTAATCAGCTTTCTATGCGCCGAACGCTTAATTTAGCCCAATATGATCAGGCCTATTGGTATGCGCTTTCTGCCGAAGAGTTGGCGATGAAAGTGCTCAAGCAAGATTTTGAAGATTCAGAAGGTACAGTACATTTACAACAGTACTGGGCGCTAGCGAATGTGGCATTTCCGGCTGAATATGGTGAAATCGTCGGTGAAATACAAGATATGCGGGCATGTTTTAACATTAATGCCGTTGGGCAAGCATCAAAAGAGAATGACAATGGTCAGCCCAAAATGACCGTAGCCGCTAAACAGTTCCAATCGTTACTGATCAGTTTAGGTGTCGATGAGTTTGGTGCAGAGCAGCTGACGTATACTCTAAAAGACTATATTGACGAAGATACGTTATCTGGCCCATACGGGGCTGAGGATGCCGAATATGAGTCGCGTAATGTGCCATATCGTGCAGCCAATACCTTGATGCAACATCGAAGTGAGCTACGTGCTGTAATGGGCTTTAGCCAAAATGTTTATCTGAACATTTTGCCTTATGTGTGTGCAATACCGGGCGAAGATACCCAGTTATTGAATGTGAACACCATTAAAGTTGAGCAAGCCGCTTTACTCGCCGGGATGTTGGAAAATCAAATTTCAGTCAGTGAAGCTGAAAATATTATTAATAATCGCCCAGCTGATGGATATGAAAAAATTGATGACTTTTGGGAAAGTTCGTCTCTGAGTGGCATCAAATCAGAAGCGAACGTAAAGTCGAGTTTTGTGGTCGATAGCAAGTATTTTTTATTAAAAGCTGGCGCCAAAGTCGATAATGCAATATTTAGAATGGAAAGCGTACTTAAGCGCAATGGTAAAGATTTAGATGTGCTCACTAGGCAGTACGGTGGTCAACAATAATAACAAATTCATTGCGTAACAATACGTATTGAGATCGGTGGAGAATAACAGTGTCTGAACGGCTATTTATCCGGTTAGGAAAAACATCAGAACACCCATGTTCATGGCTGGTATGGTCTGAACAAGAGCAAGAAATTATCGCTTCTGGTGAGTTATCTGATGCTGCAAGTCTCAGCACTTTAGCTGATCGCGCGGGTAATCGTCCTGTTGATGTACTTGTGCCTGCGGCCAACATGGCATTGACACAAATTATGTTACCCGAAAAAGGTCAACGCCAAGCATTAAAGGCATTGCCTTACATGCTTGAGGAATCATTAGCGACTAATGTCGATAACATGCACTTTGTGGTGGGCCCTCGTGAAGGTGAACTACTCAATGTGGCTGCGGTTGCGCATGAGCAAATGCAAACATGGCTTCAATGGTTGTATGATGCAGGCTTGAAAGTGAAACGCATCGTGCCAGATTGTTTAGCATTACCGTTAGATCAATGTCGTTGGGCAGCAATGAGTGTTGGTAGTGAATATTTAATCAGAACTTCAGAAGGCGGCGGTGTTAGCGTACCTAAAGCATGGGCTGAATTTGCATTACCGCAGTTATTAGCTCAAACGATGCTAAACCACACCGATGCAGATCCTCTTTTGGTAGCGGGTTATAGTGATGATATTGATTTTGTTGGCGTTACAGTTGAAGCCAAGCCTTTAGATTTACCCATGATGATATTAGCCAAGGGCATCTTAAATGCGCCAATCAACTTATTAAGTGGTATTTATAAACCTAAAAGTGAGTACAGCAAACAGCTATTAACCTGGAAAAATACTGCGATTGTGGTGGTGGTGGCGATTGTTTTAGCATTGACGAATAAAGGTTTAGCTATTCATCAACTTAATAAGCATACCGCTGAGATAGAAGCTCAAAGCGAAATGCTTTTTAAACAATCTGTCCCTGGGGTTAATCGTATCGTTAATATGCGCTCACAAATGGGCAGTGAATTGCGCAGCATGCAAGGCCAAGGCGGTGGTGCAGTATTTTTTGAAATGCTAGATGGATTAAAGCCTGCATTTAGCAAGGTGCCAGAATTAAAACCCAATACTTTGCGTTATGAAGCCAATCGTAATGAATTACGGATGCAAGTGACTGCAAAAAATTATGCTCAAATCGATAAGTTTAAAGAGATTGTCATGAAAGACTACCTCCTCGAAGGTGGAGCCATGAACAGTAACGAAGAAAGCGTTACCAGTACGCTGACGTTAAGGATTAAATAACATGGAAAATATGCGTAGTTGGTGGCAAAGTTTAGCCATTAGAGAGCAACAGCTGGTTGGTTTTTGTGCCGCAATACTGGTGGTCGGTATTTTTTATTGGGGCATTTGGACACCGATTTCCAATGCCCAAGAAACAGCAGAGCGCAATAATAGCGCCGCTCAACAAACGTTAAATTATGTAAAACAAACGGCCAATAAAATTGCTGGTCTGAAACAAGCGGGTGCACAAGCGAAAGTTCGCGGAAGTTTAAGTTCCATTGTTAATCAAACCGCTGGATTATATAAATTAGAGATCACGCGTATGCAGCCGCAAGGCGATAAGATCCAGCTATGGATGGATGATGTACCATTTGATGCGCTACTGGGTTACTTACATGACTTAGTCGAGCAAAAAGGGTTAACGTTAGACAGTGTTGATTTAACGGAATCAGACGTTGCTGGCTTTGTAAAAGTAAGACGTATTCAGCTTTCTCAGTAAGGGTTCTTTGTGAGTTTATTTTCAAAAATAGTCATTGGCGTCATTATTTACCTAGTGTTTTTATTGGTTTATTTACCAGCAAACTGGTTAGTCAGTATTGCTCCGTTATCCAATAATGTTGCCATCAGTGGTGCAGAAGGTACTCTTTGGCAAGGGCAAGCGTCCTTAGTTACCATCGACCAGCGCCAGATAGAGCAAGTCAGTTGGCAATTAAGTCCTTGGGGATTATTAGTTGGTAAAGCTGATATTGATTTTAAAATCGGCAATCGTGCTACGCCAGTGAGCGGTAAAGGCAGTATTAGTTGGTCATTTTCTGGACTGAGAGCAAACAATATTCGTTTTGACCTGCCGGATAGTTTTTTACTCGCAGGCGCTCGTTTACCATTTAAAACCCAAATTGATGGCGATGTAAGCTTAATGGTTGAAATCTTAGAGCAAGGTAAGCCATGGTGTGAGCAATTAAGCGGTAAATTATTTTTAAATAACACCAACGTTAAAAATCAATATGGTGTTTACCCTTTGGGTAACATCTCATTAGGATTGAGTTGTCTTGATGGCCAGTTAAAAATAGCCACAGATGAAACCCAAAACGTATTAGGCTTAACTGGGAGCGCTATTTTAGGCGAGTCAAACTTGGTTAAAGTCAGTGCTAAAATTAAACCGACAGATGCCCAACCTAAAGATTTACGTGAAGCGTTATCATTCTTAGGCCGACAAGATAGCCAAGGATATTATCCTATAAACTATCAAGGTGTTGTGCCTGGTTTGTAATGTTTTGAGTAATGAAAAACTCACGTCTTGATATCACTATCAAGGCGTTTTTTTATATCAATGATAAGTCATCTATACATTTGGTTTATAAACCGACTTTGAGAGAACTCAGCTTTTATATGATGATGATTCAAAGTTATTGCGGGCTATAGCAATAAAAGTGCCGATGATAATAATTGGTAATCAGTAATCGCAGGAAAGTCAGTAAAATCAATATGAGGTTTCTGGCTGTCTGGATTGCTAATTCCGAGTTGATAACCCACGCCTGCTTTTTTCGATGCAGCTAAAATCACTTCGCTGTCATCAATAAATAAACACCGCGATGGATTTAAGTTAAATTTATCAAATGCATATTGCCAAAATTGCGGATGTTCTTTGGGATAACCGCTTTCATGGCTAGACAGCATCAGGTCTAAACCTTGGTCTAAGTTGGTATGGATTAACTTAAGCGCTAAACTTTGCGGGTGTGCATTAGTAAACAATATACGCTGCTTACTTGCTCCTGCTAAAGCACGTAAAAAAGGCATGCTGTCCTGACGGAGTCTGATTCTATCTGCAGATGCATGATGTAATGCCAATATATCGAGGTTTAAATAACCTTGCCAGTAATCAAGGCAATACCAATCTAAGGTTCCCGCCACATCGAGATAAGCCTGTTTGACGAGTAAATTAGCAACGTCAACGCTAATGTTACGTTTTAGGCTCAATTGCTGCGGTACAACTTGTAACCAAAAATGGTTATCAAAGTGTAAATCTAACAGCGTACCATCCATATCGAGCAGCACGGTATCTATGGCATTCCAGTCAAACATTAAATAATCCTTTATCGAAAAAAATTTAATAATCACTTGTTATCATGACTTGTGCTTATCTGATTTTATACTAGTCTTGATAAGAGTTTTTAATATTTATGGACCCTCAAGATATGGATATCTGTTTATTTTCACCACTTCCTCGTGGACATTTCACAAATAATAAATCGTTGCTCACGTTGCCTTATGTCAGGGCATATTAATGTTAAGCCAGTTAAATTCATTATTTGGAATAAGTATACGCCACGCCAGTGATCGTGATGCCATTATTATGGCCGAGCTTTTTTATTCAACTCGCAGCGACTTTTATCAACTTGGGTTACCCCAAATGACAGTTGATATGCTGCTGCAGCAGCAATATCAACTGCAACAAATTTCTTACAAAAGCCATTATCCTAATGCAAAGGATTATATCTTGTGCCAACAATCTGAAGTGATTGGTAAGCTGACGTTGGCGGTTAACCAAGAATACTTGCACCTTGTGGATTTGGTATTAGCGCCAGAAATACGCAGTAAAGGCTTAGGGACTGCTGTCTTAGAGGCGCTCAAACAAGATGCGATAGCGCAAAAAGCTGATATTCGTTTGTCGGTAGCATTGGATAATCCAAGAGCGAAAGCGCTTTACCTACAACAAGGTTTTATCATCCACAGTATTTCACAAACCCATGAAACTATATTGTGGCAATGGCGAGAGCGCATATTGTCGTACGCAAGCTCGATAAATAAGATTAAAGGCAGTCTTGTAAATGCCAGCAGTATTATCAATTTTAATTAATTTAAGTAATTGTAATTATTAATTTTTATATATTAGTATTTTCATTGTTATTTGAATGATTGCTAGTAGTAAGCAGCAAGGGACTCGCTGTCGATAAGCCTCGTTAACTGATTATGTGAATGAAGTATCGGAAGTCCATAGATCCTAAAGTCAATAAAGTTAAATTAGCTTAATCGATATAATCTAAGGAGAGAGACTATGGCAGATCCATTTATTGGTGAAATTATTATGTTTGCGGGCAATTTTGCACCCCGTGGTTGGGCTTTTTGCAACGGGCAATTATTGTCCATTCAAAGCAATCAGGCTTTGTTTGCAATAATAGGTACTACTTATGGGGGGAATGGTACTAACACTTTCGGTTTGCCAAACCTGCAAGGCCGTGTTCCTGTGCATCAAGGCCAAAGCCCTGGCATGAGTCAATATAACCTGGGACAAACGGGGGGGACTGAAAATGTGACATTGACTGCCAATGAATTACCCGCGCATGTTCATTCCGTAGCACTAAATGGAACAGGAAATACGAGCGTTGCATTTGGAGCTTCCTCCGCTAACGGTAATACCGCTACTCCAGGGCCAACCACGGTACCCGCCAAAGTGGTTAGTGGGCTAACTGCTCTTAATGCTTTTAGCTCTACTGCACCAGACACCACACTGTCGCCTGCGACTGCCACCACAACGGTTAACGTAAATGGAAATACTGGTATTGCCGGTAATAATATGCCAGTGCATATCGTGCAACCTTACCAAGTTGTTAATTTCATTATTGCTCTTGAGGGGCTTTTCCCGCCTCGTAATTAAATCTGAAACAATGTGATTTAAATCTGTAAGTGAAAATGCGCGCAGGGATTGTGCGCTACTTGTATTTAAAACAAGCTAATTTAGGGGATATGTCATGCTGCAACATGCCTATAAAATAATTCATGCTTTTAAGAGTATTACGACTAGATTCTGGCATTCTTATTGGAAAATATTCATTGTTGGCAGTTTTTTTGCGATGACCTCCCTCCATGCTAGTGCACAAAACCGTTCTTTTGACTTTACAACTGGTGATACCGTAACGCTGGCAAATGCGGGATCTGCGCTATCTAATCGAACAACATTTACACTGGAGTTTTGGGCCAAATTTACTAACGTCAGTGGGACTATCAATTTAGTGGATTTCACTGGCGGTGCCGATGCCGGTGGCCTCATATTGAACTCAAGTAAACTAACTGTCGATCTTGAGTGTGATTTTGGTTGCCTGACAGAAAGTAATGTGTTGTCGTTAAGCACAGGAACCTGGTATCACATTGCAGTTGTATTTGATAATGGAACTTGGGATTTTTATGTTGATGGCGTCGCACAGGGAATAAACGTTTTAGATCAAGGCGCCCGTAGTAGCGTTCCTAATTATACTGGATTTGGAGTGACCAATCTGTTGTTTGGTATGCAGAACCACGGAGCGGTAGATGATTTCGTCGGTGGTATCGATGATATACGTATGTGGAGTAGTGCGCGCACGCAAGTGCAGATTCAAAATAACCGCAGTATCGAGTTGGTAGGCAATGAATCCGGCCTGCTGGGGTATTGGAAGCTGAATGAAGCCAGCGGTACGACAGTCAACGATAGCCAGACTAATTCCTCCATGTTAACAGGTACTAGCAGCGGTATCGGGTATAACGCAACGGGTGCATTTGTTACCGATTCTGTTGCCCCTACGGTAAGTTCTATCACAGCCAGCACTGCAAACGGTACTTACAAAGTCGGGGACGTTATTAGTGTTCAGGTGAATTTTGATGAAGCAGTATTGGTTACTGGCACACCTCAACTCACACTAGAAACAGGCACCACTGATCGCACCATTAACTACACCAGTGGTAGTAACTCCAGTACGTTGACATTCAGTTACACAGTTCAGTCTGGCGATACTTCGGCCGATTTAGATTATGTTGCGACCAATTCGCTGATGCTAAATAGCGGCACTATTCGCGATGCGGCAAATAACAACGCCACCTTGACCTTGCCTTCTCCCGGTACCGCAAACTCTTTGGGGGCGAATAAAAATATCGTCATCGATGGCGTGGCCCCGACAGTGTCATCTGTTAATGCCAGCACCGCGAACGGCACTTACAAACTGGGCGATATCATTAGTATCCAGGTGAATTTTAATGAAGCCGTGACTGTCACCGGTACCCCGCAACTAACGCTGGATACGGGTACAACGGATAGAACGATTGACTACGCAAGTGGTAGTGGTTCCAGTACGCTGACATTCAACTACACCATTCAGTCCGGCGATACGTCCAGTGACCTAGATTATGTCGCCACTAACTCCTTGGCATTGAATAGCGGAACCATCCGCGATGCCGCTACTAACAATGCGGCCCTCACATTGGCTTCCCCTGGCGCAGCTAATTCACTGGGCAATAATAAAGCGCTGGTAGTGGACGGCCTTGTGCCCTCTGTGACGAGCACCGCACCTGCGGGTGGTGCAGTATCAACAGATACCATTGTTGATTTCACCGTTGACTTCAGCGAATCAGTCAACAACATTTCTACCGATGACTTCGCTCTTGACACTACTGGTGGCGCGACTGGCACTATAGTCAGCGTCTCCGCGAGTTCAGGCTCCAGCTTGACGGTGAGAGTGAGCGGTATTACGGGTAACGGTACTATTAAGCTAAACTTGAATGGCTCTACCAATATTAGTGATGCAGCGGGTAACGCTGGCCCTGCTGCCTATACCAGCGGCTCAACTCATACTGTGGCTATCCCGACAGCCCCATATGCTCCTGCTATTGGCGCTGCAACGGCAGGTATTGGGCAAGCCTCCGTGGCTTTTAGCGCACCAGCAAATAATGGCGGCTCTGTCATAACGGGTTATACAGTGACATCTAACCCTGGTGGCATTAGTGCTGGTGGTAATGGATTTACAACTTCTCCGATAACGGTAACTGGCCTAACGAATGGTACGGCTTACACCTTTACTGTGACGGCAACTAACGCCATTGGAACAAGCTCTGCATCAGGTGTTTCAAATTCAGTGATACCCAAAGTTAACCAGACAATTACCTTTGCTAATCCGGGTGCACAAAATTTCGGCACTAGCCCGACGTTAACTGCAACATCAGATTCATCGTTAACCGTCAGTTTTAGTTCATCGACACCAGCGGTTTGTACAATTACGAGCGGTGGAACCCTGACCTTTGTGTCAACTGGCTCCTGTACCATAGATACAGATCAGTCAGGTGATATTGCCACTAATGCAGCTACTACAGTGACACAATCGTTTACTGTGAATCCGGTCGTTCCCGGTGCGCCTATCATTGGTACCGCTACAGCCGGTAATGCTCAAGTCAGCATCACCTTTGCTGCGCCTGCTGACAATGGTGGTTCGGCGATTACGGCTTATACGGTAACCTCCAGCCTCGGTGCTTTCACGGGTACAGGTGCAGGCTCACCAATTTCAGTGACGGGATTAACCAATGGAGTTGCCTATACCTTTTCAGTGACTGCGACTAATGGAGTAGGTACAGGCTCGTCTTCAGCGGCATCAAACAGTGTTACGCCCAAGGCTGCGCAAACTATTACCTTTGCAAACCCTGGCGCTCAAAATTTTGGTGCTGCGCCAACATTAAGTACTACGGCTACGTCTGGTTTGACACCCACTTTTAGTTCCTCCACTGCAGGTGTTTGTACCATTACCAGTGGCGGCACCTTGAGCTTTGTCACCACAGGCACCTGTACCGTTAATGCCAATCAAGCTGGTAACAGTGCTTATCTACCAGCAGCGCAAGTGAGCCAGAGTTTCTCTGTCAATGCTGTGGTGGCAGGCGCGCCAACTATAGTTACAGCTACTGCAGGTGATACTCAGGCGAATGTCAGCTTCAGCGCTCCAGCTAGCAATGGCGGTGTCGCGATTACTGGTTATACAGTGACCTCAAGCCCAGGCGGTTTGACAGCGAGTGGTACAGGTTCACCATTAACAGTCTTGGGGCTGACTAATGGCACGGCGTATACCTTTAGTGTCACGGCTCAAAGTGCTGCGGGCACCAGTGCCGCGTCGAATGCCTCTAA
>NZ_JACJFJ010000011.1:84331-100342 GCF_014164545.1 Shewanella sp. SG41-3
ACAGGAAGCTGTACCATTAATGCCAATCAAGCGGGTAATGCCAGTTATACCGCAGCGGCTCAAGTAAGTCAGACTTTTGCGGTGAATGCTGTAGTGGCTGGCGTGCCGAGTATAGGCACTGCGACTGCGGGCGATACTCAAGCGACGGTGAGTTTTACGCCGCCAAGTAATAATGGTGGTGCAGCGATTACGGCTTATACCGTAACCTCAAATCCAGGTGGTTTGACAGCTAGCGGCGTAAGCTCACCATTAACGGTCTTGGGGCTCACTAATGGCATGACGTATACCTTTAGTGTCACGGCTCAAAGTGCTGCGGGCACCAGTGCCGCGTCGAGCGCCTCTAATAGTGTGACACCTAATGGCGCCCCAGTGATTAATTCGAGTCCAATATTGAATGTTGATCAGGGAGCAAGTTATAGCTATACCCTGACAGCGGTAGATACCGTTGGCGATACTCTCACTTATAGCGCTTTAAACATACCAATTTGGTTAAGCTTCGATACAGCAACAGGTAACTTAACCGGTGTGCCAAATAGAGATAATATTGGTAGTCATGCCATTGAATTAAAAGTAACCGATGCGGCAGGTTTATTTGCGACGCAAGCATTTACTTTGGACGTTAATGCTACCAATAGTGCTCCGGTTGCGAGCGACACCAGTGTCACATTAGACGAAGATGGTTCATTGAGCATTAGCTTTAGTGCCACGGATCCTGAAAATGATGTCCTTAGTTTTGAGGTATTAACTCAGCCAATATCAGGTAAGTTAGACAAGCATGGATCGGTCTGGTTATACACGCCAGAGGCTGATTTTAATGGTAACGATAGCATAAGCTTTATTGCCAAAGATGCTGAGCTAAGCTCACAACCTGGTGTAGTGAGCATCAAAGTTAACCCAATTAATGATGAACCTAATGCTGTAGATGATAGTTATAGCCAAAGTGTATCAACCGACAGTAGCTATATCCTTGCTGTACTTGATAATGATACCGACGTTGATGGTGATAACTTGACCATTGATGGTGCTGCTGCCGATGTTGGGGATGTACAAATTGTAGCGTCGCAGCTTAAGTATCAAGCGCCTACAGATTTTGTCGGCCCTGTGACTCTGCGCTATACCATCTCGGATGGCCAAAAAGGCAGAAGCAATGCCAAAGTGCAGCTGATTATTACTGGTGAAAGCTCTGCGGATGCGCCTGTGATTACCGTTCCTGCGGACATTACCGCTAACGCGACAGGGCTGTTTACTAAGCTTAAGTTAGGTGTGGCGACTGCTGTGGATAAAGCCGGCAATAAACTGGCAGTATCTTTAGTCAATACTCAACAATTATTTGCACCAGGCGAACACTTAGCCTATTGGCAGGCTACAGATAGCCAAGGTCTCAGCTCAATTAAATCCCAGAAAGTGACGGTTAACCCTTTGATTTCGATTAGTCGAAACCAGGTTGTTGCTGAGGGGAGTGAAGTGCAATTGAGCGTGTTCTTAAATGGCCCTTCACCGCAGTACCCCGTGAGGATTCCCTATACTGTGTCTGGTAGTAGTGATGCTAATGACCATGACTTAGTCGATGGTGTGTTTATCATTGAATCAGGTTTATCGGCGAGTTTTAGCACCAATATCTTTGATGATGCAATTACAGAAGTCGATGAAGACCTAATTATCAACTTAGACCCAAGCATCAACATTAGTAACCAGAGTGAGACACGCTTGATCATTACTGAAGCCAATATTGCCCCGCAAGCTAGCATTCAAGTGACTCAGTCTAATGAACTGCGTAGTCAAGTGAGTAAGGTCGATGGCAAGGTGTATCTTAAAACTCTAACTCGCGATGCTAATGCACTAGATAATCTTTCAGAAGTTTGGTCTACAGGCAGCTTAGTCCTTGAAAGCGATGAACAGGGCAGTTATTTTGACCCAAGTGGACTTGATGAGGGTAATTATCCGATTAGCGTTGTCGTGACTGATGATGGTATTCCTGAATTATCGACAACGGTGCAATTAACCTTGTTGGTTAAATCAGCATTACTAATACTTAGCGGTGACGATTCTGATGGCGATTTAATACCGGATGATCAAGAAGGTTTTACTGACACAGACAGCGATGGCATCGCCGATTATCTTGATGCAATTAATGAATGTAACGTGCTGCAAGAAAAAAGTCTTGAACAGTCAAACTTCCTTGCCGAAAGTCAGTCAGGCGTGTGTTTGCGCTTAGGTAACACTGCGCAACTCAATGGAAGCGATGGGATCGAAATTCAAGAGGATGATTTAATCGAGGATCTACAAGCGGATAATCTCGGTGGTCTGTTTGATTTTGAACTTACGGATATCCCTAGATTGGGAGACAGCGTTACTGTTGTTATACCTCAAACCTTACCCGTACCCATGAATGCCGTGTATCGCAAGTTTGTACGTGGTAGTTGGCAAGAATTTGTGTCTAACGCCAACAACTCAGTCATGTCTATTGCGGGTAATCCGGGTTATTGTCCTCCACCAGGCGCAGCTGAATGGCAGCCTGGATTAACTGAAGGCCATTGGTGTGTGCAATTAACCATAGAAGATGGCGGCCCGAATGATGACGATGGCATAGCTAATGGCAACATAGTTGATCCTGGTGGGGTTGCTGTAATGCTGAATGGCAATGCATTACCCCTTGCGGTTGCCGATGCTATTACAGTGCTAGCTAATCAGGGTATTGAAATTGACGTACTGGCAAACGACAGTGACGCAGATGGCGATACCTTGACGGTTAAGCAAGTGAGCAGTCAGTTTGGTACTGCTGAGGTGTTGGATAATCAGCAAATAAGTTACTTGCCAGCGGAAGATTTCATTGGGATAGATGTATTGGTGTATAGCATAAGTGATGGTAACGGTGGGACTGGTAGCAACAAGTTAACCGTGACAGTTGTGGCGAATAGAGCCCCAATTGCAGTGGATGATATGGCCAATACCGATGATAAAACAAGCTTGATATTGGATGTCTTGAGCAATGATAGCGACCCCGATAATCAGGTATTGAGTTTGATCGCAGTTAGCGCTCAACAAGGTGGCGTGATGATTGAAAATAATAAGGTACGTTACATACCAAAAGCTGGTTTTGAGGGCGTCGATACTGTGATTTATACTATCAGCGATGGTCAAGGCGGCGAAGCCACCGCTAATGTGATAGTGACAATTGAAGCCTATAAACCTCAGGTTGTCGACAATGAATCAAGTGGTGGTAGCATGCACTGGCTTTGGAGTGGTCTGTTACTATTGGTGATAATGCTGCGTATCAAACCGGAGGGCAGTTTTAAATACTATAAGGTTCTGTCATTGAGTCTAATGGCGTTACTGGTCAGTTCGAGCCATGTTCAGGCCCAAGGATCATCTTCGGTATCACCTTGGTATTTGGATGGCATTATTGGTTTTAGCGAATCAGTTAACACCCAAGCGGAATTACAACGGGAAATTCCAACAGGGCAGATAGAGGCTTTTGATAAGTCAGATACCAGTTTTGGTTTAACAATTGGTTATCAGGTTACACCGTTACTCGCTTTTGAGCTTGGCTATATAGACTTTGGTGAAGGTTCAGCACAGATAAGTGGTGAAAGTTTACATACTGGCCAATATCATGAGTTACTAAAAGCCGTATCGCCAATATTACCTACGGGGTTCAGCGTTGGTGTCGACTTGAGTTTAGTCGAGCATGATGGATGGCGATTTTCAGTGCCTGTAGGGCTGTTAGTTTGGGAGTCTGAAGTCAAAAGTTATTCTCAAGGACAGACGTTAACAACTCAGTTTGATGGTACAGATTGGTACACAGGTGTGCATTTAAACTATCAATTTACTCGCAACTGGTCTGCAGGTTTAGGGATGGATTATATCGCTTTGGCACCTAACGATATATTGAGCTATCAATTCAATCTTCGCTATCAGTTTTAATTTTTAGTGGTTTTTATATCCTCTTATCAGCATGTTATTTCTAATGCTTAGATAAGAGGATATTTTTTATGTCTTTATTTTCTGCTGTTTTGAGTCGTTATCAGCTTATATCATCACCATTTATCGCTGTTTAAGACGTTTTCTGCCGATAAAAACAGGTCACATTATTTTTGTGTTTGGTATAAGATTGAAGCTTGCGAAAACGACATCATTTGACGAGGCTTCAATGACACAGCGGCATAAAAAGCCGGAAATCCTGCATACCGAAATTGTTGCCAAAAGCCGACTGTTTCAAATTGAGCAGGTACACCTTAAGTTTTCTAATGGCGTAGAACGTCAATATGAAAGAATGAAAGGCGGTAGCAGAGGTGCTGTGATGATTGTGCCTATTCATCAAGGTAATTTATTATTAGCTAGCGAATATGCTGCCGGCACTGATAATTATGAACTAGGCTTTCCTAAAGGGTTGATCGATCCCGGTGAAACGGCTGTTGAAGCCGCCAATCGTGAGCTTCAAGAAGAAATTGGTTTTGGCAGTTATCAATTAACCCATCTAAAAGAGCTATCGCTTGCGCCAGGCTACTTTTCCAGCAAAATGCATATTTTTGTTGCTGAAAAATTGTATCCTAGTCGTTTAGAAGGTGATGAACCTGAACCGATTGACGTGATCCCTTGGCCACTATCTGATTGGCAGCTATTACTCGATAATGTCGACTTTTCAGAGTCTCGCAGTGTGAGCGCACTTTTTTTAACTCAGCAATATTTGAATATATCAATGCATAACCTTACCGATGAAAATAGTTGAGGGTGAATTTTGCTAACTAATGAGTCAATTCATTTGGTGTATTAATTCTGCATATAACCATACATACAGTAGGCGATAGCCTTGTTTATAGGTGTCCTTGTCAGGTCATCCTTATCGAATCCAGCAATTGGAGTAGTAATGAAGCCAGAAGATGTAATCGAGCAAGTCATAGACATTGCAACGGAAGCTGGGCAAACGATTCGCGAAATTTATCTCAAAGGTAACTTTAAACGCGAAACTAAGTCAGACAATACCCCTGTAACGTCTGCAGATTTAGCTGCCCACGATCTTATTTGTCGTAAGTTAGCTGAGCTAACGCCTGATATCCCCATCCTAAGTGAAGAAGCCGCTGATATTCCTTTAAGTGTCCGCGAAACGTGGAAGCGCTATTGGTTAGTTGATCCATTAGATGGCACTGGCGAATTTATTGCTGGAAGTGGTGATTTTTCTGTCATTATTGCTTTGGTGGAACATAACCGACCTATCATGGGAGTGGTCTATGTGCCGATGACTAAAGTGTGCTATTACGCTATTGCGGGCTTAGGTGCTTATAAGCGTGATGGTAAAAATGAGATCCGTATTACCAGTAAACAATTAACCGGTGATGAACCTGAGAATTTACGTTTAGCGGTCAGCCGTCGTCAAGATCCGCAATCGGTATTAAAGCTGCTTAACAAACCTAATCGTTGTGAGTTAGTGGTAATGGGTGGTGCAGCATTAAAAAGTTGTTTAGTCGCAGAAGGGCGTGCCGATTGCTATGTCCGTTTAGGGCCGACAGGTGAGTGGGATACTGGTGCTGCGCAGATTATTATTGAAGAAGCGGGTGGAGCCTTGATTGATATTAATTTACAGCCTTTGACCTATAATGAACGTGAAACACTTGAAAATCCAAACTTTATCGTAGTAGGTAGCGCTAATCTTCCGTGGGATATATTGTTAACTAATTAATTTATATGTTTTTTAATGGGTATTGATTGGTTCTTTGGGTGTGTTGTTTTTTTGAACAGGTGTTAATTTATTAATAACATACTTAGCAACTATAGTCATCCGAAACTATAAAATGCGACCATATGGTGTAAACACTGATGGCAGTGTGAGGTTTTATCCGTTAATACCAGTGAGCTTGCTACGACTGTGACTAGATTTAATTATACCCGCTCAGATACACACAAAAATGCCCTCATTTGAGGGCATTTTGTTTAAATTGTTGATTGATGACTATCTAACCATTGATGTATCGCTTGTCTGTCGCCTTGAAAGATAACTCTGTCGCGTTTCTTTTCAAGTTGATACAGATACATAGGATCATAATAAATATCGAGTAACAGGCTTATCCAGTCTAAATGTTTACTGGTATCATTTTGGTTTTGTTGCATATTAAGTGCATCGTCAACCAAGCTCTGTAATTCTTGATGTTGTTTACCACCTAAGCGTTTACGGATCCCTAATAAGCTTTGAGTCAAATAAGCTTTAAATGCATCGAAACCAGCTTGTTCACCTAAAAGAGACACGTAATCAGCGAGTTTACTTTCTACATAGTCGTGGAGTAAACGCGGCAAACGTGCATCTAATGGCTCATCAAGCAAAATAATATCAGCTTGTTGCATGGCGTGGTAAAAACTGTGTGGTAGTGCAGAGCGACCAATCAGAATACTTTCATCTTCTAATAATAAATGACGATGATGCTGTTGTTGATGCGAGAGTAATGCCACTGCTAAGGTATTTTCAAAGTTAATTTGGCTGGGTTGAGGGTCGATATTCTTACCAAAGCTCGATCCTCTATGATTGGCAATACCTTCAAGATCGACCGACTCATCTCGTTGATTAATCACTTCCGTTTTACCACTGCCGGTTATGCCGCTCAAGATAAGTACTTTAGAGTGACTGGGTGCTTGCTCAATAGTATTAATTAAAAAAGTACGCATGGCTTTATAACCCCCTTCAATATAAGGGATATGCATGCCAGATTCTTTAATCCATTGCTGGGATAATTTTGAGCGTAAACCACCACGAAAACAATATAAATAACTGTCCGGATGTTGTGTCAACTGAGTGAGCCAAGCATCTATACGCTGTTGCTTAACATTACCTTTTACCAACTCATGACCTAATGCGATAGCAGCATCTTGGCCATGCTTTTTATAGCAAGTACCGACTTTTTCGCGCTCACTATCTTGCATTAATGGTAAATTAATCGAGTGACTAAAGGCTCCTTTAGTAAATTCAATGGGGGCACGTACGTCGATTAATGAACGATTTTCTAATAAAAGTCTGCCATATTCTGAGCTGGGGATGACCATGCTCATTAGCTTAATTCCACAAGGATATTGTGTCCGCTAGTATGAGGTTCATAGGTATTGAGCATGCCTATACAAATCGCTTCAATGCCATTGGTTTCTAATAATTGTGTCAGTTCATGTTCAGCCTCTGCACTGACACTAACTAATAACCCGCCACTAGTCTGTGGATCGCAGATAATGGCTTTCTGATGATCAGTTAAGGGCGGTAAATACTCACTGTAACTGTCAAAATTACGATGGGTCCCGCCTGGTATACAACCTAATGCAAGGTAGTCACTGACTTTAGCAAGAAGAGGAACTTTGGATAACACTAAGTTAGCTTTAAGTTGTGCGCCTTGGCAGACTTCAATCAAGTGGCCAGCAAGTCCAAATCCTGTTACGTCAGTTAGCGCGTTAACACCATCTATTTTAGCGATATCAACCCCTATATTATTGAGCTGACACATAGCATCAGGTGCAATTTGACTGTCTTCCTCTCGAAGTTTTTTCTGTTTTTGTGCGGTAGTCAGAATGCCAATACCAATGGGTTTAGTGAGGTACAAACGATCGCCTGCTTTAGCAGTATTATTTTGCTTTACTCGCTCAAGCGGAATTTGTCCTGTTACAGCTAAACCAAAAATCGGCTCTGGAGAATCAATACTGTGACCGCCAGCCAGCATAATACCTGCATCAGCACAGGCTTGGCGTCCACCATCAACAACTTGTTGGGCAATTTCTGCGGGTAATATATTAATGGGCCAACCTAAAATGGCAATTGCCATAATCGGAGTGCCACCCATAGCGTATATGTCGCTTATGGCATTAGTGGCTGCAATTCGACCAAAGGTAAACGGATCATCCACAATAGGCATAAAGAAGTCTGTAGTACTGATAATGCCAGTTTGTTCGTTAAGCTTATAAACGGCAGCATCGTCACGAGTTTGATTACCAACTAATAAATTAGGATCAGTAAAGACGGGGAGTTGTGATGCAAGAATGGTACTTAACACTTTAGGAGAAATCTTACAGCCGCAGCCTGCGCCATGGCTATATTCGGTAAGTTTAATTGCTTGCTGAGACATATTGGTTGATCTTTGATGGCGTATTGAGCGGTAATTATAATCACTATTGGCCCAAATATCTTGTTTTTTAGCCGTTTATCAAATTTAGTCGACCATTTAAAACGGATAAAAATATTATTATGAACGTTGTTTTTTTATTTTGTTTGCTGTTAACTTACCTTCCAATCAAGATAACTGATGTTAGGTGATCACTTTGGCAAGACGTAAAGAACATACTCATGAGCAAATAAAGACTATGGCTATTGAAGCCGTCGTAATGCATCTGCAGCATGACAATATTGAAACGTTGAGTTTAAGGAAGGTGGCCAGTCTAATAGGCTATGTACCAAGTACACTGATTAATATATTTGGTAGTTATCATTATCTATTATTAGCGGTGTCAGAGCAGACATTAGCGCAGCTAGCCACCAAGTTATCGTTGGAGATGAATGATAATCCACTTTTGAATATTCAGCAGATGGCGACAATTTATAGTGAGTTTGCCTTGCAGAATCGGCGTTGTTTTCGTTTAGTATTTGAGTTAAGTATGCCCGATGATCAGCCTTTACCAATTGCGCATTTAAGCTTAATAAAGTCATTGTTTGGTCTAGTTGAATCACAATTATTACAATACTTTCCAGAGGCCGACAGCCAAAAAATTGAAATGATGAGCAGAGTATTGTGGGGCGCTATTCATGGGTTAACATCTTTAGCACTAGATGGTAAATTATTTGAGGAGCAATCGTGTTTACAGGACATGCTCATCAGTCATGTACAGAGTTATATCGCAGGAATGAGCATTAAAAAGGAATTTACATGTTACTAACGAAACGATTTTTCCCTTATTTTGCCACCTTATGTTTAGGTGCGTTAAATGATAACTTTTATAAGAATGTGTTGCTGTTATTGGTGACCTACAGCCAATTAAGTGCATTACCAATTGATGTTAATTTATTTGTTAACTTAGCGGCAGGGGTATTTATTTTACCGTTTTTTCTGTTTTCAGCCCATGCCGGTATCGTGGCCGATAATATGGATAAAGCAAAGCTGATAAGACGATTAAAGCTTTTAGAGTTAATCATCATGTCTACCGCCGCGATTGCGATCGTGACCCAAAGTTACATGATTATGTTAGTACTCCTGTTTTTAACTGGCAGTCAGTCGGCGTACTTTGGCCCAGTAAAGTATTCATTACTACCACAAGCACTTAGTGAACAAGAGTTGGTAAAAGGTAATGCGTTAGTTGAAATGGGTACCTTCTTATCGATTCTCATTGGGACGTTAAGCGCCGGCCTCGTAGTGTCAAACGAAAATGGTTTAGTTTGGGCCGCTATAACGGTAACCGTATTAGCCGTTGCAGGTTATCTTGCTAGTCGCGCTATACCTTCATTGCCCGCGCAAGGGGAGCTTAACCCGAATAAGTTCTCTCTGTTTTCTGGTACGTGGCGCTGCATCAATAAAGCTCGTGAAACCACTTCAATTTGGATGGCCATTTTAGCCATTAGTTGGTTTTGGTTTTTGGGTGCGACTTATCTGACTCAGTTTCCTAATTTTGCCAAATTGCATTTACATGCAGATGTCACGGTAATGTCATTGTTATTAGCGCTTTTTTCTATTGGTATTGCCGTTGGTTCATTCGTGTGTGAACGTTTCTCTTTTGGCCATGTTGAGCTGGGACTATTACCGTTTGGGGTTTTGGGCCTGAGCGTGTTCAGTTTTGATATGATCAGCGCCATTCCAACTGCATCGATTGAATTGGGGTTTGTGTACAGTTTTGAAGCCTTCATTGCTAACGCCCAACATTATCGGTTGATGATTGATTTATTTCTGGTTGGTTTAAGTGGTGGTTTGTTTATTGTGCCCTTGTACGCTTTTATACAAACTCGTGCAGAGAAGCAAGAATGTGCTCAGGCGATTGCGGCAAATAATATTATCAATGCATTTTTTATGGTGGGGTCTGCCATATTATCTATGGTGCTATTAAGTGTGTTCAATTGGAGCATACCTGAGTTGTTTACACTCATAGGTGCACTAAACCTTATTGTGCTGCTATATGTGTATTCACAAGTACCTGAGTTTACCCAACGTTTTATTAGTTACTTACTCAGTCATGTGATGTACCGGGTGAGAGTGTCTGGGCGAGAGCATATTCCATTGCAGGGGGCTGGCATTATTGTCAGTAATCATGTGAGTTATGTCGATGCTCTTATTATTATGGGCGCATCCACAAGGCCAATCCGGTTTGTGATGGATAAGTCGATTAGCGAGATCCCATTATTAAAGTATGTCTTTAGACATGCAGGCGTGATCCCGATTTGTTCACCTAAGAAGTGTGAGGCGACATACCTTAATGCGTTTGAACAGATACACCAAGCACTGGCTAATGATGAGTTGGTGTGTATTTTTCCTGAAGGCAGGTTAACCCCAGATGGAGATATAGGTGAGTTTAGACCTGGTATAGACAAAATATTACAACGTGATCCCGTTACTGTTATACCGTTAGCATTAACTGGATTGTGGGGATCTTATTTTAGCCATAAAGGCGGGCATGCGCTTACTACTTTACCTAAACGTTTTTGGTCTAAAGTCTCGGTAAGTATTGCGCCTTCCGTTGATGGCAGTCTCACCAATTGTAAAGTGTTGCAACAGCAGGTGACACAGCAATTTAATTAACACACTATGTTCGAGTTTAGTTGCTCAAAACAAAAAAGGTCACGCATATGCGTGACCTTTTGTATATTGTTAAAAACTTACGACGTATAAGCAGCTGTTAGGCTTTTCCAATTACGTTGTTGTTCAAGAAATTGGTTACGCAATAATTGTACTTGTTGTTTCAGATTGTGATCTGTAAGTTGCTTGCGTTTCGCCTCTAACAAGCTCTTTTTAGCTTGATAATAGTCAACTAAGTGTTGCTTCATCAGCTCATACTCTGCTTGAAAACTTTCTATAATTTCATCGCAGTTTGGTAAGTGAGCCACCTTATTTTGTGCTTGTAACAACTGCATTTGCAAACGTGCACTTTCAATACGCTCTTGCGACACTTTACGTAAATCAGTTGCCAAGCCAAACCAACTCATTAGTTTGATGAGCCATTTGGTTGGATCATAGTCCCACCACTTAATGCCATTACGATAATCATTTTCAAAAATGTGATGGAAGTTGTGATAGCCCTCGCCATATGTCAGCAATGCTAGAAAAGCATTATCTTTGGCGGAATTTTTATCTGTGTATGGTTGTTTACCCCAGATATGAGCTAATGAGTTGATAAAGAAGGTACAGTGATGTACTACCACCAAACGCAATAAGCCTGCCATGAGTACCATTGATAAAATATCGCCATTCAACCAGCCGATAAATGCAGGCAAAGCAATATTCATTAAAATCACTAAGGCTAAATAGTGCTTGTGTTGCCACATAACGATAGGGTCATTTTGTAAATCACGTACGTTGTTGTAGTCACTGTAACGGCTGGCTTGGTATTCGCGCAGCATCCAGCCTATGTGGCTGTACCAGAATCCCATTTTAGCGGAGTATGGGTCTTTATCATTATTATCAACATGTTTATGATGAATACGATGATCACTACACCAATGTAGTGCGCTGTTCTGTAATGCTAATGCTCCACCTAATGCATATAAAAATCGCACGGATGGGTGAGCTTTATAAGCTTTATGTGACCATAATCTGTGGTAACCCGCAGTAATCGATAGACCACTTGCGTAAGCGAAAACAACAAATGCAATCCATTCAATGCCATCAAAGCCATGGGTAAAACCACGCCAAGGGATTAATACCGCAGCGCCGATGAAAGTAATGGCAAATAACAAGGTATTAAGCCAAATGATTGGAGGTTTTTTCATTTAATAGGGTTCCAATAATAGGTTTAAATAAGTTGAGCGTACAATTGTACGCTAATTTAACTTGGGCGGCTAGTCATGGTCAAGCTTAACAGGGCTGTGTTTCTGTTTTAAAAACGGTATTATCGTTGAATTAATATTGACTGAATGGATTAGTAAATGGGTGTAAGAGCGCAACAAAAGGAAAAAACCCGTCGTGCATTAGTAGACGCAGCATTTAATCAACTTAGTGCAGAGCGAAGTTTTTCCAGCTTAAGCTTACGTGAAGTTGCGCGAGAAGCTGGTATTGCCCCCACATCATTCTATCGTCATTTTAAAGATATGAACGAGCTTGGCTTAACCATGGTTGATGAAGGTGGATTAACCTTACGGCAAATGATGCGAAAAGGTCGCCAACGTGCTGAGGCTGGTGGCAGTGTAATCCGTATTTCTGTTGACACTTTTATGGAAGTATTGGAATCAAATCCAAACGTGTTTCGAATATTGTTACATGAACGTTCTGGCACCTCTGCTGCATTTAGAGCTGCAGTTGAACGTGAAATTGAACATTTTATTTCTGAGCTTGCTCATTACACTGAAGCACAAGCTAAGCGCACACCTTTACTTGCGCGTGCTCAAGCTGAATCTTTAGTTATTTTAGTCTTTAATGCTGGAGCATCAGCGTTAGATTCAAAACGCAGCGAGCGAAGAGCTTTGGCTGACCAATTAGTGTTACAACTGCGTATGGTTGCTACTGGTGCTGAAGCTTTGCAGCATAAAATGGATAACCGAGCATAAACGATTACGATATAAACTCACTCTAAGCACATCAGAAACAAACAGGGCGCTAATCATTAGCGCCCTGTTTGGTTAATTTGCGTTACTTGCGTTGTAACAATACTCCCGACTCCATATGGTCGGTATAAGGAAATTGGTCAAATAACGCGAAGCGAGAAATTTTGTGGGTTTGGCTTAAGGTCTGTAAATTGTCATTGAGTGTTTCTGGGTTACAAGAGATATATAAAATCCGCTCATAACCTTGGATCAGCTTCAATGTTTCAGGATCAATTCCTGCACGTGGTGGGTCGACAAAAATCGTATTGCAATCGTAACTGTCTAAATCGATACCTTCTAAGCGTCTAAACTGACGTTTTTTAGCCATTGCATCACTAAAGTCTTCTGCTGACATCCGTATAATCTGAACATTATTTACTTGATTAATATCGATATTATATTGCGCTGCATCAACCGAAGGTTTTGCCAGCTCGGTTGCTAATACACGCTTAAAGTTTTGCGCTAATGCAATGGTAAAGTTGCCATTGCCACAATACAGTTCAAGTAAATCACCTTGGCTATTCTGAGTGACATCGATAGCCCACTCCAACATTTTTACCGATACTTTAGCGTTTGGCTGGGTAAAGCTATTTTCTATCTGCTTATAATGTAATTGCTTAGCATTGATTGTTAGCGTCTCGGTGACATAATCTTTGTCTAAATCGATTTTTTGCTTACGCGCACGGCCAATAATATTGACATTAAATTGAGCCGATAACTTTGCTTTCAAGAGCGTCGCCTGCTCACGCCATTCTTCATCAAGCTGGCGGTGATACAATAAAGACACTAATATTTCGCCACTCAAGGTCGATAAAAAATCAATTTGAAACAGCTTATAACGTAGCGCTGGATTGGGGATTAACTCCGCAATCAGCTCTGCCATCATTTCATTAATGAGCACACCTGCGGGTAAATATTGATCGCAACGCACTTTTGCATTCAGTGCTTTATCAAACATGTAGTAATATAAGTCATCACCATCATGCCACATTCTAAACTCAGCACGCATGCGGTAATGCATAGGCTCAGAAGCAAAGACTTCAAGCGCTGGTGGATTGAAATCGGCAAAGGTCTTTTCTAGCTTGATGCGCTTTTGTTGTAATTGTGCATCGTAGTTTTTAGGATCCATTGCAGCTAAATTCATATCGTCCACCAAAGGCTGTAAAAAAGGGCGCAAATATTATACTAAATGACGCTGATGTCTAGTGCTACGCACCTAAGTATAAAATATCATGAACATTAATGCTGCGCACATTCATATTGGGAGCCCATATTGTCTGGACCTATTTTAGTATTTGACTCTGGTATCGGCGGATTGTCGGTATTGAATGAAATTAGAAAACAACTGCCACAGCATGATTATTGTTACTTATTCGATAATGCACGTTTACCTTATGGCAATTTGTCAGAGCAAGAGTTAATAACAGGCTGTGTTGCATTGATCACCCATCATGCTCAGCGCCTTAATGCCAGTATTGTGGTGGTTGCCTGTAACACTGCCAGTACTCTAGTATTGCCATTATTACGTCAACAATTAACTATACCAGTAGTGGGGGTTGTTCCTGCTATCAAGCCAGCAGCCATGTTATCAAAGAAAAAACACATTGGTTTATTGGCCACACCGGGTACGGTTAAACGCGATTATACTCAAGCGTTAATCAATCAATTTGCAGGAAACTGTAAGGTTGAATTATTTGGCACGTCAGATTTAGTCTTACTTGCAGAGCTTTATGTCGCTCAACAACCAATTGATATCGATAAACTCAATCATATCCTAGCACCCATTGCTGCATCGAATATTGATGTACTCGTACTGGGCTGTACTCATTTTCCAATGATAGCAGCAGAAATTAGTCATTATCTCGGTGATGGGGTAACACTACTAGATTCTGGAGAGGCGATAGCAAAGCGGGTGAGGTTTCTACTGAGTAAAGAACATAATGGTAATAAACAACTACAGGCATGTTATACCAAACAGATTAGCCAAGGGCTTAAAGCAACATTAGTCGATTATGGTTTTAGTGATTTTTCGCTGGTAACCATAACCGACTAACAACAGTGCTTAAGGAGTACTAAGAATCAGCTTCAATAGCGATTAGCTATTCTCTGAATCAGATTCTTGTGATTTAGCTTCTCTTACCTTTAATGTGCGCTCTTGAAAGCTGTAGTCATTTAATTTCGACATGGCTTTCTGTGCACCTGATTCAGACATCTCAACAAAACCAAATCCTTTACGACGTCCTGTTTTACGGTCTCGCACTAAACGAACTGAGTTAACCGGTCCGTATTCGCCAAACAATGCCTTTACTTCTCCTTCATGAACACGGTAAGGCAAGTTACCTACATATAGTGTCATAGTAGGACCAACATAAGGTTCATCAGACGAGCTTGAACCGCTAGAAGGTATAAAGGTGAAAATTAACGTCGCAACGACTACACCAGCAATAAACGCAACCGAAGATGGTGTACCGTTAAACTGAAAAAAAACAAAAGCGCCAAGAAGCGCCGCAATCAAAACAATCACGAATGATTTCTGCATAAAATAATCTCTAATGAATATAAAAATGATAAATAACTGTTAAATACTATTACATACTAATTAAAAATTACCAGATAAACCAGACTACTGTTGAAAAATTGAGCTCAAAAGTAACTTTAATATCAAAAATAACCATTTTGCTATTTAGTTAAAGACGCTTCTTTAACCGAAAAAGTTAAAAAAGAATCAATCTGCATAAAAGTTGGGCATTCAAAAGATTTCATTAATAAAAGCGCTTGCACTAAATCTTAAGCTGCCTATAATGCGCATCCACTGACACGGCAGACAGCGAAAGCAAAAACCGGTTAGCGTTATGAGCAACCACTTAGTGGTGTTGATAACAGGCAAAAAGAAGTTTGAAAAAACACTTGACGCCATAAAGGGATTGCGTAGAATACGCAGCCCAAGCCAACGACCTAGCGTCTTACGGCGATGTCTGAAAAATCGACATCACGCTCTTTAACAATTTATCAAGTAATCTGTGTGGGCATTCACAGGTATTGAGTTATTCGAAATTGTCTTCTGTTCTTCGGAATGTTGGCAATCAAAAAATTTAAACTCAATGCAACGATGAATGTTCATAGTAATATGTACAAAGACTTATTTCGCTTCGGTGAGATAAGCAATCAGAATTCATTGAGCCGAATCGCAAGATTCAAAAAACTTTAATTGAAGAGTTTGATCATGGCTCAGATTGAACGCTGGCGGCAGGCCTAACACATGCAAGTCGAGC
>NZ_JACJFJ010000012.1:0-87454 GCF_014164545.1 Shewanella sp. SG41-3
GGTATGGGTATGGGTATGGGTATGGGTATGGGTATGGGTATGGCGACAATACAACAAGAGTGTAAAGAGTAAACATTTAAAATAAAAAAAACTGCAGCAATAAATTGCTACAGCTTTAAAGTCCTAACATTTAGCTCGAGCTAAATATTAAACTACTGAAACGTTCTCAGCTTGAGGACCTTTCTGACCTTGAGTCACAGTGAAAGAAACTTTCTGACCTTCGTCAAGAGTTTTGAAACCGTCTGAATTGATAGCACGGAAGTGAACGAATACGTCTGGACCAGACTCTTGCTCAATAAATCCGAAACCTTTATCAGAGTTAAACCACTTAACAACACCAGTAACTTGAGACATAATATAAATCCTGTAAAAAAATAGTTAAAGCCTTAACGGCGGTAAAGCTGGAAAATGCCGGTATTACTTATGTTTACAGGACGAAACTGTTCGTATTGATAAATATAAGCCCAACCTTCAAGCTGAGTAAACTATAAACCATTTTAGAAATAAGTCAACAAACATCGGCAAAACAACCCTATTTATTTAATGCCATCACAAAACGGTTTATCTTTGAGCATCAAATAGTTATTTATATCAATTATCTGATTGTTTATTGTTCGCGTTGATGAATTTCGATTTTAAAGTCTATCTCACATTCGAGCCCTTGCTCTATTATTTGAGACTTTTGTGAGTCACTCAGCTTCCAGGCGTAAGGCGTCATATTAAGAAAATGATCAATATCTTCTGTACGCGTCAGTGACAACGAATAACCAAGCTCTTCATGTGCTAAATAAGTAAATCCTGCTAATACTATCGACTCCTCAGAGTGTAGTTTGGGTTCACTGTAGATCTTCTTCTTTAACGCATAGTGATGCATAGGGCCTGGTGACACAGTAATGAGTATTCCTCCTGGTTTTATCACCCTTTGTAACTCTTCAATTTTAGAGGGCGCATAAATACGGATGGCTAAATCAAAACTGTCGTCTGCAAAAGGCATTTCAAATGCACTCGCAACGCAAAAATTCATTGTTGAATAGCGTTTTGCGGCATAACGAATGGCAAACTTAGAAATATCCAGCCCGAAAAGTTCAATATCGGATTGCGTGGCAGATTGTAGTGTTTCAAACAACCTATGACTGTAATATCCCTCACCACAGCCTATATCAAGGATTTTGTTTACATCAGTGGTATATTCAAGCGCTAACTGATTTACCTTGTCACTTAGTGGTTGATAAAAACCTTGATTAAGAAACTCCCGCCTAGCAAACATCATTTCTTTGTTATCACCAGGATCTTTGGTTTTCTTCTTCTGTACTGGTAATAAATTAACGTAACCTTCTTTTGCAAAATCAAATTGATGGCGTTGTTCACATTGCAATGATTTTTGATTTTGTACTAATGGGGCATTACAAATAGGGCAAATATAAGACATGTTGGACTCTAGAGTTACTGAAAAATTAAAGATCGTCTTCACACAGCTTATTGACCATTTCCGACACGTCTTTAGGGGCTAATAGTTCAAAACAATCTAATTTACGTTGTAGTTGTTCATTACTAACAATCTGTTCATTTGATGAATATCCTAAGTTGGTACGCTCTAATGACTGATGATAGGTGCGTAACAACCATTGGTGCTTATTTTGCAATAAATGATCAAGTTTTAATAGCTCGGTTGATACACCAGGGTGGATTTTCCCCGACTCACCCCGCAAATAGTCACGTAACTCTCGTCGTACTTGCTCCAATTCACTAATATGAACAGCAAGCATGTTAGAGGGCTCATCATGATCAAACTTACGGCCTAATATCGCTTTAGCCATAACGAGAACTTGAGGTTCGCTCAAAATCCGTAAATCATTCTCTAAGGTTACTAATTCGAAACGAGTTTCGGTAGATAAACTAAAATAAACACCCGCATCGATGTTAATGCTAACCGTTACGCCACGTCTTAGCTGTTCAATACACACCCGAGGCGCCACGCCTGTTAAAGGATATAACTTTATCCCCTGCCCCACACTACGTCTTTGCTGTGGAGTGTTGGCAGTCGGCAGCATCGTTTCAAAAGCAAAACTCAAGAACGGCTGAATTCGGGTGATGAGAGTCGCTTGAGTATGACTAACTTGGCTAACCACAAACTCAACCAAAGGACTACTCATCGCTGATAACACTAATAAGTCACTCACAGTATCAGGTAAGTGAAGCGTCAACGCAGTCGGTTGAACTATTTCACTCACACAGGGTTGAGTAAATACATGATGCATAGAATATCCCTTTATTACGTTATTGAATTTTAATCAGCAAACCCTCATTAGTCACGAGTAAACGAGTCAATATTAGAATTAATTTAATTGTAGATTAACTCATCATCATTTTTTTATGCTGATAAATATTAACATGATTTTACTCGGGAAAAGGATCTTATATTTACTATGGCTAACGCAATTCAACCGTCCCTATTTTGAGGTGTACACGCCCGTTTTGTCGCATATCCATAAAGCGCTTGGGTGCTATTCCATGTGGTGCAGTTGATTGTTTTCAATGCAGCAACCGCAGTGTTCGCAAACGTAATAGGCTGTCAATGTGCTCACCCTCGCTTAATGGCGGGGTGAGTGTAAGCAATTCACGGTCAAAGGTTTTCAGGCTAGTAGCCAGCATGTCTAAGCACTGCTGGTTCGTGAACACCAAGCCAAGTTTAATGTTACGGCCAGTTTGGCCAAAGCAGGCTGTTTCAATACCGGCAGGGTCAACATAGGTGCGCAATACTTCTCCTTCACCCGTAGCAACTAACACACCGCCAGTAAGAATGGCGCCAGTAAACCCAAGCGCCATAAGCCTTGTTTTAATATTCATGCTGCTCCTGGTAAATATGAACAAAAAAAAGGGCTCCAATACAGGAGCCCAATGGCGAGAATGTAACGAGAAAGGAAGCAAAGCCAGTTACGCAGTGGTATCAAGCTTATATAAACTGTAGCGGTTTTCAGGGGTAAAAATACGCCATATATGGCGTGTTTTACGCCACATATGGCGTTGGGCGAATGGGATTTGTGTGATATGTAAAACCGATATTTTTTAAATTTGATTTAAAAGTTATCGGTTTAGTGAGTTGCTGCAAATAAGAATCTGGACAATAGCGCTTTTACACGCTGAATCAAATTGTGTGAATATAGTAAATGTGATTAACATCGCTAACACGCACGACTTTGTAGTGAAGGACAGCCGTAACGAAAAAGCCGTCGTGGTGCTTAGCATTGTTAAGTGATCCCATAGAACTCCGGCTCCCAGTACTCTACAGGGAGTTTAGACTCGATTGCTTCAATCTCGTCAACTAAACGGTCAAGCACATTTCTTTTTGCGAGTTTTCCAGTGCACCACACCACATAACCAAGGTCATTGATAGAAGTAGCCGATCTAGCAACATCTATTATGAAATCGTCACTAATATCCTTGCGAGCAGCGACACAAGCAGATAAGTACGAAACAGGGCTCTCTTCTTCCATGAAACTAACCCGACTAAAATCAAAGCACGCCACTCTCTTGAGAGCCTGATTCTTAATGTAAAATTTTATACTATTGGAATTCCATATTTCTTTGAAAAGATCAACAACCTTTCCAGTTGATCCAACCTTAACCAAGATGGATACAGAACCTTCATCACCAAACTCTTTCCAAGCTTTGACCAGTAAGTCCTCAACATTGTCGCAGTAGCACATCTCTGCTATATGATAGGCCCTTTTTCTATCGGAGATGCCTTCTGAAAATATTTGCCAGCGGAAAAATTCCCTTAGATTGTCTGAGCTGAAGTAATGACACAGCTCCTTTATGGCTGTCCCGAGTGATATTCGACGGCGCCCTTCAGACGAAGAGAACTCACTCAGCAGCCTTTCAAGAAACCAAGAGGGAATATTGCTATCTCCACTCTGACCTCTATTTTTTATATGGCGAAGAAGCTTGTTTCGAATATCAGTGTTCGGCAGATACTCAAAGAAATTTTTGCATAGACCTTCGAGACTAATAGCTAAATAGAATGCATACTCAATTCGACTCAGGCTTCTTGCTGAGCAGCCATCTAGCTTCTTATAAAAATTTTCAATGCTATCTTCCATGCTTCACCGATAGGGGCTTAATGCCCGATTAATGGGTAAAAAAATGTGGGCTAAATAGAGTTCAGCGCATAGTCAGCTGTTTTTAGTCCTAGTTTAATTGTCTTGTTATAACGACTTCGCTAAATTTCCTATGGATTTCTTAAAGGATTCACTTTTAATCCCAAATTGTTTCATTGCAGCCTCTAAATCATGACATCTTTCAACATGTCCAAAATAGTTTGCACATTTATCTCTAGACTCGAAAACTAAAGATAAAGCGTTTTCATGTTCAGGAAAATAAATTGAAACCAACATTTTTAACTCTATGAAATCGTTTTTTACATTAGAATTGCCATCAAGTACCGCCTCTAATATTTCAGTGTTATCTAAAGTTCCAACTAAATGTAGGTATTTAAAACAAACATTGTTGAATGATCCTGACCATTTATCAAATTTTATGTATAGCTCCTCAAGCTTTAACAATTTAGATTTATTACGATCTATGTGATTAGCTTGGGCTAACAGCTTTTCACTATTAGATGAGTTAATTTTATTAGTTAAAAATACAGCACTTAATGTAAATAAACCGGTAACCACCGAACTTACAATTATCATAATATCTGATGCCATAGTATTTACCCATCGTTATAACTAAGCTGTAGAATAACTCTAGCAGCCAAATTCAATTAAAAAAACGAGCTTCTGAAATCAATCCTAAGCTCTTTTAAGACACTAGGTAATGCATTTGGAACTCATAAAACAGGTTGTTTTTCTTTAAAGTGAGTAATTCTACAGCTTCAACGCCTTGCTAAGCGGATAAAAAATTGTTGGTTATAATGTGGAGCGAAGCGTAACCTAACCAACTGTTTTAGTTACGTTATGCTATATTCCGGATATAACCTTCACAATATCGAACAGTGTAGAGTTTTCATCTTGAATTAATTCATAAACATCATCCGTCAATTCCACCCCTTGGTTCAATTCTTCTGATTGGTAAATATATGAACCGAATACAACTCTTTCATCATTATTTCTTTCAGTGAAATGTATATGATTAAACCCACACCTTTTAGCTATTTTAGAAAGGATGCGAAGGTCTTCAATTGGAACGCTGTTTCCAAAACCAACCATTTTCTTTTTTGGTATTTCTGGATCTGTTGAAGTGCTACCAAATGTTGAATTCACTTTTAACCCACTTTCAGCTAAAACGCTAACAACACTTTGGTAATTTTCTAATAAATCGTTAACCCATATATCAACATTCTTCTTCGACATCTGCTTAGCTAAAGCAATAGACTTTTCAGAATTTTGAATAGTTTTTTCTAACTTTTTAATATCCTCTTTTTGTTGCTCTGTGAGACCTATTGGCTCCGAAATATATTTAACCTGTTCTGCTATTGCTTTGATGCTTTCTTCAAGATTTGAAATCAATGTGACATTAAGTCTGTTCGATGCTTCAATTGTTTCTTTTATCTTATCGGATTCTACATCCTCTTTTTTTCTAATCATGACTACCCCCGTGCTTAACTCGAGGTACTTAGAGTAATATGAATCTTCTTGCATTTCAGGTCGATATTTTGTCTGCAGTAAAAATATACAAATCAAGAATAAAGGCACATTTAGCACACTTGCTATTATTAGAACCTCAACTGCCCACCCTTGTGTATTAATTGATACAGCCGCGCCCAAAAAGGAACCATTAACTATTATTAGCCCTGCTAACCATGCACCAAGCAACTGAATTGGTTTTGTTATTTTTTCTGGTGATATTTTCTGATTGCTCATGACTGACTCTATTTAGGCATAACAGCTTACTGAACTGCTCGACCGATATAGTCGCCTGTTTAAGTTATTGATTAATATCATCCTACATTTCCTATACATCTGAAGTAAAGCAATTTAATGGCTATTACACCTCAAATAAAAAACTTAAATTGCACGTTAAAAGTGTCAACGTCAAATGCAGAAATAATCTTGGTAGGCCATTTTTTGATAACCATCAATTCAAACAGCGCGTTTTCTCGATCTAATATTCACATAATAAAGAGTCAAATATCACGTTTTAGGGCTTGTTCAAGACTTGGGGTAAAGACGCGACTTCGCGCAACCTATCCTTAATTAGTTATGTGTGGCTACTCATTAAAATCTTCGATGATTTTTTTAAAGGAGTTAGTATTTCTTTTAATTCCAAACAACTCTGTTGATATGAAGCATATTTATCCTTGGGATAATCATTACCCATTTCGACAGCATCAAATTGATTAAAAACCTTTAACACTATACTTTGGGTATGTTCAGCATCGAATGATATTTTAGAAAAGTATAAAGCACACAACATTTCAATTTTATCCGAAACCTCTGCACTTTCAACCATTTTATCTAAAGTCCCTTGATCATTAACACCTTCATTAAACAACCTCGATAATATATCTAAAGTAAGCCTTTCGTAGGCGTACACATTCGTAAGTAACTCTTCAATTTTTGAAATAATTAATTCTTTCTTAGATTTTCTAGCAATAAACCATTGATTAGTTAGTAATAAGCAAATGGCTAATATTGCAGATAAGACGATTGCAAATAATTTAGCCTGTTCTACTGAACTGGAAAATGTTTCAAAAAACCAATTAACCATATTATTTATTTCTCAATTTTGATCTAGTTGCACACTTCGGTGATACACATAACAGCGTATGAGCGTGAATCCGATAAACATTCACAGAATGCCAATCAAAACCCAGCATCTATATCACTTTAATTACCAATATTTTTAGTAACTTATCAGTTCAAACACCGCCAATCAATCACTCTTTAGTCTAGGCGAAAGCGGAAGTCTACATAACCGCTAATTATTGCCCCATTTTTGTTAAGTCTTTAAAACAAATACGCTGTGCTTTAGGCAGCAAATAGCCGTGTGATCTAAGGTTCTCGATTACACCATGTTAGCTTTATAAAATGGCTGAACGGTTATCGATAACTCAGTTAACCGATAACTCATAAGTAAAATTGACCGCATTCTAATCGATGTCCCAAGTGAATTTACGTCAACGCATTTTTGCGTCAACGTGCAAAATCAACAGGTTGGCACCAGTCAACGCGATTTAAAGTGTTACCACCTGACCAAAGACGGTTTTATGTTTTTAGTGATGGGCTTTACCGGTGCCAAAGCTGCCGAACTTAAGATCAACTTCATTAATGCCTTTAACGAAGCCCAAAAACGACTTAGCCGCACTACACATCCGTTTGAGCGTCAGCGCATGATGTTTACATGGGAAGGCGGCAAAATAGTCAGCTCGCAACCGATACAAGATGACCAGTTTTTCACCAGCCGCGATAAATTAGTGCAGTACATGCGCGAACCCCGCTTTTTATCTCTTGAGCAATTGCTAGAAATCAGCGAAGCCGCAAACCAACAAATAGCGACATTAGCAAGATTGGCAGAGAAACAAGCCCGTTTACGCTAAAAACCACCGCTAAACGCCCATAAAAATGGCTACACCAAGTAGCCATTTTTATATGAAAACTCATAGGGTATAACGCCGCGTTCACCGGCTTGTCCGGTGCAACGCTTTGTTATAGCTATATTGAAGTACAACTTACATTTTTAACGTCTGACAACCCGTACTCTTCATCTCCAATTTTAGCGTTGCTTAACGTTGGATCAAATGCAATAACGTACTCATTTCCACACCTCAATTTGGTCTCAAAATTTGCTTTTACACCAAGAAAAACATGGCCAATACCATCAAATTCAGGCGGACGAACAATCACATACGTTTTCAGCCCTAGCTCTCTTAGCATAACAGCTGAGAGGGCAGCCTTATCTTCACAGTCACCTTTACCATCTGCAACTGTTCTAGATGGTAATCTAGTGCCTGGTCTATCAATGTCTGTTAGTTTTGCTTTTTCTTTATCGGGAGCATATTCAATCACCTGTGAAGTAAAATCCAATACAACCTGGGCTTTTTCTCTTAAACTCGCTTCTTTGGGAATGTCCAGTTTTTCAATGAAGCATTGTCCATATTTTTGATCGGTTCTGACTGCGTCAATAACTTCTTTTATACTGTCATCAGAATAGAGAGATAGCTGCTCCTTTGCTTTATTGGGATCATCTAAGCATGCAACTAACTCATTATTGCCGCAACCTGCTAAAAAAATAGTTATAAACATAATTATTAAATACTTCACACGATCTCCTTCTGAGCTATAACGTTTTAATATTTGTGCGTTGCGCTGTTTGCAGCGTATAAATCGCTTGTTGGGGTTGGCCGTTGCCGAGTCCAGGTTAATGGGTACGCTTTATGCTATAGGAATTTACTTTTTTTGATGCTAGCTCTGGGCTGCAAAGCAATGTTGAATTGATTATGAGGCTTGATTTGTATGTGTTCAATTGCAATTCCCTTGTCATTGTGGTGTTCCATCACATCTTTTTTAAGTCTAGCTGATTCAATGAGGATAATATACTCAATAGAGTCAGCATTTGGCTCCGCACTACGGCTTAGTTCAACGGCGTATTAGCGTGAATCCGATAAACATTCAGATAATGCCAACAGTAATTATATGTGACCATGTATTTCGAAGCGATGGCCAAATGTTTTTATTCCGTTTCAAAAACTTATTATGCGACTCTCAATTTATAATTCTATAGACTGATCATCACGAAAGTGCTTTATTACTCTAAATTTTATTGAAGTATTATCATAGCTAATCACTTCAATACGAGCACCTTTGTAATTTATGAAATTAGATTTTTTCATATCATATTCAACATTATTAGTGAAAGCGTTTCTCGCTGAGTCATTAGAAAATTCACGATAAGATATATTTATTTTTTGATCTACAGAACCGTTATATATGAGCGTTTGTTGAAATGCCTGACTATCGACAACCGTTTTCGCTTCTATTTTGAAACTCCCTTCATAACATGCAGCAGCTTGGTAAGAAACAGATGTAACACATACTTCATTTTCATTATTTATATGAAGAGCTACAGGTGTATCGACCAATCCAGCCGCATAAGATATGGGTAGCCCTTTACTTGTTGTTGGAGAAAAATACGATGAGCCTTTGTGCTCCCCAACACGTGAATATGAACCTTTATGTATATCGTATAATGCCCCATCTATTGTTCTATTTAATGTTAGAAAGTCCAGCGTTACTGATTTCCCCTGATCTATCATGTAATCACCAACATAAACTTCCACAACTTCGTTTAATGCAGGTTTAGAGAAGTAGTCTATCTTCGCTTCATAATTATAATTTATTGTTGAACACCCGAACATTGTCGAAGTAAAAAGCATCACAGAAAGTATTTTTACTAATCTCATTCAAAACCCTTATTTAATAAAGCTTAATACTAAGCTTTATACTGACATTATTTTTCAATTTTAGTTACGTTTGATTGCCTGATGGGCATTTTTTTACATGATTAGCGAACAACTGACTTTCATATTGTTGGTAGTCAGAAAACTCATGCAGCATAAAAGAAGAACAGCCTGTCTTAGTTACATGTAACACATGGATCCTGCCACCAATATATATTCTCTCATTTACATCAATATTACTCTGAATCTGTCTTTGTTCATTCATCATATCGACAAATATAGCTGGGATGTCATAATCCCCGTCCGGAAATGTGCATTCTGGCTTAGCTGCCAATCCATATGGCCTAGGCTCAGATTCAAAATTATTTTTTGAACGATAAGCTATCGCCATCATTTTATCTGTTTCTTGGCAATACCCAAATTGATACACTGTCGTTGTAGCATGACCAGTAATATTAAACTCTTCACAATAAGTATCCCAAAGGTTACGCAACCCCTGAGGTGTATGAAAATCTAAATTATTGATTCCATTAATTACCATTCTGTCATTAACGTGCATGGCCCAACGAGTGGCAAAACCACCTTGACCAGTTCAAGCAATCACCGTATTCAAGTGAGGTAGGTGAATTGCTTTTGAACAAAATAAAAGAGGATCTCCTTCAGGCTTCACAGCAAGGGTATCTGTTGCAATAAGAGCCTGCTCTGCATCAGAATAAAATATTAAGGACGACATAAATTCTCCAGCCAATGCATAACATTTTAATATTTATGCGCTGCGCTGTTTGCATGGCATAAACCGCTTTTTGGATTAGGCCGATGCCGAGTCCAGGTTAATGGGTAGACTTCATGCTATAGAAATTTGCTTTTTTTGAGGCTGGCTCTGAGCTGCAGAGCTGTTTTGAGTCAATTGGTATCGAGTAGTGGGTAAGCTTTTCATTGAAATTCCTTTTCTTCGTATTTTTCTAACATACATTTTTAAGCTTGGTTGATTCACTGAGGGTTATACACTCAATTGAAACCACTGTTGGCGCCGTACAGCAGCTTAGTTCAACAGCATACTAGCGTGAAGATAAACATATTAAGACATTCATCACAATCCAACGTCTATATATCTGTATTTTTAATATATTTAGTAAGTTATCGCTTTACTGAGTCAAATGCATTGTGCACGATTTTTACTAATACTTTTTGTTGCTCAAAAGAAATGGCAATAGAATCATCGAAATCCCAGCATATACTATTGTCCTTGGCAAAAACTTTTACCGCTAACTCTTGGGGTAAGCCGTCGGCCCTTTTCAACTCATTTTGAATTATCTCTTCGATGATCGACGTCTCAGAGGTCGATTCAATACAATACAATTCTGCAGTGTTACTCATAGTCATCCTTAACTAGTGAACTAGTATTTACATCAATTTAACCAGCCCATTAAAAATAACATCAAACTGAAGTGATAGAAACAAAGTTTTAGGCGATCAAAAGTTGCGGTTTAAGACGATCAAAAGTTGAGTGGAATTGTGCATCATCAAATGTAGGGTAACCCATTAATTCATTCACTTAATGGGCTTATTTTTTAGGTGAAATTGAATAGCAGAGATCAAGCCTATAAAACAACAACACAACCCCCTAAATTTTTCATATGTAGTGAAGCACTGCGCTTGTCCCCCCCCGCAGTGCACCGAGCCAGAAGGACCCATTTATTTTACCGCACTCTAAAATAGTTAGGACTATTGAGCCTAATGTTGAAGCAGAACCAATATCAGATACTCTTAATTGGAGCACATCAACGTTGGGGATCAACTGACGCCGAACAGACCAATTTAAAACTGTTTTCAACTGTTTGAGAATTGCACCGGATGTTACCCTATTCTTCTTCGACTTTTGATCAAAGAAATCAATCCATTCACCCAGAGTAATATCTTCTACTAACCGGTCTTCAAACCAAGCAAACAGATGAACTTTAAAACATGACCCATATGTTGCTACAGTACCAGGCTTTAAAGAATTACTTTGCTTTAATAGGAATTGTTCACAACAGCATCTAACGGTTGATCTGCTTCTTCGGGTATTGCGTTGTTTCCAATACACTCTTGGATCTGTATCATTCGCTAATGAGTTTCTAAGTTCTGGTATCTATTTTCGGGCTTCAGCCATTTTGACATCGGGGTATCGACCTAAGGTTAAACGCGCTGGCGACGAGGGAAATCGAAAGCGATACTACCAGGTAATGGTTCCAGCATGACTGATGCGCACACTTAAACCATCGCGGTCTGAAAGCTCAGATTTACCTGAATATGGTTTGCCGTTTATAGAGCGTAACATTGTGTCAGATAAAGACATTTTTAGAGCCTGCGTACATATTTAGTATTGATATATCGAGTTTATGACACATTAAAAATATGTACACAGATGCCCTAATAGCAAAGCAAATTCAATTGAATTGAATTGAATAAAGTGGTTTAAAATGGAATTAATCATGATTTACATGATGTTAAATAGAAAAATGAGTAAAAATAAATGAACATAAATCATGATAATCAACCATCCCTATTTTGGCACGATTACGAAACATTTGGGGCGAATCCAAGTAAAGATCGACCATCACAATTTGCAGGTATTCGAACCGATCTAGAATTGAACATTATTGGTGAGCCTGAAACCTTTTATTGTAAACTTGCACCAGATTATTTACCCGCCGCCGAAGCCATACTCATTACAGGTATAACCCCGCAACTGGCTAACCTTAAAGGTATACCTGAAGCTGAGTTTATGAAACGTATCAATGGCTTATTTAGTCAACCAAACACCTGTGTTGTAGGCTACAACTCACTACGTTTTGATGATGAAGTCAGTCGTTATGGTTTTTATCGTAACTTTATTGACCCTTACGCACGCGAGTGGCAAAACGGTAATTCGAGATGGGACATTATTGATTTAGTTCGTGCTTGCTATGCATTTCGTCCCGACGGAATTAATTGGCCCATGAAAGAAGATGGCTCACCGAGTTTTAAGCTCGAATTTCTCACTCAAGCCAATGGCTTAAGTCATGAAAAAGCTCATGATGCTATGTCAGATGTTTATGCCACCATCGCTATGGCTAAATTAATCAAGCAAAAACAGCCTAAGCTGTATGAATATTATTTTAACTTAAGACGTAAACAAGCGGTTGCGGATCATATTGATGTGCTAAAAATGCAGCCATTGGTTCATGTCAGTTCAAAAATTAGTGCGCTGCAAGGCTGTACCACATTGATTGCACCAGTGGCCTATCATCCAACGAATAAAAATGCAGTGATCTGCGTTAATTTGGCGATGGACATTTCTCCCTTGTTAACCTTGTCGGCCCAAGAAATCAGCGACCGTATGTACACCTCGCGTCAAAATCTGGCCGAAAACGAGCTGGCGATACCACTTAAACAAATTCATCTGAACAAGTGCCCGTTTATCGGTTCACCAAAATTACTTGACGATGAGGTAACAGAAAAATTACAGTTTGATAAAGCATTTGCACGCGAGCAATATAAACGCCTGAAAAATCACCCAGAATTGCGTGAAAAACTGAACCAAGTCTTTGAACTTGAATCAGACCGTAAACCGATTACTGATCCTGATTTAATGCTCTACAGCGGTGGTTTTTTCAGCCATGCCGATAAAACGAAAATGGACATTATTTGCCATACAGCACCCCATAATTTAGCCGCATTAGCATTGCAGTTTGATGATCCTCGTATCAATGAAATGTTGTTTCGCTTTAGGGCCCGTAATTACCCAGAAACATTAAGCGACAGTGAAGCTCGTAAATGGCGTGATTTCTGTCAACAACGATTATCGAATGCTGATTATGTGATAAAACTCGAAAATCTGGTCGAAGAAACCAGCGAGAATGAACACAAACAAAAGCTATTAAAAGCCCTATACCAATATTTACAATCATTATAGTGAACTTTCACTTTACACAATTTATTTCATCTAAGGATAAGGGAATGCAAAATCGATTTTTAGAGAGCATTACTCAACTAGACAAGCCTTTGGCTACCGCACTTGTGCCAATACTTCATGAGCAATTTTGTGGTCATATTGATGCGATTCAATTTGCAGAGCTTGTAAAAGCAAGCGGCAAACCAGAACAACAAGTGCTAATGGATTTATTACCTATTGCAGCTGCACTGGCTAACCCTCCTATCAGCGAATTCTACGTAGGCGCTATCGCAAAAGGTGCCAGTGGCGACTTGTACATGGGGGCTAATTTAGAATTACCCGGTGAAGCGCTATTTCACAGCGTACACGCTGAACAAAGTGCAATCAGCCACGCTTGGCTGGCCGGTGAAACAGAAATTGTTGATATTATTGTCAACTTCAGCCCTTGTGGCCACTGCCGCCAATTTATGAATGAACTAGTCAATGGCAGTAAGATTAGAATTCATTTGCCAGAGCAAGAAACTAAAACACTAGCACACTATTTGCCTTATGCGTTTGGCCCTGCTGACTTAGATGTCACCATGCCGCTATTAAGTAAACGTCAGCAAGAGTTTAATTGTGATTCTGATGACCCAATGATCATCGAAGCCATTGATCAAATGGGCCTAAGTTATGCGCCATACACCAACAATAATGCCGCTGTAGTTCTTGAAACCAAGGATGGCGCCACTTTCTGTGGTCGCTATGCTGAAAGTGCAGCATTTAATCCATCAATGCAGCCTATGCAAATGGCGTTATCAAATCTGATCCGTAATAACCGCCAATATAGCGAGATTAAGCGTGCTGTATTAGTTGAATCATCGGTAGGAAAAATTACTTTAGTGGGTGCTGCAATGGATGCTCTACATGCCATAGCCCCAATTGAACTACAACACATGGTTGTTGAACCTTTGATAGGCTAAACGCATAAGTTTGCCATCTTAATCGGCAATAAAAAGGCGCTCATATGCGCCTTTTTTATTGAATTAAATACCACATGAAACTCAGATACAGTTTAACTTTTATGGTGAACATTTATTCGAGATAAACGGCTCAACACTTGATTGAGCAAATGCAGCACAAGCCTAAGAGACACCGTTATAGAAACACAGTTTTTAGAGACACCGTTATAGAAACACAGTTTTTAGAGACACCGTTTTTAGAGACACCGTCGCTAAATAACTCCACTCCTGATAAAGACTTCTTCTATCAAATAAGCAAGATTATTTAACCGCCGCTTGCGGCAGTATTTGTGGTTACTTACTCGTGCATTATCGCTCACACTCGATGCATCATGACACTTGGCAAACTCTGTCTGGCATCAAATTGTCACGACCTGCAGCTAAATACGTCTTAAAAGTTGAACTGCCCACAGATTAATAATGTGTTATATTTTAATAATCTACTGCTAATAACATGCTAAACTAATTCACTTTTTAATCGCTATACCGTTAAATAGCCTCTTTTTGGCAATAGCATTTATGAGCCAATTTATGTCGCTAAATGTCTTATAATCAACAAGGTGTCGCGATGAGTAATCACAGTCAAGGTCATGTAAAAATACATGACCAACAAACACATACGCCCTTAACCAAGCAAACGTAAAGTGAGTCACTATTGCGCATTTTGACCGTTAACAAGATCTTACTCTTTGTGCTGTTTTGTACAGTGGCCTTAGTGTGGATCATTTTCGAAAATGCCAAACCCATTACAGTCAAAATACTCAATAATTTACTCGCCGACAATCATATCGAAGTGCTTAACTTTGATGCCGAATATGTGTCGTTTAACCATATTTATATTCCTAGATTAGTATTGAAAGTGGAAGACAGTCATATCGCTATCCAAGAATTTAACCTTGAGCTGCGAGATAGCCTGCAAATTCTTAAAAATCAACAAATCAGTGCTGACGATATTATTAGTATCAAAACACACAGTGTTTATGTCGATTTAGGCGACAGTTTTTTTATTCGTCAGTCTCAACAAACAGAAGAATCGCCGGCGTCAATGCAGCTCAACTTGGCTAAATTACCCATGATTGAATTAGGCGAGATTAATATTAAGCTGCCACTTCTGGATAAAGATGCTCCACAGCACAATACGTTAAAAATGGACAAGCTCACATTAACCCCAGAAGGTCAGTTAAATACCTTGTGGCGCTTTAATGATTTTCCATTATTTAGTCTTGATGCCACCTTAGATAAACAAGCGTGGCAATTTAATACGCTGGTTGATTTGGGCTTAAGTTATCAGGGGCTTGAGTCATTAGATCAATATTTACATTTATTAAACAGCAAGCAGCAGTCACAACAAGCACAAGCTAATAATATGCTTAATGGCTTACAGCAACAGTTATCACAAATACTGCAACCCATCCGTCAGCAACAACTCACAGTGAAAGGCCAGTGGACAGCCCATAGTAAAGTTGACTTAATGAGCGGTGAGATCAGCAGCCAACAATCAATTGATGGACTATCCTTGCACTCTCCACTGTGGCCAAGTGTATATTTTGCGCCGCAGCAGCCAATTAAATTAATGCTAAATATAGGTAACTACCCAATATCAACAACCTTAACCGACAACAAAACCACTAACGCGTTCGCGATTAAACTCAACATAGAGCCCATTAACTATCAACTGTCACCAACAGAACAAGACAGAAATAAGCTGATTAGATTATTTGCCGGTGATCATGATAATCAAATAATACATGCTATTGATCAACTTACGCCTAAATTGGCTTCTCAGCAGGCCCATATTGATGTGCACATGGACTCCCCTATCGAAGCGGTTATTCCCTTACAAAATGATATGTTACCGTTACAAATAACACTGCCGGACTTGAAGCTGAGCATAGAGGGATTACTACTGCAAAGTCAGCTAACCTTGGCCCATACCACATTGAATAGTCACCAACAATTTAGCAGTGATTTTGACTTGGATATGGCTTTATCATCGCATGCCGCCATAAACCAAACCGAACAACAGCAAGCAGTAACACTCGCCACTGACGACTCTGGGATAACAGATCCCATAACTGGCACAAATCAAAAGGCAGCCTTGAAAGCATCGCCTTCAGCTCCAAGTACTATTGATATTAAAGCTTTATTTCCGCAAATTGCTTTAGATCAGCTGTTATTGTCAGAGGCTAAACTACACTTAGTCGGTAAAATATCGCAACAACAAGATCAACTCGCGCTATCGTTAGATTCAAGCTCTAGCTTTGCCATTAATCACAGTAGTATTTCACGCAGTGTAACCAGTGTGAATCAGCAGCAAACTAAACAAACCCAAACAACGTCGGCGCAATGGGAGACATTTGGGCTTACGGTCAATGACACCTCTACCATAGTGTTCAAACCAGACACGACTCAAATTGATCTGGCCCCTTTCAAGATTCAAATTGGTCAGCTTATCGGCCAGCAAGCAACGCATGCAGGCAAAAACGGATTATCGACCATAGAGGGAGTGATTAATAAAGCTGAGGTGGCGTTTAACCAAAAGTTATCCCTTGGATTACATAGAGATGACTCTTTACAAACGTCATTGGACAAGTGGTTACAAACCCCAGCGACTAACGACATAGCATGGCGTGTCAATCAACTCGATATCACCAAACAGATCGGCAACAATCGCCGCCAACCTTTGCTTGCGCTAAACCAGTTAAATGTCATTCAACAACTTAACTTATCCAACGGACTATTAATCGGTAATGAGCAATGGCAACTCGATACTCTTACCTTAAGCAGCTATCACTTGCTTAAATTTGCGGATAAGAAAAGCCCCTTATCACTAGCAGGACAATGGACATTCGATACCGACATTGAAACCGCACTAAATACATTGAAAAAAGTCCAACCCTTGCCGAATGACTTTACTATACAGGGCCACAGTAAACTTATTGCAGGCTTTGCCTTAAGCGAAATAGACAATAGCAGTCAATTTGAGATGAAGATTGAACAGCAGTTATCGTCTTTATCTGGGCAATGGCAAGATAAAACATTTAACGGCGGTGAAGTTTTTGCTCAATGCCAATTTAACTGGCAACAAACTTACGATGCGCCGAATACGGCCGCAGATGCAAAACACTTTGCTCACAGTAAGCTTGTCTGTCCACAAACGGCAATCAGTTTACAGCAAGCTAAAATCGGCTTATCGCTCACTAATTTAAATGTTAATGCCAATATTGAACTCAATAAAGATGGCAATAAACTGCCGACAAACTGGTTACAACAGGTCACCGGATTAAGTGAGACTAACATTAATCTTACCGCCAGTGGCGACATGTTAGATGGACGTTTTCTATTACCTGAATTTGTGCTTAAACTGCATGATAAATCTTATGGATACTTGTTATTACAAGGTCTTAGTTTGGATAAGTTTTTAGAAGAACAACCCCAAGTAGGGGTTAAAGCCAATGGCTTATTTGATGGCGTACTTCCAGCAGAATTAACAGATGGCAAAGTGACAATATCCGGTGGCAAACTTGCAGCGCGTAAGCCTGGAGGATTAATTGAAGTAGCCGGAAATCCTGCCATAGATAGACTAGAATTATCTCAACCCTATCTTGGATTGGTATTTACCGCACTTGAGCATCTTAACTACACTGAGTTGGCGAGCACATTTGACATGACGCCCAATGGAGATGCCGTGCTTAACTTGGGTGTTAAAGGTAACAGCCGCGGAATTGAGCGACCTGTCCACCTCAATTACACTCATCAAGAGAACCTGATTCAATTATACAAAAGCACCCAGATTGGCAATCAACTACAAAACAAGATTGAAACAAAAATCCAATAGCAGCATAAAAGGATCGTCTACGTGAAATATTCATCGCTATATTTAATCAGTATCAGCACCATAATGGCATCGTTATGCCTATCAGCTTGTACGCCAACAGTAAAAATAGAACCGCCCGATAAGCCTATCGTGATTAACTTAAATGTAAAAATTGAGCATGAAATTAAAATTAGAGTGGATAAAGAACTCAATAATTTACTCGAAAATGATGAGTTATTTTAAGCAGAGGTGATCAAGATGAAATCAACTTTCACTTTCGCTACAGCACTATGCTTAACCAGTTTATTATGGAGTGCTAGTGCGTGGTCAATGACATTGCAAGAGGCTAAAGCAGCAAGAATAGTGGGTGAGCAACCGAATGGTTATTTAGGGTTAATTATCGACACTCCTGAGGCAAAACAGCTAGTATTATCCGTTAATGCTAAACGGAAATACTATTATCAATCGATCGCCAAACGACATAGCGTGAGCATTGATGAAGTCGCGACACTCGCGGCGCAAAAAGCCATTGAAGCAGCAGAACCTGGGCATATGATCCAAACGCCACAAGGGCAATGGCTAAAAAAATAACCACGATAGAAAACTATACGTGGTTATTTATATTCACTTAATATGACGCCATTACATGGTCGCCATAGTCCAATAATCTAAGCGTTTTTGTGGTTCAGTGACAATGGATTTACAAGAATCTTTGTACTTTGCCATCAGTCCACCTAAGTTATTCGAGCCAGCTAATTTATCGATTTGCTGTTGTTTAGCGGCAATCACATCTTTTTCAACTTGCGCAGGCGCGCGATACTTTCCCGCAATAGCAACCGCATCAACTGCGGACGTTTTTAAACGGTCTCCGACTGCTTTCATTTGTGGTGCATTCATCGCACCAATCGCTTCAGAGCTAATTTGATAATAAGCTGCACATTCGATTAACTCATCAGTAAATGCCTTTTCTGCAGCATCTTCTGCACGTGCGGTCATGCTGGCGCAAAGTGCCGATACAGTAAAAATCCACATAGCAGATTTATTCATGGTTCTTTCCCTTCATGTTTAGAAATTAGTCGGTAATGTTAAGATTGATAATGCGTTAAACGAGATGTTAAAAACGGTTCCACTAGAGGCCATTCGGTTTCAAGAATCGAAAACACGACCGTGTCACGAATAGTACCATCAGCTAGGATTTTATGATTGCGTAATATGCCATCTTGCTTGGCACCGAGTCGTTCAATCGCATTTCGTGAGGCAAGATTATGCCTGTGAGTTCTAAATTCAACTGCTATGGCGTCTAAGGTATTAAAAGCATAACGGAGTATTAATAATTTAGATTCGGTATTTATGGCCGTACGCTGATAGGATTTAGCATACCAAGTGTAGCCAACTTCAAGTCTGCGATTGGGTTGATCCCAATGACAAATTCTAGTGCTACCAACAATGTTACCAGACACTTTATCACGCACGGCAAATGCAACGGCTTCACCTCGGTTTTCACAGGCTTGTGCAAACTCGACATACGCTTTCATTCCCGAAGCATCGGGGATGTTTGTGTACCATAAGGTCCACAATTCACCGTCGTTAGCAGCTAAAATTAAACCAGGAACATGGTCTAATGATAATGGTTCTAAAATAACATGCTCGCCAATTAAGCAATCTTGTCTATTAATCCAGCTCAAGTTAATGCTCCTGTTGTTGATAGGTTACATTACCTTAACTGCATATAGATATACAGCCAACGGCAACAATGTTTTTATTGATATTCTAAAAACATTGTTTTCTGTTGTGACTAAAAGATTATCTTAAAAAGGGCTTATCACAGCACCAGGCTGACAGCGATATGATTAAAAGCCATGATTAGCGTGACTAACCCTAAACCATCCGGCAATGCTGTTGCGAGTTTTCATTGTCGGTCTCACTTCATGAGGGAAACGTTCACTTAAAAACAGCACCAAGGTTCCAATTTTAGGATTAACCACTTCTAGAGCTAAATCAGATTCATCATAAATAATCAACTCACCACCGTCGTTTTCCTGCCAGTCAGAATTTAAGAAAAAGACTGTCGATAAAATGCGGTTTTGGCTGCCGTGCAGCGCATCGAGGTGTTTTTTATAAAATGCCCCCGGCTCATAAACTGCGTAATGACTTTCAAAGTCAAATAGCCCCATAAACAAACGACGATTAAGGCCATCTTTAAGTTGACTCATCATCGACAAATATTCACGGTCAATAGGGTCTTGATTGTCTAGCCAGCTAATTTTATCCGAACGAATATCAGGATTAATTTGTTGCTCAAGACCTCGACCAACGGCGGCTTTTTTAAAATCAATATCGCGCTGAGCTTGCACTTTTTCAAGCAAGGCCAGACTTACATAATCAGGAATGATATCTGATAAGAGGATATACCCTTTATCGACTAACGCATCTGCGATCACATCCAGCATTGCTTCACTTACTTGCGAAACCATACATGCCACATCCAACAGAAAGACTACGCTTTTTACTTTACTCAAGGGCCCGGGAAGGAAATTAAGGGCCTGATTTTCGAGGGGGCGTCATTACAAGGTATGATTGCCATACCTTGGTTATTTTTGGCGATTTTATATAATAAATACGCTCTGAACAACACTTATTAAAAGCATTTAAATTCATTAACTTAATCAAACCTAACACACAACAACAGCGAACCCTAATGGTTAAATTTGGCTATGTGACAGTATCACCTCTGTCGAACCATCCTGATCAGCATCATCTAATCGTTGAGACTCATAAGCAGCAACATGACTTTGGTGCATCTTTAACGCGAGATATAAGTCTGAATGAATTGTAATGCCTTCTTCTCCAGACACCATATCGGTTTGTTCAAACCAACTAATTAATTGTCGTTTACGCCCTGCCAATACCAAACTCACTCCGCGTTTACGCAATAACGCATTGATGTCGGTCAACATGGCCATTACGCTCAAATCTAAATGGGTAAAACATGGCACCGCATCGATAATCACGCACTCAATGGTTTCTTGTTGATTCTGACGAGCAAATCGTTCAAGTAAACGTCGTTTAAAGTAGGTAGCATTAAAATAAGTCAGTGGAGAATTAAATCGATAAATGAACACACCTGGCACAGATGCGGCTTTATCACTGCTATCAACACTACGAATAATCCCTTTGGCATCAAGCCCGAGCACTTGATCTGTTGGTCGCATGACCGTTCGTAAAAACTGAAATAATCCCAATAGCACCGCAAGGGTAATTCCGGGAATAACGCCAATAAACAGAACAGCAAAGAAAGTTGTTAAGGCCAAATAAAATGCTTGGCGATCGCGTAAACGTAATCCCCACAGCGCTTTCAGATCGATAAGATGTATTGAGGCTATCACTAACACAACGCCCAATGCTGCACTGGGAATAAACTCTAACGGCGTGGTCAAAAACACCGCCACAATGGCGATCAATACCGCCGCAATCACGGACACCAATTGAGTTTTTCCGCCATTAGCATCATTTACAGCCGTACGAGAATCTGCGCCACTAACGGCAAAACCTTGCGAGAGAGCAGAAGCAATATTGGCTAAACCTAAGGCTTTAAACTCTTTATCGGCATCAATGTCATAACCATTTTTAGCAGCAAAGCTGCGTGCGGTAAGCATCATACTGACAAAACTCACCATCGCTAAATTGAGCGCCGGCATGACTAACTCACGAGCGATACCGATATTAAACACTGGTGTTTGAAATGATGGCATTCCTCCTGCCACGCTTCCAATCACCGCAATATCATAGTCGGTTAAGTGGAAAAGCCACACTAAAGCGGCGCCAACAGCAATAGCAAACATCGACGCAGGCCAAGTCGGTTTAAAGCGTTTCATTGCAAAGTAGACAATCACGGTAAGGATGGCCATCAATAGCGTCGGAATATGGGTTTGCGACAAATAGCTTGGCGCACCACCTAAGCGTTCAAGTAAGTATTTTTCATCAAAGGTAAAACCGAATATTTTTGAAAATTGGCCGACAATAATGGTAATGGCGACACCATTGAGTAGTCCCATTAGAATAGGTTTTGATAAAAAGTCCGCTAATACACCTAATTTAAATCGACTGGCGATTAAACACCAAAAACCGGTCATCACGGTCATGGTCATTACTAATTGCCAATGTTTAAGGCTGTCGCCGGCCGCTAAAGGTGTCACTACCGCAGCAATAACCGCACAAGTTGCCGCATCGGGACCAACAATAAGTTGTCTTGAGGTGCCAAATAAAGCGTAGATGATCATAGGTAACACGCAAGAGTACAACCCCACCGCGGCATTCACTCCGGTTAATTGCGCATAAGCAATTGCCACAGGTAACGCAACCGCGGCAACAGACAAACCGGCGCGAACATCATCCTTGAGCCAGCTTCGCTCGTAACGAGAGAAGGTCTCTAAACCTGGCATAAAATCATACAAACGACTCAGTACCACAACAACCTCAATACTTATAATCTAGGTTGTTATCATAGTTTTATTTCAAATTAATTACGACATATTCACCTGCGATAAATAAACATATTTCGGGACGGGACATACGCAGCAAAAAAAGCCGAGCATATTATGCTCGGCTTGTTAGATACTCACAATCGCTTCACGGTCATTCGCTTTGGCGATAAAAAAGCATCAATGCATCACTGTAATTTTAGTTGATACACAGTTGTGGTGCCGCTAACTTCATTACCAATCAGTAACAATGGCAAGCCTGTCGGGCTATATTGGCTGGCAATAAACTTCATCCCTTCGGGGCCTAAATCACCTGCTAATGTCGCATCACCTTCAACCTCACCAGTATCGGTATCAATGACATAATCAGCATCAAAGTTACGGTTGCTGACATAATCGACAAACGATACGGCAAATGGATTAGTAATATCGTAAATCATAAATCCAGAGGTACGCTCTAAACCAATAAAGGCATAAGTACGTGAGCCTATTTGGCCAAGAGCGAGTGCCTCTGGCTCTGGACCTTTATCGTCACTGCGGCTATCACCTTTGTTTTCATCGTTATTATTATTGAAGTTCATTGCCAATATCGCAGCCGTAATTCGTTCAAAATCACCAGCGCTGTCAAATACTTGCTGGCCATCTGCAGTCCAAATCGAAAATGAACGCCCGCCATAAGCAACAATTTTATCCATTAAGCCATCATTGTTGTCATCACCCATACTGGTGGTGACTTTTAAGCGCCCAAGCTGTGTTTTATCTTGCGCTGCGGCAAATTGTGGATGGTTTGGATCTAAGCTTAGATCTGCAGCACGAGCCTCTTCGGAAAAACCGGCGTAATCTCGTGAATCCCCCTCATTGGCGGTGACAATAAAATCAGTATTATTCCAGCGATAACTGGCTATCGTATCTGGCTGATACATACCATACACCCCAGCGTAAGCCTGTATATTTATGGCATCATCTTTATCACTGGCATCGATTTTATTGGCGTCTAAGCCAAAGTCTTTAAGCCCTAAAGCAATAATACTTTTTACCACTGCCGCCTTGATATCAATCACTGCAATGGCGTTATTTTCTTGTAAACTGACGTAAGCTGTTTGGCTGTCTGGCGACACGGCAATATATTCAGGCTCTAAATCTTGCGCGACACTCGCTCCAGGGCCATTGATCTTAATCAATGGACTCAGTTCTGCATTACGTGAACCACCAACATTAAAATCATTGAAACCGACTAGGGTAGCGGTTGTGGCAGGCACACCATTAGTGATTGCAATTAACGCGATAGAACCTTCAGGGTCGATATCATAAGCACTATTTGGCTCACCTTCGTTGGCGACTAATAACATGCTACCGTCAGGGCTGAACACGACATTGTCGGGTAATGCTCCAACGTCAACAAATGACAAGTACTGGGGTAACTCACTGTCTGATAAACGATAAAATGCAACAATGCCATTACCCTGGGTCGCATTACCTAATGCGTCTGCTCGTTCAACGGCAGCGGCGAGTAAATTACCCGATACACTGACGCTGTTAACTGCACCTAATAAAGTTAAGCCAGTATCGACACTGATATTTAAGTCCGTTTTTTTGCTGAGATTATTTAAACTGTAACCTGCTTCAGCGTAAACCGGCGCTTGAGTTAACATCGATAAATCAACGACATCGACTTTGCCACTTTGAGCATTAACGACAAATGCGCTTTGGCTTGCCGGATGATAATCAACAATTTCTGCGGCACTAAGACCATAAACACCTGATTGATAACGCCCCACTAAATCAGCGCTCAGAGTATTATGGGCTTGATTACACATTATTTGTGTTTGCGTCGCATCAACTTCACTTGCATCTAAAACACCATCACTATTGATGTCTACTCCGGTTTCAATTTGCTGGCCGCCAAATGGGCATTGTGCATCGCCGACAGCAAGCGAGGTTAACGCAACCAGGGCTGACAACCCAACGTCTCCATTGGTGCCATCCATGCCCTGAGCCCCCGCTTGTCCATCGTCACCATTGCATGCCGTTAGCAACATAGTGGCCATGATTGAAGAAACCAGTAGTGCCGTTTTACCTTGAGGGAAGCGTTTCATAAACTAAAGTTCCGAATTAAGTTATGCAAAATAATGCCAACAACTTAGACAATCAAGGTGAAGTTTTAATGACAAAAATGTTGCATTTTTGTTCTATTTGAATTCACTCTATTGCCTTAATGTAAATGCTATTTAGCTAAATTATTCATTACAAATTCAGGCTCAGAAAATGCGCCATAGCGTGGTAAACTAACGAAAATTTTTCGCCATTTTCAGCAAAAACGCACAAAGCACATGAGGTTCCCGTGGTATCGCCATCAAAGTCCAACTCATTTCCAGTATCAGCGGGTATTCCCCACTTAGCGATGTTAATACCTATGCTTGCCGCGATTGTCGCCATCACTCCTTTAGCCATCGACATGTACTTACCAGCGATGTCTACATTGGCCTTAGGGTTTGATACCGACATCACGACAGTGCAACAATCGCTGAGTATTTATCTGGCGGGCTATGCATTAGGCATGCTGATATTTGGCCCATTGGCCGATAAGATAGGCCGACGTCCACTGGTCATATTTGGCTTATTAGGCTTCACGATTATCAGCTTACTTATTGCATTAAGTACCAGTATTGAACAGTTTTTGATATTGCGTTTTGCACAAGCTCTGATTGGTGCTGCTGCCACGGTTGTGGTGCCGGGCTACATTAAAGAGATTTATGGCGACAATACCGCCAAAGGCATGTCTTATGTCAGCCTTATTATGATGTTAGCGCCATTACTTGCACCTACTTTGGGCAGTTTAATAATGGAACTCGGCGATTGGCATCTTATCTTCTTAAGCCAAAGTTGTTATGCCATCACATTATTAGTCTTAGTATTATTTAAACTAAAAATGCCCAGCGATAAAGACCTAGGCAGTCGCAGTCAAAAGACCTTTTTAGGCGGCTACTACACAGTCTTTGCTCGCAATGGCGTCAAACTGAATTTATCCAGCGGCGTATTAACTTCATTTGCTTTCTTTTGTTACTTAACCGCTTCGCCTTTTATCTATATGGAAGTGTTTAATTTAGATAAATCGCTGTTTGCGATTTTATTTAGCACCAATGTGGGAGCCTTGATGCTCGCCAACATTGTCAACTCTAGAGTGGTTAGCCGATTCGGCTCCAAACGGATGTTACATGTGTCAACTTTCTTCGGAGTCATTGCCGCAACTGGCTTGCTAGCCGTTAATTTACTCGATTTAAGTTATCACTTTACCGTGTTAATGCTTATTCCTTTAATGGGCTCGCTAGGGGTGATGTCAGTCAATGCCGACGCCATCGTATTAATGAAATTCAAGCAAGAAACCGGTACTGCCACCGCAGTGATTGGTACGCTACGCTTTGGTTTTGGCGCCGTCGCGGGGCCACTGCTGGCGTATTTTTATGACGGTAGCGCTGTGCCTTTTGCAGCCTTGATGCTTGGCGCTATTTTATTAGTCGGGCTATGTCAGTTTTTTCAAAGTACCTTATCGAAAAATAAGACCCTTTAATCAATAAAGTATTACCACAAATAAAGTCATCGATATCGGTGGCTTTATTCTTATGAGAGTGCCAAAACAGTCAACCCTCCCCTTCGCTTAACTCATTGATTAATAATGATCAGAACAAGGTACTAATCTGGCAACTTCCCAGTGACTCTCTGCCTTGTTGTTTAGCACATATTCATCAATAAACAGCAAAGAAAATCGCAGCACTCATCCAGCTAGTAATAAAAAAACCACCCAATATATAGCCATCATTCAAGTGTGTAATCTTGATTCACCAATCCCTGGCTCAGCAACGATTAAATGACTGCACCAAGCAAAATCGTTATGACCACGGCAAAAGTAAAGCAAATCAAACACGCTATTTTCACATATGAATTGAAACTCAGTTGAACTCGATCTTCATCTCCATACACTTAAGTGCATGCCTGCAATGCCATATTCGACCGCTAATTAGGTTGCTAAGTCGCTAATATTTAGCTGTTAACTTCAGTATAAATAGTGCAGCGCTTTATTGATAAACACCCACTGCTTTCAAGCCCAAAATAAAAATCATAAACATGAAACTATTTCAACAAACAAAAATAATTAACTAAATGGGTTGCAGTAAAAATAAATTTACATAAGATGGAGGCAAGTTACTGCTTCAGTAACGATAAAACCAGCCATTGAATATTACGACAGCAATATTCAATCTTCGAGTTTGAATTATCCTTCAAGCTTATTGATAAAACGATTACCGTCGTTGTATACAAGATACTGTTTACCATACGGTAACTTAATAAGGATGTATTTCATGGAAAAGCTTTCTGGCGCGAGTATGATCGTGCGCTCATTAATTGATGAAGGTGTCAGCCATATCTTCGGTTACCCCGGCGGTTCGGTGTTAGACATTTACGATTCTCTGCACAAAATATCCGGTATCGAACACATCTTAGTACGTCATGAGCAAGCTGCCGTGCACATGGCTGATGGCTACGCACGCGCTACCGGAAAAGTCGGCGTGGTACTTGTGACCTCAGGCCCTGGTGCGACCAACGCAATTACCGGGATTGCCACCGCGTACATGGATTCAATTCCGCTAGTAGTGCTGTCTGGTCAAGTACCGAGTAATTTGATTGGTAATGATGCCTTCCAAGAATGTGACATGATTGGTATTTCACGCCCTATCGTAAAACACAGCTTTTTAATAACCGACGCTAAAGACATTCCTGAAACAGTCAAAAAAGCCTTCTTTATTGCAGCAACAGGTCGCCCAGGCCCAGTGGTAATTGACTTGCCAAAAGACTGCTTAAGCCCAGATATACTGCATGATTATATTTATCCCGACAGCGTAAAAATGCGCTCATACAATCCAACAACTGTTGGTCATAAAGGCCAGATCCGTCGCGGCTTGCAAGCTTTATTAGTGGCTAAAAAACCTGTGTTATATGTCGGTGGTGGCGCGATAATTTCGGGTTGTGACGCGCAAATTCTGGCGCTTGCAGAGCGCTTGAACATCCCTGTGGTCAGTACCCTAATGGGCTTAGGTGCATTTCCTGGCACCCACAAGCAAAGTTTAGGCATGTTGGGGATGCATGGTTTATATGAAGCCAATATGGCAATGCATAATACCGATTTAATCTTTGGTATTGGGGTCCGTTTTGACGACCGCACCACCAACAATGTTGAAAAATATTGCCCAAACGCAACCATTTTACACATCGATATTGATCCATCATCTATTTCTAAAACGGTTCGGGTCGATATTCCGATTGTGGGTTCTGCCGATAATATTCTAGACGCTATGTTAGATTTACTCGATGAAACGAACGACACCAATGATGCGACCGCTATGGCTGCTTGGTGGAGCGATATTGAAATTTGGCGCTCACGCCAAAGTTTAGAATTTGATCGCACCAGCGACAGAATCAAACCACAGCAAGTGATTGAAACCTTATACAAACTGACTAATGGCGATGCTTATGTGGCGTCAGATGTCGGCCAACATCAAATGTTTGCTGCCTTGTATTACCCTTTTGATAAACCTCGCCGTTGGATTAACTCGGGGGGATTAGGCACTATGGGCTTTGGTTTGCCTGCGGCAATGGGCGTTAAAATGGCGTTTCCTGAGGAAACGGTAGTATGCGTCACAGGTGATGGTTCCATCCAAATGAATATTCAGGAGCTTTCTACCGCACTGCAATATGACACTCCGGTGAAAATTATTAACTTAAACAACCGCTTTCTTGGCATGGTAAAACAATGGCAAGACATGATTTATTCCGGTCGTCATTCACAATCTTATATGGACTCTGTGCCTAATTTCGCCAAAATTGCCGAAGCTTATGGCCATGTTGGTATGAATATCAATCACCCTGATGAATTAGAATCAAAACTAGCTGAAGCATTGGCAATGAAAGATAAATTAGTCTTTGTTGATATCAGTGTCGACGAGACTGAACACGTATACCCAATGCTCATTCGTGGCGGTGCAATGAACGAAATGTGGCTAACCAAGACGGAGAAAAGCTAATGCGTCGTATTATTTCTGTATTACTTGAAAACCAACCAGGCGCATTATCACGAGTGGTAGGTTTATTTTCTCAGCGCGGTTACAACATTGAAAGCTTAACTGTAGCGCCAACTGAAGATACAACCTTGTCACGTTTAAATATTACCGTGATTGCAGATGCCAATATTCTCGAGCAAATTGAAAAGCAATTGCACAAGCTTATTGATATTTTGAAAGTGGCTAACATTACTGAGTCACCCCACATTGAACGTGAAATTGCCTTAGTAAAAGTGAAAGCTCAAGGCGATCAACGCGAAGAAGTCAAACGCACTGCAGATATTTTTCGTGGTCAAATTGTCGATGTAACTTCCAATATCTATACCGTGCAGATGGTTGGTACCAGCGATAAAATTGATGCATTTATCCACGCGCTCACCGACATGACCAAGGTGATTGAAATATCACGTTCTGGTGTAGTAGGTTTAGCCCGTGGTGAAAAATCCATGAGAGCCTAACCGCAGCTTGTCTGAAGTAAAAAGCAGAGTCACTAATAATATATAGTGGACTCTGCTTTTTTTTGGGCGATAAAGCCAGATACTCCCAACAGCTTACTGACTCAAGTTTAGATTTAACACTCATCACCATTGCATGAGGGTCAAGCTTGCCAATCTTGACCATAAGCTTATAAACGGTAATAGCTTAGCTATATAACGGCTGCGCATTGATAGGTTTAGCTTCAACAATATAACGATATTCGGCATTACCAGAAAGTTGATCAAACGGATAACAGGTGATCAAGGTTAAGTGTTTTTCTGCCGTAGGAGCAAGCACCTTCATGTCAGTCTCATGCACCACTTCGGTGGCCGTTATTTGATATAACACTCGTTCACCCTCGGTACTGTATAGCTCGATGATGTCGCCCAATTTTACATATTGTAAACGCATAAAGTGACTGTCACGATGACCCGCTATAATGGTATTCCCCTGCTCCCCTAACCCAGCACCGCCTAGCATCAAACCTGGCCCAAAAGCCAAATTACGCCCTGAGGCCCCAGCGAGTACATACAGATCGCTACCTAAGGGCTGAAAACCATCAGTTTGCTGTTGCAATACGCGCATTTTCGCCACGGGATGAGTGTCGGCCCACGACCAGGGTTTATGTGGTTGATTATCCACTAAGGTTTGCTCAAAGGCTCGTTCAATCAAAAATTGCGCAAAATGGGCTTTAGCTTGCATATAACCTCCCTGTATTAATAGTCCGCATCCCAGCACGCTCATCAGCACAATCACAATCCAGTGTTTGGTCGGTGATATAGTTCGCTGCATCATTTAGCTCCCGTTTAATCATCTGATTCAATCACTAACACCTGCCCTGGTAAACGTTGTCTTAACCATAAATAGTGCAGTAAGCCCAAGCCTAATAAGCTAAAACCGATTAATAACCATAAGCGACTGGCGGTTCCCGTTTGAGGCAGCACTTGCGACGATGGTGCCGCTTGCAAACCATGTGGCAGATGATTCTGTAATTGCACGTCAATAGGGCTATCAATTAATGGATTTACCGGTGTCACGTCCACTGCAACTAAGCTGGTTTGGCTGGTCACTAGGTGATATAACATGCCTAACGCTTCCACTTGTTTATCAACACGTTGACGATTACTACTGTCTTTATACAATTCGAGTGAGGTGATTTGCGCATTCGCCCACAATAGATCAATGCCTTTTGCTGCTTGATTATCATCAAAATCAAGCTGTTGTTGCCAATACTGACCATTGATATTACCTGAGACAATAATCGGTTGCTGCTGGTGTGATGCCGATTTAATGCTGACCCAAAGTGGTTCGTTTTGGTACAGGTCGCTAATGGTTGTCGGCCAGTAATCCGGTACGCTGCCATCAAGGTAATACAAGCCAATATTGGTAAGCACAGGTTGCTCAATTTTATGTAACAACTGCTCAATTTTTTGCTGCACTTCAGCCTCATCACCAATATAGGTAAATGTGCCACGGCCCATAGTGGCAGCTCGGCGCATAAAGTCTGAATTCGGTGCAGAGCCAATGCCAACAGTAAATAATCGACTGTCACCTAATTGATTACTAATCAATTGGTACAGTTCATGTTCATTACCCACAGCACCATCTGTCATAAAAATAACCTGACGCAACATGGACTCGTTATGCTTAGCAGTTTGATCATTTTGTTGTGCTTGGACACTGTCCACCAGCGCGGTTTGTAATGCACCGCGCATTTCGGTGCCACCATTAGCGTCTAATGATTGAATAAACCGATTTGCTCGATTGATATTACGACTATTGGCAGGCAATGGTGTTGCCGATAACATACTGACGTCACTGTTAAATTCAATGATATTAAAACTGTCGATATCACGCAGCCCAGCGAGGGCAAATTGTAATGCTTGTTTGGCCTGAATAATCGATTGACCAGACATAGACCCAGAGGTGTCGATAACTAAAATCAGTTCTCTGGCGATAAGATGTTGCTCACTCACCTCGACACTGGGCGGCATTAACATCACTAACGAGTACAAATTATTATCTACGGGATTGGCTTGTCTTTGCTCTGCCCCTGCAACATTTTTAGCATCCGTAAAGTCGTTGCTATTATCTGTCACATGGGTTTTACCGGTTTGATAAAATGTCGCCGCTTGCGGTAATGCGCCAATATTGGCTTGCCATTGCAGCACAAAATCACGGTCGGCAATTTGTTTACCTGCAAAGCTCACATTGTAATAATGACCATGACTTGACTGTTTAATTGGATGATACAGACTGTTTAGCGAGTTCAATTCAAACCCTGCATCTATGTTTACTTGCATATTAACCATCAGTTGAGAATGGGCTTGAACTATAGGCTTCACCTCATTATGGCTAGACGGCATGGTTTGCTGTTGCGGCTCGCTATTATGATCCCCTTGCGGGTTATAACGCGGCGTAATCGCTAATGGAAAACGTAAACTAAACATCCCATCGCGGTATTCAACCCGTTGCTGGTAACTGATCTCAACAATTAACTGCTCATGCGGAGCAAGATTGGCCACATCTGATGAAAATAAGTTACGACGCTGTTGCTGTAATAAACTGGCTTGTTTACCTTGTTTTTTAGCGGTCTCAAACGTCTGTAATGCTTGCTTTTTAGGTTGGATTTTACCCGCTATAATCTTGTCACCTATGCGTAACTGCATGCTATCAACGGCGGCATTTTCGGGTAGCGGAAAGACATATCGCCCGTTAACCCATTGATCTGAATCATTGATAAACACTTGCTTAACCGTAACACGATTAAGCAAACCCGACACATCCATGCTCACTTGTGTATCCAGCGCTAAGGCTTGTATAACTTGGTTTTGGGTAGAATAGACTAAGGTTCCTTGGCTGATATCGTTATCTTGATATCCAGACGGTGAGGCAAATGCCCTGGTAACACAGGCATAAATGACAAATAACAAACCGAAACACAGTAATTTATAGACATGCTTTACAGAAAAATGTGGCATCAAAAAAAACGGGCGCATAAGTAGCTCCTTACCCTTAGATACCCAAACAACCTGCTCATATTGACTTCAGGAGGCTTGGGTATAAGCGCCAACATCATTGTTTGCGCCGACATGAGTAATCATTAAAACAAAAAGAAAAATCGACTTAGTTACGTTGTTTGGCACTGCGTTTTGCAAACAGATATGCAAAACCGTGCTCGGCGTTTAGTTGGCCGCGAGTTCAGCACCCGGCGCCATTAACTTGAGCGTTACTCGACGATCAAAAAAGTCATTTTCAAAATTTTGTTCTTGATGCATTGGCGATGTCGCGCCATAAGCTTGTCCATGCAAACGGTCACGTGCTATACCTTGTATCACCAAGTATTGCGTCACTTCAGCTAAGCGCTGCTCAGACAAGGCTTGGTTAAAATCATTATCACCACGGCGATCGGCATAACCGGTTAGATCAATGGTTAATTCAGGTGATAGGTTCATCATATAAGCCACATTATCTAGCTGTTGTTCAAATAGCGGTTCAATGTGGCTCGATCCGGTTTTAAACTGCACGTTCATACCTATGGTGAGCTCATTAAGCGTCTGCAATTGGTTGGCTTGTTGTTCGGTTAAATTAGACTGTAATTGATAATACTTTTCAGACACTTGCTCCAAGGATTGCTGCTTGGCATTCAGAGCCATTAATTGCTCATTGGTTTGAGCCAATTGCTGTTCTTGCTTTACCAGTTGCTGTTTCTGCACGGTAAGCTCAGCATCATCACCAACCGACTTACCAATAAAAGTACCGGTAAATGCACCAATAATGGCCCCAACAGGCCCACCAATCACAGCGCCGAGTAAAATCCCAGAGCTCAAACCCACTAGCTCTTCGGTATGTTCGCGTTCATCGGTAATATCAGTGTCATTGGCCCAGCTGACATTTGATACCATCATGGTAGTGATCATCGTTGCGGCAATAAGTTGCTTTTTCATAAAGAATCCCTTTAGCGGTTGTTTGAAAAACGTTCGTTATCATCAATGCATCATTTAATGCGTTGCGGATTAACGCTATGTCGCTATTAAACACCTCATAGATGGCTTTATTGGGGAGCAAAAATGGCAATGTGGCGATCAAATGTGGCAACAATATGGCAATTGCCGTAGACGGCTTTTTTGGTTGATAAAATCCTGTATAGTCAGCACTGTATCTATTTATCAGCTCATTAATTGAAATCATCCCATGAAACGAATTGCCATTGTTGAAGACGAAGCCGCTATCCGCGAAAACTATAAAGATGTCCTGCAACAGCAAGGATATAGCGTGCAAGCTTATGCAAACCGCCCCGCAGCTATGCTCGCCTTTAATGGTCGTTTACCTGACCTAGCCATTATTGATATAGGTTTGGAACATGAAATTGATGGTGGTTTTACCCTATGCCAGTCACTTCGGGCGATGTCGAGTAGCTTACCGATTATCTTTTTAACCGCCAGAGACAGCGACTTTGATACCGTTTGTGGCCTACGTTTGGGCGCTGACGACTACTTAACCAAAGATGTCAGTTTTCCTCATTTATTGGCGCGTATTGCAGCACTGTTTCGCCGTTCTGAACTCATAGGCTCAAGCCCCATTGAAGACAACTTACTCGAGCGTGGTCACCTCACCATTGATGGCAACCGTATTCAGGTTTATTGGAAATCGCTGCCAATAGAGCTGACGGTGACCGAATTTTGGATGGTACACGCTATGGCAAAACATCCAGGTCATGTGCGCAGTCGCCAAGATCTAATGCAAGAAGCCAAAATTTACGTAGACGACAGTACTATCACCTCACATGTGAAACGCATTCGTAAAAAGTTTATTGCTATCGACTCCGAGTTTGACTGTATCGATACCGTGTATGGTATGGGTTATCGCTGGGACAATATTTAACCGATGAATTTACCTATAGGACTGCGCGCCAAAGTTGTCATTTTGTCACTGTTTTTGCTCTGCCTACCTTGGCTTGGGTATGAATATGTGTGGGAAATGGAAAAGTACTTGCGCTATGGCCAAGAAAAAACGTTGGAAGGTACCACTCAGGCACTTGCCACCGCCTTACATGAGCGACCTAAATTATTTGACAACCAAGCCAGCTTTTTAAACCAAGTTGAAGAAGGTCGCGACTTATACGCATACCCGTTAGCGGGCCCGATCCAACTTGATGGCAAACTCACAGATTGGGACTTATACCAACACCGTACCTTAAACTACTCTGATGAACATGTGCTTTATCAACGTAATAAATCCGAGCAAATTGACATCAGCTTTAACCATATGGTGGGTAAATACGGCGGTTACCTGTATGGATTTTTTAATGTCACTGATCAACATGTCATTTTTCGTAGCCGTAAAAGTTTGCGCATCGACAGAAACGATCATTTAGTCATGGCCACTCAATCGCCCGATGGTCAGTTCAGGCGTTATATTATTGCCAACACTCAAAGTGGCTGGTTAAGTGCATTTGAATTACCCGCTGATCCCAGCCAATCTATGCCCGTCAGTCCAGAAGTGCGTATTCAAGGACAATGGCTCAAGACAGAGCAAGGTTACAATATTGAATTCAGGCTGCCGCTGGAAATGGTCGGCAGTAAACTAGGTTTTGCGATTCATAATGTCAACGATGCCAAAACCCGGCAATTAGTGAATATCATCGGCACATCAGCCACCGATTCCGTCGCCAGTTTAGGCACTGTACTTGTGCCCTCACCTGAAATTGAAAGCATTATTAAAGGCATGAGCCATAATAGCTCACGCATTTGGGTGGTCGATAATCATGGCCGAGTACTGGCTAAATCTGGCGATATTCGTTCATCATCCAATACGTGGGCGGATGACCTAGACGTCAATCAAGCAGACTCGTTTTGGCAGCACGTCAAGCAGCAATATATATTGCCGCTGTACTACAAAATATTAACCCGTCCACCGCAAGACTTTATCGATTCGCTGCAAGACTCTACCGAACTCACCGGCAGCCACATTGAAAAAGCCTTAAGCGGTAAGCAAGGTTCAACATGGCGCCTCACCCCAGATAATAAAGCGGTGGTACTGGCCGCAGCCAGCCCAATATGGATTGACGATAAAGTCATGGGCGTAGTAATAGCAGAGGAAACCACTCACGGTATTCGCAGCCTACGTAACCGCGCATTAGAAAAGCTGTTTAACGTTATCTTGACCATTATGAGCATGGGCACATTAGCCTTGTTTATCTTTGCTTCCAGTATTTCAAGTCGCATCCGTCGTCTGCGTGATCAGGCTGAACTCGCCATCGACAGCCAAGGCCGGGTAAGGCAGCAAATTGTCGCTTCAAAAAATCGTGATGAAATCGGTGACTTGTCTCGCAGCTTTTCGAGTATTGTCAGTCGTTTAGGTCAGTACACACATTATTTGGAAAATATGTCATCGCGCTTATCGCATGAACTGCGCACCCCAGTTGCCGTGGTTCGCAGTTCGCTTGAGCATTTGGGTTTACAACAACTTGATGATCAATCGCAAAAATATGTTAATCGCGCTCAAGAAGGCGTCAGTCGCTTGCATCTTATTTTAAATAACCTAAGCGAAGCTACCCGCTTAGAAGCCAGTTTAACCCAAGCAGAAAGCTGCCACTTTTCATTAAAGAAGGTCATCAGTGGTTGCATGCAAGGCTATCAAATCACCTATCCAGATCAAGTATTTACCGTGCATATTGAAGATAAAACCCTGTTTTGCGACGGTGTTCCGGAATATATTGCTCAATTAATGGATAAACTGATCAACAACGCAATTGAGTTTCATGAGCCCGCCAGCGCGATTACTGTCAGCCTGACTCAATACAATAAACAGGCGATATTGAAAGTCAGTAATATTGGTCCTTTATTGCCTAAAGACATGAATAGCCAAATTTTTGAATCCATGGTGTCAATTAGGCCGCAAGGTATAAACGGCAAGCCACATCTAGGTTTAGGCTTGTATATTGCTCGTTTGGTCACCGACTTCCATCATGGCACGATTAAAGCTAGCAACATGATAGAAAATGGTATTGAAGGCGTCGAAATATGCCTGACGCTACCATTAAGTGATGAAAAATAGTCAACCACAGCATTTAAGCGCTTTTATTTACGTTTGTAGGTGCTAGGATAATCAACTTTGGTATATCACTCACCGTAGCGCATTTATCCATGTCATTGATATTTTCTAATAAAAATTAGCTAAAGCATAAACCGTGGACTCTACACATAATGGAAGTAACAACATGAGCAAAGACGATAAACTCGCCACCCAAATTGTTAGCGTTGGTCGCGAAAAAAAATTCACCAAAGGCATTATCAATCCACCCGTATTTAGAGCCTCTACAGTGGTGTTCGACACCATGGACGAGATGCGTTTTGCGATTAAAAACAAAACCAACGGTGAAATGTTTTATGGTCGTCGCGGCACCCCAACTCACTTTGCATTTCAACAAGCCATATGCGAACTTGAAGGCGGCGCGGGTACTGCATTATACCCTTCTGGTGCAGGCGCGATCAGCAGCGCTTTGTTGGCATTTTTAAAAAGTGGTGACCACTTATTAATGGTCGACACCGCCTATGAACCGACACGCGACTTATGCAATAAAATGCTCGCGGGTTTTGGTATCGAAACCACCTATTACGACCCAATGATTGGCGATGGCATTCGTGAGTTAATTCGTCCAAACACCAAGGTGTTATTTTTGGAATCACCAGGTTCTATCACCATGGAAGTGCAGGATGTTCCAACGCTCAGTCGTATCGCCCACGAACATAACGTTATTGTGATGCTGGATAATACTTGGGCCTCACCGATTAATTCTCGCCCATTTGATATGGGTGTCGACATCTCAATTCAAGCAGCCACCAAATACATTGTCGGCCATTCTGATGTGATGATGGGCACGGCTACTGCCAATGAACAGCATTGGGAGCAACTGCGCGAAAACAGTTACTTAATGGGCCAAACCACCTCGCCTGATGACGTGTATTTAGCCGCGCGAGGCTTACGTACCTTAGGGGTGCGTATGGCACAGCATAATAAAAATGCCTTAAAAGTGGCTAATTGGTTGGCGACTCGTGCAGAAGTCGATCATGTGCGTCACCCAGCGTTTGATACTTGCCCGGGTCACGAATTTTTTAAACGCGACTTTAGCAGCGGTAATGGCTTATTCTCGTTTGTGCTTAAGCAAGGCGACTTAGCATCGGTGACGGCTTTTGTTGAAAATATGGACCATTTTAAAATGGGCTTTTCATGGGGCGGTTTCGAAAGCTTAATTTTAGGGGTATTTGGTATTAACAATATCCGCACGGCTACCCAATGGGACAACAGCAAGCCATTAATACGCTTACACATTGGACTTGAAGATGCCGACGATTTAATTGCCGATCTTGATGCGGCATTTAGCCGATATAATGCAATACTACAAAATAGCCTCTACTCGTGGCTGTAACGCTTTGCAAAAAACGTTTACGGAATGTTCAAACTACAGGGAAATCAATGAATATCATCAAATTAGTCATTCTCAGCCTGTGCATTAGCATTGGCTATTATGCATTAACTATCGTGGCAATTGGCCAGTCTGCTGCCGGCAACTTATTGTGGTGGTTTAATAGCAGTGAATATCCAATGCTGGCGCACCTTGCACAGAACTTTGTTGGTATCGGCATAGCAGCGTTAATTCCTGCGTTTATAATCAGAAGTTACGAGCCTGCAAGACAATGGATTGCCATTACCATTATGATTTTAGCTGCCATGTTATTGCACGGTAATATGCATTACATGCCATGGGATCCGATGGGCATCGTCAGGTTTGTAAACAACACCTTGTTTTACGGTGATATCGGTGCAAAAGTGCTGTTTTTCTATATCTTGCTGCTACCTATTCTGTGGTTGATGCTGCTTAAACGTATGGCACGTGTCTAGCCCAAAGTAAGCATACAAAATAGCAGCCCAGTTAACAGTTAGGATTAACAAAGCCCTGAGTCATAATCGACCCAGGGCTTGTTAATGCCTATGAGCCTTAGTGCAATGTCTACCACCACTGCAACTCACAATCACACTAGCATCCGCAAACCATAATGAGGTTATTAATCCTCTAGTACTGAAATGAAAATTCGGTCTGCATTCCACAGTTCTATTATTTTGCGAGTCTTCTTGGCGTTCCAAAAACATTTTCCAAACAGAATAATCCCCGCACCTTCTAACTGACGCCCTTCTGATACTTTAAAACGCTCTAATAATATCGACTTATATTTAGCGATAGGAATACCAACATCAGTACAATCAGATGGGTTTAACCAATCAAGCGCTTTGTCTAGGTGTGAAATCGTCCCCCAATACATTTTAGGCTTTGCCTCTTTGGCATTAGCACTGGGCTCAGCCTCGGCAAAGTTAACAAATAAATTCTTCGCTTTGAATTGATAACCAGTATCAAGCTCAATCAAGGTACTCGACTGGGCTAAGTCGCTACCACGCATTAGGCTATTGAGAATTTTCTCCAGCCCCAATACTTTGACCTTGGGTTGTTGATTGTTGCCAGCGGGTTTGCGACTGGCATTATCGATTTTTGGGGCGCGGCTTGGGATTAGGTTTGCTCCAGAGGCGACAGTTTTCACCTCTAAAATGGGCTTTTTGGTGGTTAATAACCTGAAATCAATACTGATAATATTCGTATCTGCAATGAATTGATTCACTTCAACGGCATGTCGAGTCTCTCGGTCTCGCTGAGTTGAAGGATGGCCTTCGTCACATCCTGCAATATGGTATCTAGAGCCAAAACAGGCCGCTTTACCGTCTGAGCTTGTCTTACGATAATACGCCTTCCCTTTGCACTCAGGGCATTCTAAAAATTGCCTGAATTGTTCAATCTCTGATTCAGGTAACACCTGAAATTTCAAAATTGAGAAAGTGTGCCTTTCACCACCATAAGTACAAACCGCATCAATCATTTGCTATCCACATCTTTTATAAAAATGCCCTTTACAATGAGCGATAAAGGAACCTTAAAACCCTACCGAACAATAACAAGTTATTAATAAAAAGACTATTTTGAATAGTCACTATGGTTATTAACAGATATTAAAAAGTTGAATTTAACATACTAGAAGCCGCTCAACTATTAGGCCGTTAATTGGTTACGGTTTGGTCAGCACGACTCACCAGCGGCTGACGATATGATTACTGTCTAAATCGTTTTTGGACAGAAGTGAGTTAGTTTATGGCTCTATCCTATGATTCTTTGATTTTGAAGTTAATAGGTTAAACAATGTTTTTCTTGGTTGGGTATATTTAGGCACTTTAGCCTTCCTCAGTGTTATGAGGAGGCGTCCACTAAACTGGGAAGAAGATTACTTTAACACCATATTGATCACGTGATTTTACAGGTTTTCTGTAAACCATTTGGTAATTTCGTTGTGGGCTTTTGCGGTGTTAGATGAAATGAAGTGATTGTCATCATAAATTACTAATTTATGCTCAATCTCAGTTTCTTTTAGTGCTGTTGCAAATGTTTTAGAGTGAGAAGCCGAGACTCGGACATCATTTTCGCCATGAATTAATAAAATTGGAACATTAGAAGGGAGTTTGTCCACCCAATTGATAACCGACCTTTCAGCGAGTTTTTTGTTTTCGTTTCCTTTGTAATCTGGAATTCGGTGTTCATACACTTTTTCCATTTCAGGTCTCATTGCTAAATCGGCATTTAGGTCAGCATTTAGTGCAATCGTTGCAACTGCTTTTATATTATTAAGTTGTTTTAGTGCAAGAAATGATTGCATGCCACCTCGACTAGCTCCAAGCATACCTATTTTACTTGTATCAGCTCCGTCAAACTCTGCAATCAAATTAACTAGTTCAACAACATCTTGGACATCAGTACCACCAAATTGATCTTGTTCACCTTTATCAGGTGAACCAAATGTGCCTCGATACTGGCTACCTACAATCACAAAACCCTTAATGGCTATAGGAAAAAGATTATTCATCATTGCACCAAATACAACGCCACCGTAATTACCATTCCCGCCCCTATTGTAAACTATTACAGGTAGGTCAGTAGTTGACTCTTTAGGTCTTATGACAAAACCAAGAACATCTGTCCCGTCGACATTGTATGTAAAATTAGTACATGAAAGGTTGTTGCTGTAGGTATTAAATTCATCCTTATCAAATTGCTTCTTGAAGCCATCCATTTTATTTTTTAATAACTCGGGAGTTTTAATCTTTCTAGAAAATTTTCTCTCCATGAAACTTATCCAATTATCATAACTGGTAAATGGTCCTGAGAAACAATCCCTCTCATTGTATATCTTGCCATTTTGCTCAACTTCGTTGGCGCTAAGGGTTGTGCCTATAATTGATAAAAATATCAATACTAAATATTTCATAAATTTCCTTATATCATGATTATATTATTAATTTATAGACTCTATCCAATTGCTGTATACCCAACTAATCCAAGTGTTAATTTTGTGTATGAGAATTAAACTTGGATTCCAGTTTTAAAGCTTTGCGGATACTGTGTTTAAGGGGGAGTAGTGCAGTAATCTCATCAATTGAATATTTTCTGGGTAATCGCAATACCATTTAATTACGGTGTGTAGTGGCAAATAAAATCCGGCCACTATATTTGTAATGGTCAAGTCACACTGCCCCCACTAAATTCCTATAAATTCCTCTATCAAACTTTCTTTCAGCACCAGCCCCATAGAGGGACAAGTTAACTCTTTTGTTACCCAGATTGAAGTGTGATTCAACAATAAGTTCCCAATTAGCCTCTAACCAATCATCTTTTAAATCAGTATCTTCTGAATTTAGAAATGCTCTGTACCTGCTAGCAGTTAAAAACTTTTGATATTTTTGCATTAGAAATCCAATATCATTTTTATTGTTCATAAGGAATTTCCTCGTCCTGTAATGGTCAAGTGTTTCTGGATAGATTTAAACGGGGTTTAAACAACATTATGATAGAGAGCATTATAAAAGTTTGTATAGATAAGAGGGCCAAAGATAGACATTGGCCCTGAATGGTATTATTTGCAAGCGTATATAAAGTAGGATCTACCGTCGATTACTATTGTCTCTTTAACGTATAAGCGACAACCTCTAGAGACGCCGGCAGTCGAACCGTACACTAGCGTACTTGAATACCGTTCGAATTTTTCTTTAATATTACCTGACCCACCTAATGAAAAACCGCCACCTAACACCTGGCTTGCAGTCATAGGGATATCATTATTATTGGCATCTTTACCAGATACAGGGACAAAGCCTAGCTCCAATGCATTAATGCCAACTTGAACAACACCGTTAGGTTGCTCGCCAAGATCATCTGAGTAAAGCTTAACATCTATAAAGACACCTAAGTCCAGTATTTTTGGGATGCTAATTGTGTTTAACACATTGTTTGCAGTAGCTTGCAATATGCCTGAATTTGTTTGAATGTGGCGGTCAAACACCGTATTTCTTATAGAACTAAAAGTTAAAAAATCATAAGGATCACCTTTAGTTTTAATTTCACCAACATAAAGGCGGCTTTCATTGGCCTTATCTTCCGATGAGTATTGGATACTAACTTTTTGTGGCGCAGCATAAACATAATTAGGGTACAGTTTCTTATTAATTTCCTCAGCCTGCTTTACTGTTTCGACTAAAAGCCCTCTATATTCAAATAGGGAAGCGACGCTTGCTCTTTCTCCACTACTGAGGCTGCTTTCATATGCATATCTGATTGGTTCTCCACGATCATCTTCGTCGTTGACAACGGTGAACTTCCTAGAATATTTATGAACAAAATCCACAACAACCACATGCCTTGTGCCAAATTTTACTTGTGCAAAAGTTGCTTTTTGCTCCATTTCGGAGTGACTACAACCATTACAGACTTCAGTTTTAGTGATTGCCAGACTTTGAGAGGAGAAAGACAAGAGGCCGCACAGCAAAAGTGTGCTATACAAAACTTTTTTCATTTCGGATAACTCCATTCCATGTTATTACAACAATTAAAGCTCTCTTCATGATAGCTAACTGAAATTGTGTGAAATTTGATGCAGTTGTTCAAGCTTTGTTGAGGTGTGCAAGGGGGTGTAGATAGACTGTTAGGTTATCTAAATATACTACGATAAAACAAAAGCTTATCTGTTAACTCAGACGCATGAGCTCATTAATTTTTAACGTTTTACTTAGCTATCAAAGTTACGTTGAAAGTTATACTTTTGACAAGGTGAAAAAAGAATATTTAGAAAAACGTACAGAGTATATATCAAAAATTCATTCAGTATTCGACACGATGGCAACCAATCTACTCTCTTTGCCTGCGGGAATCTGGTTTGCCACAACTCAGATAAACATAATGGAAATGAATGCTCTTAACGACATCGTATTTTACAAAAACTTGGTTGTTTTCATCACCATTATATTACTCTGCGCTTTATTAATATTAAACTTAGGTTTGCAATTTTTGTGGATCTATCCCTACTAGCGTTAACAACGCTTCTATTATGCAAAGCATTCTCTTAGTTTGTAAAAAATCCCAAATAACCAAGCTCGGATAGTAGTTATATAGCTCATCAAGCTTTCCATTCATCTCTTTCTGAGTAGCTTTAATGTCGTCAATATGAGAGTGCAATGTACCGATTTGGCTCTTAACCACAGCCATTTCACTCCGCCCCTCTTTCACCTTCTTGATAACAATGTATTGACGTTTCCATCTATCACCAACCGCTTGTTGTGTTGAGTACTTTTTGGGATGCATCTCTGTGTCACTAACCTTGCTTTCCGTCGTACTATTCTTGATTTAGCTAGATAATAAATAACAGCAAAAATAGCCGTTAATACTGATACTAGTATTATTTGATTATTCATAAATCACCTAACACGTCGATCGATTAAACATGCCACTCATTTTACAATAGGCTAGTTATCTGTTTTATAAACTTGTAAGATCGGCTATTCAAGGTACTTGTTGAACTTGAGACACTTAAAGGGATTTTAGCGTGAAAAAAATCAATATGGAGAAAATAGGGGTGTTACTTAGCCCTATGATTTCAACTTTTATAGCCACTGTTTTAACCTACGGATTAGTGCCTAACATTTACATTTATTTAGAAGATCATTACGTGGCCTTGATTAATCCAGGTGCACTAATTTCAGCGGGGGTTCATACCGCGGTGTTCATTCCTTTGTTCTATATCACCGATCCTATTATCAATATGCTATTCGGTAATAAATATGCGGAGTCAAAGGGCTCAAATAACAGCTCTGACAAAAATATAGCTCCGCTTACTCATGATGACTACACTATTGCATCTATTATTAGTCGTTTAAAAAAAGAGCATGAATAGCTAATTTAAGCATGTTACTCATTTTATTATAAATTAACATAACTGCTTTTAGCATTGATTGCGTTAGTCCTCTGCACTCTTTAAATCTATAAATTGGATGCAAATTATCAAAGAACTGAGCTCCATATGAAAAAATGATGAGCAATACGCTAGATTTAAAGCATCATTCGCTGCTTGATTGATATTAAGATGGAGCCAACTGTCTTGGCCATGTTCACTTATTAAGTACCAACAAACATTAAAAAAACAGATAACACCCGTTATTAGTTTTCCCTTTTGCTGTAATCAACATTCTTCTTACTCAATTTAGATGATATAGGAATTGGCTTTTTTGCAGTTGTTTTGTAAGCGTCTGGGCAACTACACGTACTTTTTAAAATTCCATGGTAACAGGCTGTCGATATTCGGTGCTGGTTGGTACAGTTCATTAAGGCAAGCCATTATGTAATCAAATGGGATTAAACCATTTACCTATGCGGTTTCGGCAATGCTGTAAAGTGTGGCGCTGGCATGTGCACCGTTAGCCGTTTGACTAAATAACCAATTCTTTCGGCCTATCACAAACGGTTTCACCGCCCGCTCTGCACTGACATCCCGCGTCTACCGGTATGTTGTCACCTGAGCAGAGTCAAAACAGAGCTCTATTTTAGTCAGAGTATTGCGTAAAAATAGAAGCAAAAATCAAGAAGCCTGGTTATACACCTTCGCCGCACCGAAGCTTGTCGAGTTTGCAAACCGCATAGCTGAAGAGATACCTGACATTCCAGTGATATTTAGGCAATCTATAGACGCTGACGTTACACAAGACCTTGTTAAGCCCCTTTCTTTGCTATCGAAAGACATTCCACCAACTACAATAAGTGAACTTAAATTAGGAAGCACCTACTTCGATGAGCAAATTCCATCACATCTGACAGAGTTGGTATCGATAGAACGCTCACGCCCTACGGCAACACTGTCATTTGAGTTACTCGGTGGTTTCAGGGAAAAGTAGTTTCAACTTTTAGTTCACCGTTTTGAATTCACGTATCAAAGTATGGTGATACCCTTTAATCTAATTCTTTGTCCTAAGTTTTATCAAAGATATAAAACTGTGAAGTGACTGAATCGCCACTGATTTCCTAGGCTCCTTTTAGTTAGATATGGACGGCCCCGAGTCTTATGGACAAATTTCACCTAAGCTTTTTGCATAGGAGATATGTTTATGAGCGGACAACGATATACCCCAGAATTTAAAGAAGAAGCCGTTAAGCAAGTTACTGTTGCCGGTCATTCCGTTGCTGACGTTGCTCAGCGTTTAGGGACTACCACTCATAGTCTTTATGCTTGGATTAAACGCTACGGCCCCGACAAGGTGAATGAGTTGAAGAAGCTCCCACGCAAGAACAAGCTGACCATCCGTTACGAATACCTGAAGGCCTGTATCCAAGCCAAGGTTGAACATCCATTTTGGATAGTTAAATGTCAGTTTGGTTTCGTCAAAGCCAGGTACAAGGAACTGGCTAAAAACGACAGTCAGCTGATGATGTTATTCAACTTGGCGAACCTAGTGGGAGTCGACCAATTAATAAGCGCACAGGCGAGATCTACCTAAAATGGGAAAATCGACCTAAAACAGGTCCAAAATCAGCCTCATAGAGACGATTTTTAGCTGAAAATAGGAAAATAGAGCCACAGGACGTCGATGATGATGGCCTTGGGGCTCATGTAGGGAGAATCTGACTACTTAATCGCAGCTTCCCTAGTTCTAATTACCTCAATAGCCTTTTCCACTAACTCATCCCTACCTTCTTTCACTCCTTCTATGGTTTGCTTCACCTCTAAATCAGGAATAATACCTACTCTTTGAGTTTCTCCACCGTCAGGATAATAAACTCCAAGACCGGAAAAAGTCGTCCTTAATAGACCCGGCAGAGCAAAGCTCACAATGTTGCCATCTGCACCTGACGTTTTACTCCCTATTATCGCAGTGTCTCTACCCGCCCTAAATGCCATCGCAGTAAACTCAGCTTGACTTTGCGTGTTTTCATTCACTAAGACAACTAGCTTTCCTTTAAAAGTCACTTCCGACGGTTTAAGAACCGCTACATTACCAACGCCAAACTCACCCGGGTTATTTATGTTTGGATAAGTGAATTTCGCGAATGCTCTTTTATCTTCCACGAAAAATGAACCCAAACTATACATTGATGGAGTGTTAGGATAATTTCGAATATCAATTATAATGCCTGCCGCATCCTTGAATTGATTTTTTATAGAATCCACATCCTTTTTTTCAATGGTGGCCAACGTAACGTAACCAATATCCCCATCGATAGTTTTATAGCTTTTTTCACCCTTAGGTTTGCGATACAACTGGAAAACGTGCAACTCTTCCTTTTTGAATAATTTTAGCGACGTATTACCCATTAACTTGTCGCGCCTAAAGCTTATATCTATTTTAGCCTTATTCGACCTCAACAAATCAGGAGCAATATCTCTTAGCCTTGAAGCTTCATTTGATGCAGGGTAATAACGCAGCTTATCCCTAACCAACTCTTCCACGGCGACACCATCGATCTCTGTAATAACATCGCCTATAGACAGGCCGCTCAGGCGGGACATATCGCTGATATCACGCTTGTTTTCCGTGTAAAAATCCACCACAACAAGCTCACCCTCAACAAACCTTGTGAAAACTGGTGGGTAAAATTCACCTCGCATTTTTTCAACTTCACCGCGACCAGCCCATAAATTAGCATGCGTATCCTTAAGCTCACCCATTAAAGATAGCGCCACTTTTTCATAATCTAACCGATTTTTTGCCCCTAGAAACAATGGAATATATTCAGCGAGAACACTACTCCACTCCTTATCAGTCAAATGCTTATACGGAAAAAAATATTGAACCAAGTTCCAGTACCGGTATAAAGCTAATAATCTAAACCCATCATCTGGATACGGCATATTAGAATAAGCTTTTTCATTTGAAAAAATGACCCTCCGCCTACTGTTTGTGGTTACATAAAAGCTCGCGCCTTGTCTCCGCCCCTCATAAACCGAGTTCAATTTTTTGATTAGTTCTTTTGATAGACCGAATTCATAAAACCATCTATGATCTGGCTTCAGAACAGACTTCTGATTTGTCACCTTACAATCAATACACGGAGTCACCTTACCTAACCGATCGATCCAACCTACCAGACTCTTGTCTCTCTCCTGAACATCCATAACTGAAAGATAATCTGGAAGAAACCTAAACAATTCATAATCCAAATTATAATCTCCCCCTCCCACATTTGGATGGTGATATTTCAGAAACCCCCACACCCTCCCTAAAAGGTCTAAGTTTATTAGTGTTGCCTCATCCACCCCAGACAAAACCAACATTGAACCAGAATCAAATTCGTCATCCTTATATGCGCGAGGAGTCTCACGTAGTTGAGAACTTGTTAATGGTTTATCGTCTATCAGTATCTGAAGATCATCGAACCAAACTTTCCCATTACCCGATAACACACCACCAACTGTAATCGCAGAGGCATTTTTGAGTTCAACATCCAAACTAATCTCAAAATCCCTCCAATCATTGTCACCGAATAATTTCTGCTCTCGCATATTACTCGAGGCTTGATCAGGGTGAACATTAAGCATCAACCCCACCCATCCATCAGTAATACCCTCAGTTTTCACAGCCCCCCTCAACTTAATGTTTTGCCCCTTCGCTTGGAGCGCCAACCAATAACCAAAGGAGCCAGCGTTAGGTTTACTTCCTTTAAACTCAACCGAAACTGATCGCTGCCCACGTTGAAAAACCTTATCATCAACCGAAAAGCTATACCCAGCCTCCCCTCCAGATACCCTCCACCCACTACTGGGGAACTTATCGTAGGTTTCGAAATCTAGGTCAGGTAAACGAGGCTTAGCCATCCCTCCGAAAGCCGCTAACAAAGAAAGCAGCAAAACCATGATACGTATATTTTTTTCCATTTTATTAACTTCCTGAATCCTTTACTTCTTCGTAAGCGTCTGGGCAACTACACCTACTTTTTAAAATTCCATGGTAACAGGCTGTCGATATCCGGTGCTGGTTGGCACAGTTCATTAAGGCAAGCCATGATGTAATCAAATGAGATTAAACCATTTACCTTTGCGGTTTCGACAATGCTGTAAAGCAGTTTGAGCTTATCACGGCCTTTATTACAAAAGACAAATAGCGCGCCACTGAGCACAGGCAGTTCAAGCTCTGCTACCACCAACGCTGCCAATCCATTAATGGATTTACGAAAATCGACCATATCGGCACATAAATAAACGGTGGGTACATCAACAAACATCTTCATGCAATCAGCCCTTTAATGATGGCAACGATATCGGTCGTTGCTAGATCGGCAGGAAATGTGAGTTGGCCCGTACGCGTATCAAACTGTAAGGGATGTTGATGAGTTTGCGAGCTGCCTTCAGTGGTGGTTTTTTATCTGAATAAAGCGTGATGATGTAGCGCAGAAGCCTGGCTTTAATAAGGTTGGGCTTTGCTGGTTCTCAGCCTGTAAAGCACGCTGTTTATAGTAAGTGGTAATAGCGACTTTATGGTGTTGGCAGAATTCAATATTAGTGCCTTTGAAATTGCTGCGTTGCTGAAGTAGTTCAAGCCACTGTGTACTTGTCCTGTAAGTTTTCATCACCTGCTCCGAATTTAATCATTGAGCAGGTATTTTCAGATAGTCAGATTAACTATGCGAGGTGTGGTTCGCTAGACGGATACGTTGTTTTTTATACAACCTTTCGGCTAATTACCTGTTTGATTATACCTTTTAAGGTCAGTTTATGGTTTTTATCTTTATCTTTGCTCGGTAATTGCCTCCCTGATATACCTTGCTGACTCACTTTGAGAAAACGATTTAGTTATCTTGACTATGAAATGTTCAGCATCAACTCTGAACTTGAGGCCGTTGAAGAAAATGACGAGAACTGGCCATGGACGGCCAGCTAGCTTTCGCGTTACAGAATGTACTATCGGAAGCGTTATCATTTTCACTATTTATTACAAGATGGACCGAGGCAGGATTCAAACGAAGTAAAAAACTGGATCAATCCCCATGACGACCTTTTCGCATCTAATATTTAAGTAATTGAGAAATGTTGCGGGGCGGCTGGGCTAATTCTTTTATAAACAGTAAAGAGATAACAGCCGTTGGTTTCCTTTTGCTCTGGTTTGAGTGAAAATCACTATGTTAGTGGTCGCAGACCATATCCATCAACAGCTAGCCGAGTGTGTAACAAAAAGCCTAATCCCCTCCTATACGATAATCTATTCCCCTACTCACAACACAGTAAATCAATCACCAAACAGGTACTTTTTGTATTTAATCGTTGTTTTCTTAATTGAATTAGCATTAGATGTAAGCAGGTTGTATTTGAAGGAAGAAATGACTGAATGAAAAATATTATTTGCGATATTGATGGTGTGTTACTGCACGACAACAAGCTAATTCCTGGAAGCGACAAGTTTATTCATCGCGTACTTGAACAAGGCAATCCGCTGGTTATTCTCACTAATTATCCCGTTCAAACGGGTAAAGACTTACAAAACCGACTTGGCGCTGCAGGTATTAATGTACCAGAAACCTGTTTTTATACCTCAGCGATGGCCACGGCCGACTTTTTGAAACACCAAAATGGCAGCAAAGCCTATGTGATCGGTGAAGGTGCGCTGACCCATGAGTTGTATAATGCAGGTTTCACTATAACCGATATTAACCCAGACTTTGTCATAGTCGGTGAAACTCGCTCGTACAACTGGGACATGATCCATAAAGCATCGCGTTTTGTTGCTGGCGGTGCCCGCTTTATTGCCACTAATCCAGACACCCACGGCCCAGCATTTAGCCCTGCTTGTGGCGCCTTGTGTGCAGCCATTGAGCGTATTACAGGTAAAATGCCATTTTATGTGGGTAAACCTAGCTCGTGGATTATCCGCTCTGCGTTAAATCATATTCAGGGACACTCTGAAAACACTGTCATTATTGGCGACAATATGCGCACCGATATTTTAGCAGGCTTTCAAGCGGGTCTAGAAACCATTTTGGTTACCAGTGGTGTAAGCCAAATGAGTGATATTGATAAAGAACCTTTCAGACCAAATCATGTGTTTGCATGTGCTGGTGATATTGATATCGTTTAGTGACAATTGATTTATAAGATTGCGTCTCACATGTCTAAGCATATGTTTAATGACAAGAAGCCTACATCTCTCATCACTAATCTATGCGACTTATCACGAGAAACTTTTGATCCAGTCCAATAAGATCAATTAGTTAATAAGCTGACTTGCTGTCATCACAATTTACATTAGGTAACATATTTCCAAGCCAGTGACCTTGTTTTCAAGCACTGGCTTGGCTCATTATGCATGTCTGAAATAAAACTAAAAATAATAACAGGACATAGCATGAAACGATTGTTTCCTTTTTGCGCCATTGCCTTACTAACAGCATGTAACAGTGAAGATGTTAAACACGCTTCGACTGAGCAAGTCAGCGCAACCCAAACCGCTGCTGTTACCTTCGATGAACAACGCTTTAGAACGGATATCGAAACATTATCCTCTGATAAATTTGAAGGCCGTGCTCCCACAACTCAAGGCGAAAAACTGACCCTAGAGTATTTATCTGCAGCTTTCACCCAAATGGGCCTTAAAGGCGCTTATAAAGGCAGTTTTCTGCAACCTGTGCCTATGGTGAGTTATACCGCCAGCGAAAAACAGCAGGTTAATTTAGCAGGTATTAAGATGCAATATCGTCAGGATATTGTGCTTAGCAGTCGTCACAATAACCAGCAAGTGAGCATTAAAGATGCGCCATTGGTGTTTGTTGGTTACGGTATTAATGCGCCTGAATATGGCTGGAATGATTACCAAGATCTCGATATGAAAGGCAAAATCGCCATCATTTTGGTCAATGACCCTGGTTTTGCACATCCTGAAGGGGCCAAGTTTAATGGTAAAGCGATGACTTACTATGGCCGTTGGAGTTATAAGTTTGAAGAAGCCAGTCGCCAAGGTGCATTAGGCGCAATCATTATCCATGAAACTGAACCGGCCTCTTACCCTTGGTCGGTTGTCGAAAATAGCTGGACCGGTCCACAACAAGATCTAGTATTGAGCCAGGCGGAGCAAGATCAGCGCATTCAAGTTGAAGGTTGGCTAACCTTAGACAGCGCAACAGCCTTATTTGACAAAGCAGGCCTGTCGTTAACCTCGTTAATGGATCGTGCGGCCAACAGTTCACTTAATGTCGATTTAGCTCAAACAGCTAGTATTGAATTTGCTAATAAAGCGGAGTTCGCCGACAGTTATAATGTGGTTGCTACCTTACCTGGCACCACTCAAACCGATGAACAGATTTTATTCACCGCTCACTGGGATCACCTAGGTAAAGATGACACCAAAGACGGTGACCAAATTTACAACGGTGCATTAGATAACGCTTCCGGTACTGCAGGTATTTTAGAAATCGCCCGCCAATTTGCCCAGCGCGCCAAACAAGGTCAAGGCTTAGCCCGCTCATTAACCTTTATTGCCACTACTGGTGAAGAACAAGGCTTATTAGGCTCACGCTACTATGCGGCCAACCCGATTTATCCTATTGATAAAACGGTGGCAGTATTTAATCTCGACAGCACAAATGTTTACGGCAAAACCAAAGATTACACTATCGTCGGTAAAGGCCAGTCAGAATTAGAAAACTATTTAGACAGCGCCGTTGCTAAACAAAATCGCATCAGCCAAGGCGAACTTAACCCTGCATCAGGCGGTTTTTTCCGTTCAGACCACTTCAGTTTTGCCAAGTTAGGTGTACCTGCCGTGTTTGCCGGAGGAGGAAATGATCCCCTTGATGATGCAACGGCACAATACAAAGCGTCAATGATGGTGAAAATGAAAGGCTGTTACCACAACGTGTGTGATTATTATCACCCTGAATGGGATTTATCCGGTGCGTTACAAGATTTAGGTGTGTATTACCAAGCTGCAGCTGAATTAGCCAATAACCAAGATTGGCCAGGATACTTTGCAGCTTCTGAATTTAATCAGTTACGCCCAGCAGATTAAGCCTATAACCCCAGTTCCTTCCCCCCAAAGGATTAGCCCATCATCTATTTGATGGGCTTTTTTATGCTGGTTTTTATGATGATTCTTATTTTGTTATTAACCTACTTAAAACAAAGGTCATCAATCAGATAAAAGCCCTAAACAGCAAACTCATTTAATGCCTCAATAGCTAAAGCGGCCTTTTCTGTTTGCACAAAAATATGGTCGTGATAGTAGGCCGCAATCACGTTAGCACTAATGCCCTTTTCTGAGAGTTTATGGGCTACCGCTGCCGTTAATCCAACGGCATCAAGACTAGAGTGCACCGTTAAGGTAATACCTTTAAACACGGATTCAAATGCTAAGCCACCAGCAATAGCAGCCGCTTTGGTTAGCACTAAAGTCAACCCTTCCGTTTCACGAAACGTTGCCAGCGGCGATAAAGTTTGATAATCACCATATTGACCCGGTACCGAACAAAAAATGTATTCATCTGCTAATAATATCGGCGACATTGATGCCAGTAACTTAGCTAAATCTGTTTCACCAACCACGGTATTCTCCTCAAAACCATCACTCAACTTACGTTAACAACAAAACGTTCAAACGAATGCCATACTCATATATTCAGCTGTTAATCTTGTGTCGCTCAGCTTAGTCTTATTAGACACTGATATTGATCTGAATGATTACCATAAAGGCTCAATCTAGAGGGGTAATATAGATCATAAAACATCCTAAGCGGCGTTTTTACCAATAAAATTAAGCAACAGAAAGGACAACTTAGACCTTTATTGCACAAATAAACAGCAAGCGCACTAGCTTAGTGCAATAATCGTGTTTAGTGGTATTTGATTGTGAAATCTTAAAAAAAATAGCCACAATAGCCAATAAAATAAATATACATCAACAAAAAAGCATTTTTAATAAATATTTATCAATTAAAAAGATATTTTAAAGAGATAAAATCACTAAAATAGACATTTTTATGACGTTATCTTAAAAAACAAGCTTGGCAGTTAACGAAAATGCTGGCAGAGTAGGAACCAGATAAAGATTAGCCAACGCTGCTGGAGCCGTATTATGTGTTCAATATTTTCGATTTTAGACATCAAAACTGATGCAAGCCAACTGCGCCAAGTGGCGTTAGAAATGTCAAAACTACTGCGTCACCGTGGTCCAGATTGGTCTGGTGTGTATGCTGATGACCAAGCTATTTTAGCTCATGAACGTTTATCAATTGTTGACGTTGACCATGGAGCACAACCACTTATCAGTTTTGATGGCAACTTAGTGTTAGCCGTAAACGGTGAAATTTATAACCACAAGCAGTTAAAAGCACAGCTAGGTGAAAAATACCAATATAAAACCAACTCAGATTGCGAAGTGATCTTGTCACTTTACCAAGAATACGGTTGTGATTTTTTAGATAAACTTAACGGCATCTTTGCATTTGTACTGTATGACAAAGCCAAAGGCACTTACTTAATCGGTCGTGACCATATGGGAATTATCCCGCTTTATACCGGTCATGATGCGTCGGGTAACTTCTATGTTGCCTCAGAAATGAAAGCATTAATGCCTGTGTGTAAAACAGTTGCTGAGTTCTACCCTGGCCAATACTTATATTCTGCCGATGGTAAGCCAACACAGTATTATCAGCGTGATTGGCGTGATTTTGATGCGGTTAAAGACAACCCAGCCAGCATTGAAGAATTACGTGAAGCATTAGAAGCTGCAGTAAAACGCCAGTTAATGTCTGATGTACCTTATGGTGTATTACTCTCTGGTGGCTTAGATTCGTCAGTGATTTCTGCTATTACACAAACATATGCAAAGCACCGTATTGAAAACGACGGCGAAACCGGCGCATGGTGGCCACAACTGCATTCATTTGCTGTTGGGTTAGCCGAGTCTCCAGACTTAGTCGCGGCGCAAAAAGTGGCCGATGCCATTGGCACTATTCACCACCCTATTGTGTATACCTTCCAAGAAGGTCTAGATGCAATTAAAGAAGTGATTTACCATTTGGAAACATACGACGTCACCACCATTCGTGCGGCAACACCAATGTATCTAATGGCACGTAAAATTAAAGCCATGGGCATTAAAATGGTGTTATCTGGCGAAGGAGCTGACGAGTTATTTGGTGGTTACTTGTATTTCCATAAAGCGCCTAACGCTCAGGCATTTCATGAAGAATTAGTGCGAAAGCTAGATAAACTGCACTTATTTGATTGCTTGCGAGCCAACAAAGCCATGGCAGCATGGGGACTTGAAGCTCGGGTGCCTTTCTTAGATAAAGAGTTTATCGACGTTGCAATGCGCATCAATCCAGAAGCCAAAATGTCCAAAGATGGTCGTATCGAAAAGCATATTTTACGTCAGGCATTTGAGCACAAGTTGCCAAAGGAAGTGGTATGGCGTCAAAAAGAGCAGTTCAGTGATGGCGTTGGCTACTCTTGGATTGACGGATTAAAGGCACACGCGGCGGCAAACGTGGATGACGTACAATTTGCCAACGCAAAATTCCGTTTCCCATACAACACGCCAGAATCGAAAGAAGCCTATTTCTACCGCAGCTTCTTTGAAGAGTTTTTCCCATTAACCACCGCAGCTGAAACCGTGCCTGGTGGAAAAACAGTAGCATGTTCAACACCAGAAGCACTGTTATGGGATGCTAGCTTACAAGGCATTAACGACCCATCTGGTCGTGCGGTTAAAAACGTTCACGCTAGCGCGTATTAACCTTTAACCACACAAAAACACCACCCAATCGGGTGGTGTTTTTTTTTAGCACTATCTTGTAATATTGAACCTTACTCTATGAAGATAATAAAAAATAATAAGGCTTTGTATGACAGACATCAGTATTTTTAATCTTGAAATGACCGACCGCAGCCAATTGAAGCCTAAGCATGATGCCAACGGGTTAACCGTGGTTGAAGTACAAATAAAACAATATCAATTCAACCGTTTTCTGTATGAGTTTGTCGGTGCTGGATGGGAATGGACAGATAGACTACCGTGGACCAATAGCCAATGGCAGGCATATAGCGAAGCGGATAATTTACACTCGTTTGTGGCGTATAAAGATGGCGCACCCGCGGGATATTTTGAGCTGCAGCAACAAGATGAGGCTAATGTAGAGATTGTGTATTTTGGCTTAGGAGAACGCTTTATTGGTAAAGGGTTTGGCGGCTATTTATTGACCCAAGCAATTGAAAAAGCATGGGCATTACCCAATACTCGTAGAGTGTGGGTACACACTTGCACCTTAGATCACCCTAGTGCATTGCAAAACTATCAAGCTCGTGGATTTAGCCTGTTTAGAACCGACACTGAACCAAGAACCAATCAAATAACTGCAGACTGAGTCAACCCAATGAGTGAAGCACTGACTCAACACTAACTCAGCTAACGTTTTTTACCTGCATTAGCGCGTTGTTGTAATGTAGCAAGTAAGGCACTTTTTTGCTGATCGTTCATCGCATGCCAGGCTAAAATTTCATCGAGAGTACGATGGCAGCCTAAGCAGACATCCTGTTCATCTAAACAACATTGCCTCACACACGGTGAGGCAATGTTGTTATTGCTGTTATTTTTATTCTGACCAGACGCCATATTCATTGCCATTAATGTCAGTGAAATGAAACCGTCTACCGCCAGGAAAACTGAATATCGCTTTGGTTATCTGTCCACCGGACTGAATAATTTTAGCTTCTGTAGCCGATAAATCTTGGCTATAAATAACGATTAACGGGCTGCCCTTTGCCAAGGTAAATTGACTGTCAGCTTGATAAAAGCCACCGTCAATACCGACTCGTAAAAAACAGCTGTATTGCGGTCCATAATCTTGAAACTGCCAAGCAAACACCTGAGTAAAAAAGGCTTTAGTGGCAATAATGTCTTTCACAGGTATTTCTAAATAATTGATACTATGATGCTGACTCATGCTCACCTCTGTTATTGCACTTTTTAATTTAGTTCAGTCGCTTAGCACCAATTAACCTGTAGCGTCCATATAGAAGGATGGCTTAATCGGACTGGTCACTCTGCTAATGAAACAATGCGTGGTTTGATACTATTGTTGTAGCAATGCCGCTACGGCACCAATAATGCCACCAAATACACCGCCCCATACCACTAACCAACCTAAATGGGTTTTAATCATGTCTTGAATGATTTGTTTGACTAATTCTGGCGTAAGCTCATTTAAACGCTGGTCAACGATATTGGCCACTTTCGCCTGCATATCGGCGATAACATCCGGTTTTTCAAGCTCATTAACTAAAATTGCATTGAACTCTTCACTTTGGGCCAGTTCCACTAAAGACAGCTTCATTTTTTCAATGAATGGTTCTTTTAACGGAATTAACGCCTCGGTGCCACCAAACATGGCTAACATACCACCAAACGATGACTTTTCAATGGTCGACACCAATGCATCAAATGATGGCGCTAAATCAATTTTTTCAATCACAGGTGTTAAATCAATACTGCTAGCACTGCTGGTTGTCAAAAAGCGATCAATATTCTCTTGAGTAAAAAATTGCTTCATCATGAGATGTTTAATGCCCGCTTTAAACTCTTCAAATCGTGACGGAACCACGCCAGAGCCATACAATCCAGGGACTTTTTCAAACAACATGTGGATAGCTAACCAGTTTGTTAACGCGCCCGACAATGCAAATAAACCTATTGTCATCACAATGTGTTGCTGTAACACATACCCGACCACCATAAGAATGGCGGCAATAAGGTTGGTTAATACGCTCTTATTCAATCTCTTTTCCTTAACGTAGATGATGATTAATAAATAAAAAACCTGCGCTATTTTACCAGAAAATAACTGAGGTCTACATAATTCATCGTTCATGTCGTCAAAGACTTGAATACCCCACTGTTTAACTGATCAGCTTTACACCAAGCAACTATCCGATTCAGACTCGCCGAAGGCTTCGTCATCGTGACGGTTAATCAATAATACTCCCATGCTGTGTGCCAGTAATTGGGCCTTTGTATGCATTTGACTCACCACATTATGTTGCTGATAGTCTGGCAGGACAAATACATCTTCTAAATGCCATACGGGTGCCAGGCGCACTGAGGAGAATGATGGATATAATTGAATAAAGCCCACAATATTGTCATCTATGAGGGCAACAAAAATCATCGAATCGTTTTCGGCCAAGCGGTTTTTCAAAAATGAATGACACGCGGGATAGTCAGCGGATTGTTGTAATTGCTGCCGATATTGATCAAATAACAGGCTAAGCGGTTCTAAATCAATGCTCGAGGCAAGACGGATTTGCATTTATCATCCTTGAAAGTAGGGTTCAATATCACCTTAGATATCGCCATTATAATGTGAGTTAAATGATGAAATCACAACATCAAGGTTAACAACATTATATCGACACAAGTCATTAACAGGGCATTTGCGCTTAACATTCTTAAATGAGAAAAGCATAAAACCTATCAATTACATTAACTTAAATATAAATCTAACATCTATGTCCACAAATGTAAATTAATCCGTTTTACTCACAAAATAATCATTCGTTAAGATCGTTTTTTTGCTAAAATAAACCACTGTCGACACTGTTTCACATCAAGATTATCTCATATGACCTCGTATTTCTCTCAGATGCGCTCAGCGATTAATTCTCGCTTTCGTATACAAAAATTAGCTCTTTATGGATTAACTCTTTATCTATTAGGCTGTGCTGTTCTTGGTGGCGTCATTCCGTACATAGCCAAACAACAAGCACCCGCAATATTAGCCGAGCAGTTAGGCAGAAGCGTGACCTTGCAAGACGTTCGAATCAATCCATTTACCTTAGAACTCAACATCTCTGGCTTGGTGATTAATGAATTTAATAGCCAACAAACATTTGCGTCATTAGCTAATGTGTATGCCAATATCCAGTTATGGGAATCCATTACGTCTTGGTCATTGGTGATTGAAGATATCCGCTTAATGAAACCCACCATTAAGGTGGCGCGTTCGCAAGCAGCTGATCAGCAAGTGGTGTTTAACTTTAGCGATATTATGACCCGCCTGAGCCAAAATACTCAGCCAACGCCAACCAGTACTGAACCAAGTGTTATCCCCGCGATAAGCATTGCTAATATTCAGATCCAACAAGGCGAATTTACCCTAGACGACAACGTCACAGATACCCACATTAATTATCCAAATATCAATGTGTCATTAGCCCAATTCAATAGCCTAAGTAGCGCGTTAAACGACAAGCAAGAGCAAGTAAATCGTTATAATTTAAGCATAGAAGATCAATTTAAAGCTTCAGTGACACTTCAAGGACAATTCCAATTAGCGCCATTGGCCATTGAAGGCGATCTTAATGTTACAGGCATTGATTTATCGCGCTATTGGTCGGTTGTCGATCAACTGTTTGCCATGAATTTAGCGGAAGGTATGTTGAGCCTAAACGGCCAATACAAGGTGATATTACAAGATAAAAACTTAGCCCCAATCACTGATATAAAAGTCACCAAGGGGCAGATAACAATTGATCGTTTTAAAGCCTTGTATCAACAAGATGAGAAAATTGCGATTGATGTGTTAGCGTTAAAAAACATCAATCTTGATAGCCTTAAAAAACGCGTGAATATTGATGAGTTCCACACTGAAAATGGTAAAATCAAACTCAAGATCACCCCGACAGGCGCTGATCTCGTTGCGTTGTTGTTACCTAAAAATACTGAGCTGACGACTGAGGTTGATACCGTAAATAACACTCGCACAGATGACGCACCATCAGAAGCATTAAATAGCGATACCACAAAAGCGAGCACTTCAGAGCCAGCTGATCCTGTGACAGACAAGGCGGTTGCGGTAGTCAACAAGCTCACTACAGAGGTTGCCACTGAACAGACTACAGATGCTGACGATATTATGGTCAATAGCACTAGCCAACACACGCAAGCCTCTCTTGGCTCTGAAACAACAGCGTTATCTGCGTCTACAGCAGAAACGACCTCAGTAACCCCTCAATCGCAAACGGTATCTAAAGCAGTTGACGCTGACGCACCTTGGCTCGTGACGCTCAACAAAATCGCTATTGCAGAATATTTAGTCGATCTGGGTGAAGGTATTGCCAGTGATAACATTATCCTATGGCAAATTGGCCCAATAGATATCAGTACCGGTATAGTGAAATCTGATCTATCAACTCCAATTGATTATCAACTTTCAGCAGGCATCAATGCTCAGAGCTTATTAACCTCTGTTGGGCAAATTGATGCCGTCGCGCAAACTGTCGATGCGGACATCGATTTTAGCAACATGTTGTTATCACGCTTACAACCCTATATCGCCCCGTACATAAATATGACCATAGAAGACGGGATGTTTTCAACTAAGGGCCGTTTGCATGCCGATGCCAAGGACATGCTGACCTACTCAGGTAGCGCAAACATCAGCCAATTACACATTAACGATAATGTCTTAAAACAGCCTTTGCTGACATGGGAAACCATGGACATCAACCAATTAGCGTTTGATCGTCAACAAGCTAAAATTGATATCGATGAAATAAACTTCGATACCCTATTTAGTCGCCTGATTATTTCCGCTGACCGCACTACCAATATCAGTGCATTAATCAACACAACTGACTCTGCCCCCCCCCCTAAGCAAGTTGGCGTTGAACCCAGTAATGCCAGAGCGACACCCGCCGATGAAGCTGCTGTATTATCGGCTGGCAATGAGTCACCCGCCACAGCCAAGCCCGCACAAATGCAGCTTAATATTAATAAAATTGGTTTTAAGGACAGCTCAGCCTTCTTTGCAGATAACTCCTTAACACCTAATTTTGCTTCCGGCATTGAAATGCTTAACGGCCAAATTACCAACTTATCATCGAATCCTGAAACTACAGCATCCGTTGATTTAACGGGTAAAATAGACAAATATGCACCCGTAACCCTTAAAGGCGATGTTAATCCGTTACTCGCGCAGCCTTACCTCGACCTTAACTTAAACTTTGACAAAGTTGAACTGACCTCGGTTAACCCTTATTCAGGTACTTATGCAGGCTATTATATTGATAAAGGCCTGTTGTCATTAGACCTCAACTACCAACTTAAAAATAATGCCTTGGTCGGTAGTAATCACGTTGTGATTGATCAACTCAAGCTAGGTAAACCCAGTAATAGCAGCCTAGCCACCAGCCTACCGGTTACGCTAGCCGTTGCGTTGTTGCAAGATCGCAACGGCGTGATTGATTTGGGCGTTGATGTTTCTGGAGACATTGATTCTCCAAGCTTTAGCTTTGGTAGCATAATAATTAATGCGTTAGGCAATGTTATTACCAAGGTTGTCACCTCACCTTTTTCGTTTTTAGCAGGTCTTGTGGGTGATGATGAAGAAATGGATAAAATCAGTTTCGATTATGGACTAAGCACGATTACGCTTAAACAAAAAACCACATTAGACAAGCTGGCTAAAGCGTTAATTGACCGACCGCTACTTAATCTTAATATCAAAGGCAGTGTCGACTTAATTAACGACCAACAAGCGTTAGCTGAATCTCAACTGCATAAAAAGCTGGCTAAAACGGCGGGCATTAAATTCAAAGATTTCCCAAAAAGTTTATCTGCTAGCCAGTTTCCTGCAACAGGGCCGATAGCTGATGCACTCTACCAACTGGCGGAGCAAGAATTGTCACAACCACCACAGGACATCAAGCAAACGCTCAAACAGCAAACACCAGAAATCACAGAAGCCGAATTGATCACTCGCTGGCATATAGGCTTGTACAATATGCTTAAAAACCAACAGCAATCTACTCGTGATGACTTAGGCGAATTAGCACAACAGCGTGCGAAGGCCGTAAAAGCCTATTTAATCGATCAAGCCGGTATTGATGCGGGTAAAGTATTTGTACTTGAGAGCCGTATCAACACAGCTGAAGATGCCGCTGAAGCATCGCTTGAACTACAAGTAAAATAACCTGTTGTTAGCTGTTAACCGCTATCGACATCGGGTAGACTGCGCATACATTGCAAACGAGTCATAACAAGCGTTTGCAATCATGTCATATTATTAATAGCTAAGATTGAGGTTATCTATGTTTATCGTTCGCTGGATTTTAGGTCGAATTATTTTGTTGTTAAATTTTGTGTTTGCCCCTAAAAAGCGCCAACGTCCGCAAGAGCAACAAGCGACTGTCGATCAACAGACTCAATCACTGGCTTTGTATCAATACGCAGCCTGCCCTTTTTGCGTCAAAGTGCGTCGTGAAATGCGTCGTCAAAACCTAAGCATTAATTTAGTTGATGCTAAACAAGAGCAACACAAAAGCGTGTTAACTAGCCAAGGCGGCAAACTACAAGTGCCTTGTTTACGTATTGAGCAAGACGGTAAAACCCAATGGTTATATGAGTCTAAAGCCATTACGAGTTACCTTAACGAACGTTTCGCTTAAAGCGTTATCCGCTTAAATTAGCGACAACCTAGCGAATATGTAGCCACAGTGCATCACAACACTGTGGCGAATAAACGTCTGCGGATCTCTTTGCTACTCATGTTATTGGGCTATTAATCAATGGTGAATATGAGATTGGCAGCGTTTATGCCAAAATTTTTTAACCAAGAATTAATGAGGTTATGTGTGTCAAAATTCGGCTTAATCGTCTGCAGTATCATACTGCTAAGCGCGTGTAGCGCGAGCGAACCAGATCCAATGGATTTTGTTGGCCAATTTCGCGATGCATTTAGCACGGAAATTAAAGGCAACGGGATTAAGTTATTTGTCTATAAGGCAAAGTTGGCTACCGCACTTGATCGCAGTATACCCAGTGATCCGCCGCAAGACAGAATAATACGTCGCAGTACACAAGATGCACAAAGCTATCTCATTGAGCAACGTAATGCTGAAAACCGTCTCGAACTATGGAACCAACAAATCGATATTGGTGTCAGAAAAACCATCGAAATGAACGGTTATTGTCAGGCTGGCTTTATTGAATTAAGTCGTTATGTTGAAGCCGAACGCGGTGAAATTCGTGGCGAATGTAACGATGGCGCTACTGCTGAAGATATCAAAAAATTCGCTAATTAGTCGTTAATCCGGTGATGTTTTTAGTCTACTGAAAGTACTAATAATGCGACAGTTAGATAAAACACTATATCCAGCTAAGCAATTAAGTTAAAATTAGCCTCCAAATTTTCTCGTGATGGTGCCGTTGGCTCCAAGACCAGTGTCATCACGCTTTGATATGCTATTTATTGTCTACAAAGATATAAATAGTTTATCGTTTATAAAGTAAGAAATCAGATGAACAGAAAGCAAGAGATGATCAAAAAGTTGGCAAAACGAGCTAAGGCTCGTCAGAACAAAGTCGTGCCAGCGAATCCAAGTAATAAGCCAGTTGAGCGTTATATTTCTAAAGCTGAACGCGAAAAAATTGCGTTAGCTGAAGCGGCAGAACAAATTGCTGCCACAGAGACAAGTAACCCGGAAACTGACAAAGACTAACACCTATTAAGCTGTTAGTAACAAAAAGCCCCTATCTTGGTCAAACCAAAATAGGGGCTTTTTATTAGCTGTTCAATATAGACTCAATAGGGATTAAACCGTTATTGGAATAACCTGATGCCATTATTTGCTTGTGTCTGTAGGCCTATTGTCAGTATTAACGTTATTTGCACGAGTTTTATCGTCAATGGTTTGATCTTTAATCGATGATGCTGGAATAGATTGCTCTGCATAGCTGGTGTTAATGTCGTCCTTATCGGTATTCTCTTTATCGACAGGAGCCTGCTCGGCGAACTGTTTACACAAGGGCTCTTCATCCAATTGCGCCATCTGAGTACGCCCAGACATAGGTGACGGTGCCGCGACCATATCAATGTTAATCACATCGTTTTCTAACACTTGTTGATTGGCTGCTGCGGACACTAAGCCTTGACGACTAATTTTATCCACTAATCGATATGCGCAAAAAATACCAATCACACCAAAGATAATTGATCCAATCACCTGGCCAATGAGCACCCCAAATACCCCGCCCCACTGCGCACCAAAATACACAAAGGGGATAGTGCCAATGGTGGCTTTACCGACGTTAAAAAAGGTTGAATATTTGGCTTTACCTAAATTATTAAATGACGCATTGGCAATAAATAAGATACCCGAAAAGATAAAGAACACCGCGATATATTGGCAGAAAAACAAAATCAACTCGGCAGCATCACCTTCCATATCAAAACTACTGACAATCACATTACGCAATAAATACAGCCCTAGCGACATCACTAATACGTAAGCCACACAAAACTGAATAGCGTTGGTCAAACTTAATCTCACACGCTCTATTTCATTGGCGCCAAAGTTTTGTCCCACAATCGGCCCAACGGCGCCAGACAGAGCAAAAATCATCCCAAACGTTACAGGGATCAAGCGGCCTAATACCGCCCAACCGGCCACATAACTGTCACCAAAATCGGCTATGGCACGCGTAACCACGGCATTACCAATTGGGGTGGCCACATTGGTGAGCATTGCTGGGGCGGCAATGGCAAATATTACCCTGAGATCTTGTTTAAACTCGTCAAATGAGAATCGACCTAACAACTTATGTTTTATCACCACACCGCGCGCGGAGATAATGAATACTGCGATACGAGCAAGAACTGACGCCGCCGCTGCACCTTCGATGCCCATTGATAGAGAAAAAATAAAGATAGGATCCAACACCGCATTAACACCGCCACCAGCGAGTGTTGACATCATCGACAATTTTGCATCACCCACGGCACGTAAAGCGCCCCCCAATGCCATGGCTAAACAAATAAACGGTAACGATGGCAGTAGAATATACAAATAGCTTTGGGCTAGCTCTGCAGTACGCCCTGTTGCACCGATTAATGCGAGCAGCTCTGGAACAAACGTAATCACCACTGCAGCCACCAACACACTGGTCACTAATGTGACTATGGCACTGTTTAAGAATAATCTTTTCGCTAACTTAATATTCTTAGCACCCACAGCTTTTGACACTAAGGCACCAAGGGCAATGGATAAGCCGATACCAATAGAAGTGGTAAAAAATGAAATGGTGCTGGCATAACCTGCCGCAGCGGCAAGCTCAACTTCGCCGAGCAAGCTTAAGAAGAAAATGTCGAGTAAATCGACAACAAATAACGCCGAAATACCGACCGCAGCGGTCGAGCTCATCACTAAGATGTGGCGTAAAATGGGGCCTTCGACAAATTTAGCTGTGGTCATTGGTATCCTTGAGATGAAATCACCCTGCGCAAGATTGTCACTGGACGATGAATAAAGGTAAAACTACAGCTTTTCTAACTCGCTGCCACAATGATTACAGTACTCGGCATCATTATCATGGCCTTTTTTACCGCAATTATTACATTTACGTAAATCACGGGTTCTGACCATTTCATTTGAGATCTCAGCGGTTAAAATGCCGGTTGGAATGGCAATAATCGAATAACCAATAAGCATGGTTAGCGCAGCAATCCCCTGACCTAACGTAGTTTGCGGCGTAATATCACCATAACCCACAGTGGTAATCGTTACGATTGTCCAATACATTGATTTAGGTATGGAAGTAAAGCCATTCACTGGGCCTTCAACAACATACATAATCACACTCAGTACCATAATGATCAGGCTGACCGAAAAGAAAAACAGAAATACTTTACGGCTCGACAGTATCATGGCTTTGAGCAATATATTACCGTCACTTAAATAGCGCAGTAGCTTTAACACTCTGAATACACGGAATAGCCTTAACACTCTTATTGCTAACGCTAAATTTGCACCAGGGAATATCAAACCTAAATAACTGGGCAAAATAGACACTAAATCGACTACACCGAAGAAACTGCGGGCATAGTGTAACCGATTCAATGAACAATATAATCTTAATATGTACTCAACGGTAAAGATTACCGTAAAAGTCCATTCTCCAATACGAATATAATCACCATATTGCGCATGAATAGTTCCTATGGTGTCGATAAAAATCAGTGTCACACTCAGTACAATGCAAATCATCAGTGCAATATCGAAGCGTTTACCTGCTGGCGTTTCAGTACCAAATATCACGCTTCTGAGTGTTTGTTTTAGTGGGCTGTCGGCTTTTTCTTCGGTATTCATTTTAGGTTTCGCTGTATTAGGTTATATCTATCAAAAAACTTGCAAAAACTTGCAAATAACTCGGTCAACTAATATCAATTAACCCTTGATGTCGTTAAAATCTAACATTGACCGCCGAGATTTAACATTCACAATCGGTCATTTTACAATAAAAAATAAAAAGGTCATTGGTTTACGGAGATTTCATGCGCACGCTGTCTATATTATTCATGGTTATATTTTGTTGCCCTTTGTTGGCGAATGCATCATCAGCTCAATCTTTAAAGGCCAAAGTCGATTTAGTTGTCGTTAATAAATCTGAATCCCGCATGTCTGTTATGCGTGACGGAAAAGTGATTAAAAGTTATCTGATTGCTATGGGTGACGTACCCAGTGGTCATAAACTTAAAGAAGGTGATCAACGTACTCCACAAGGTCGTTACACCTTAGATTATAAAAAATCGGATAGTGCATTTTATAAATCGATTCATATTTCATATCCTAATGAAGAAGACAAATTGCGTGCTGACGCATTAGGCATAAGAGCCGGTGGTATGATCATGATCCACGGTGAAAACCCTCGCTCATCGTTACCGCCAGAAGAAGCACAAAAGTACAACTGGACCAACGGTTGTATAGCTGTCACCAACAAAGAAATGGATGAGCTTTGGCAAATGATTGATGCTGGTACGCCAATTGAGATATGGCCATAAGTTGATCTGCTATCAACCATACCATTTTGCTTTGTTTTTTGGGTTATTAAATGAATTACCAATACTTACAACATACTTGGCCAGATTTTAGTCAACGCATTATTGCATTCATACATCAGTTAGGTTTAGAAGGTTTATCCCTTCATTGTGATCACGCAGCTCTTCGAGTGAATAACAGCCAAACGGCGCAGCTACTAGCAGATGAATTTAGTCAGTATGGAGACATTATCTCTAATAACATGATTAACGGTCGGCCAATTTTAATTATTAAATTAGCTGAGCCATTAGTTATGGGGGCAATGAACATTCAGTGTGTTGAACTGCCCTTTCCTTCAGACAAAGTTTATCCCGTTGAAGGTTGGGAACATATCGAATTAGTGTTTCCATCACAAGCGAAAACCAGTGAAGCATTCGTGGCAGAACTCATGGAACATGCCCCACAATTAGCTGAGATTATTGTCGCTGATAGTGCCAATACCGGTAAAAGTACCCATACCGGTAAAAGTGAGCATAACATTAAGGTAAAGCTAAGTTCACCTAAAGGTGATAACGAACGCTTAGCAAATCCAACCATCGCATTTAAAGCCAATGGTATTTGCGTTAAAGTGCATCCGCACGATATTCAAACTATTCTAGCCAGTGAATCGGCAAGCTAATCTCTTTACTGGTAATGGTTTATCTTAACCTTATTAGCACTAACTAGTAGCGGCTAACTTTCGAGGTAAAATTCCGCTCAAGCGAACTCTCAACAGGGGTATCAGATGTGATACCTAGCCAGTTGAAGTAACTAGCTGACACCAAAGTTATCCTATAAAAAGAAGCGAGACCATTATTGCTTAGTCACGGGAAATAACGACATAGCATAAGCACTGTCGTGAATAAAGTTGCCCAAAACTGTGGCAAAATGCACCTTTAAAGCTCATCCCGCCACAACAATAAACCGAAATATCACACCATGACTAAGTTTTTAGTTTAGTGCTGGCGCTTTATGCTCAATTAGCCATAAGCAAAACATACTATGGCAATTAGGCTTAACCTTCAATCGTTGATAACCTCACCTTGCTGGATCTCAAAACTGTTAAGTTTGCTTGGAAATGTGTGACGAGCGATAAGCTCGTCACTTCGCCATATCAAGTACGTAGAATATTACTGTTTATCAAATGCCCTTTTATCAAGCAGTTTGATAAGGAGATCGATACGCTTATGGGCTGAATAATCCTCGCAACGATTAAAGCAAACTGTCACAAGCAATAGTAAGAACCATACAAAGTTCTGTTCTGCTAATAAATCAAATTCTGCAATATAGACAATCGCGGCAATGGTAGCACCAAAAATTCCCCATTGGATAAGCCAGCTATACGATTTAGGCCTCAATGTATCTAAATTAGCGCGTAATAGGTTAATTCTTTCAATTTCATTTGATTCAGCAATATTATCTATTGGAGTTTGATTCATTTTTTTTACAGTTCCATTGTATAAGCGCGCTTAATTATCAAGCAATTTTGATTGATGTCATTGGTAATGACATCAATAATCTACAGGCAATACGTCTAATATGATTGCGATGTCATTATTACTAATTTACATTAAATGACTATATATTTCGTACAACATAGCTGGGTATATTAATTTTAGCCCCACCTTCACTGAAGTTGGCATCTAAGGCGTAAGCCATTTTCTCTAAAGGGGATTCGTGATAGCCAAAGGTTTGAATTTCATCCATGTAACGAAGTATAAAACCATGAGCGCCTAAATGTGCCCATTGAGCCACATGGACTAACTCATGAAAGTGTAAGCGCAAACTCGAAACATTATGGCGAAGTACGTAATAGGTATCCTTATAGGTAATGCCACCAGCTTGCATATCCATAAAGCTACTGAATCCCATTTGGCGAAGCTCAGGGAAGTCAGGTTTTGGGATCTCGTCTACCACAACGAAATAAGCTTGTTCAAGAAACGCTAAAGGATAAAAACCTTCAAACTCACTGAAAAATTTAGCACAGCAAATTCGTTGTTGTTTATATTCGACATTGATTTGATCAATCCATTTCTCAATTTTATGAAGCATCTTTATATCCCTATTTCATGCACCATTTAAATGGCAATCTTGCTGATTTTGGAATTTTGGATAAATGAATATCTTTTTCGACTACTCCAAGCAAGCGTAATAACAAAAATATCGACGCCATTATACACATCAGCATCACACATTTTTGCAAAGATGCTTGAGTGATGAAATATTACTCAATATGCTATTCAACGTCATATTCTTAGCAATAACATGATTAACTGCTGTCATCCTTTAGTTAGACAAAAGATATGTGAGCGACTAATCTATTATTACCTTACCTTTGCGAGTATTTACTATACGTTTTCTACTGTTGTTTTTATGCTTGTATAGTCTTGGTGCTATTAGCAAACCTATTGAATTAACGAATGTTCCTAGTGAACTATTCATTAATAAACACTTAACGATTCTACAAGACCGTAGTGCGGATTTGTCGTTCCAGAATGCTTTTAAACAATATAAACAAGGTAAGTTCACGCTAAATGCCGATGAAAGAGCCAGTTTTGGGTTTATTCATGATGCGCTGTGGGCATCTGTGTTAATCAATAATTCATCGGATAAAGAGATAAAAAAAGTGCTTTACCTCGATACCGCTTGGCTAGACCATGCTGATTTTTATTTTATGCGTCAAGGTAAGGTTGAAGATAAAGCGTTTATTGGTGACACACTACCGTTTAATGCACGAGAAAATAAAACCCGTATGCTGTCACAGCAATATACGTTTAAGCCAGGCACCACTCAGGTGTTTATGCGCTTTGAATCACAAGACCCTCTGCTTATTCCATTGTACTTAACAACTCACGACGTCATACAAGATGACCTAATTATCTCAAGTTATTTTTATGGCTTTATATATGGTGCATTTTTTATACTTTTCGTTTATAACATTACGCTTTTTATCAGTTTAAAAGATAGCAGCTATGTATTCTACTCTTTGTATTTATTGTCATTTTTTTGTTTAAATATTGCTTATACCGGCCATGGCTTTAAATTTATTTGGCCCAATAGCTTATTGTTACAACAATGGTTAATGATATTGTTTTTATATTGTTACATCGCTTTTAGTATCGCCTTTTGTTTTGAATTCCTTAAATTAAAAGTGTTTGCGCCTAAAATATATCAAATAAGAAAGTGGGTATATACTGGCCTAATACTGTTAATCACCAGTCTATTTCTCAATGCAGACCAATTACTCGCCGTTAATATAGGTGTCGCCCTGACGTCGCTATTAGTGGTTATTTTTTTATCTTTGGGGTTTTTAGTCTTAAAAAATGGTCACGATACGGTTAAGTTTTTTATTCCTGCTGTGTTTCTCGGCGCTGGAGGTGCGGCGACCTCTGCAGCAACTACTTGGGGCTTTATTCCCTATAGCACTCTGATATTTCACAGTATTGAAATAGGTATGTTAATTGAAATGTCAATTTTAGCTTTAGCATTGGCCTTTAATTTAAAGAAGGTAGATAAAGCTCGTATTACTGCTGAAGTCAGCGCGCAATTAGATCACTTAACTGAATTATATAATCGTCGTGCTTTTACTGTAGCCGTTAGCCCGTTATGGAATTTAGGTATAAGAGATCAACAAGCCTTTTCAATAATCCTGTTGGATATCGATTGGTTTAAAACAATAAATGATGATTATGGTCATGCAGCTGGAGATGATGTACTTAAAAGTATTGCTCAAACATTGCAACAACACATCAGAAAAAGTGATATTTTAGCGCGTTGGGGAGGTGAAGAGTTTATCATTTTCTTACCTAACACCACTCAATCAGATGCAATTAATCTCGCTGATCTCATTCGCAAAAACATACAAAAAATGACAGTTTCACATGACACTGGCCCGCTATCAGTAACTGCCAGCTTTGGTGTCGCGGTTTACAATGAACAAATGACTGAATTAGAGGACCTAATCAAACTTGCCGATGTTGCTTTGTATAAAGCCAAAAACAGTGGCCGTAATGTTGTTTGTCACATGCCACAAAACCAAACCATTAAAAACCAAGAAGTTAATAAAATGACGCCTATTTAGCTGGCTAAATGACATCTGCCTCTGCGCAAGTGTAATCTTAAGACTAACCAATCCAATTGCCTTATACACTCATTAGTGGGTCTTTTAGTTCAACCGCTTGGTTGAGTACCTTGATAGTCTTTAATTAACGCTTACAAAGCGTCCTTGAAAATAGCCAAGTAACATGCAGGCAAGGCCTAGCGCAATACTTAGCTATGCAAGATCATTTGTTAGGCGTTAATAGCGCAGGGCTGTCTTTTTTGCCTTGAACAATAATAATCATAAATACACCTATCATAATGGCAATATCTGCGACATTAAAAACTCCCGTTCTTAGACTGCCAACGCCAATATTGAGAAAATCAATCACAGCACCATGATTAAACACGCGGTCATGGAAATTACTAATACCACCTGAAAAAATAAGTGATAGTGCAAGTAAAGATGGTAGATTCAGCTTGTTATTTGATAACAAATAACACAATAAACCTAATAAAAATGCCCCTACCAATACCACAAAAAGCCAAAACCTAGCTTGCTCCGACATGTTATTACCCAAACCAAGAAATGCGCCAATATTTTCAACGAAACCGACTCTAAGGGTGTCATTAAGGTAACTGACCATTGCATTTTTTGTCAGGTATTCTGATGCCAGCAACTTAGTCGCTTGATCAATGCCGACACAGGCAAAGCTCACTGAAAAAATTGTTAACAGTCTTTTCCTAACGTCCATGTTTACGCCAAAATATTGATGACTATAGGCTAATTAACCGATAAGAAACCGAGTTTGTGTATTGGTGTCTTTCTTTTCCGAAGCATTTATTTCAATCCTGAATAATCCAAACAAGAACAGCGTGCCTATCATCACTATCGCAGCAGAGACATATAGCCCAATATCATAACTGCCAAAAGTTTCAGTAAGATATCCGGTACATACAGGCGCAAGAATTTGGGCCGCACCATAAGCCAAGGTCATAGTCCCCATAAACTTAGCCGGGTTACTAGGGTAAAACTTACCCGCCATTGTTAATACCATGCTAACGCATGCGATAAAAGTCCCGCCGAACATTAATGCACTTAAGATCACCACATGTAAGCTGTCATTTATAGCTGGAAGAATAATCCCTATAGCCTGAAGAATATACGCAATGATTAACGCTTTGATATAGCCTGTTCTTCGCGCAATTCGATCCCAAATAAGTGCTGCTGGAGTTGCTGCTAATCCAACTAATAAAAAGGCCACCCCCCCTTGCCCTTGTAAGCCATCAACCCTCTCGACAATATCAACAATAAAGGTAGAGCTAACAGCATAACCATAACCTGCACAAAAATAAGCCAACATCATCAGCGATTTAAACACCTTGCTTGGAGGAGTATCTTTAGCCGTACCCCCTACTTGACCATCAATGAAAGGGTGTGGCATCCATAACCATGCTGGGATGGCAAATACTGCCGCCATAACGGCTAATGCCAACCACTGTTGCTGCCATTCGGCTGATATTGTCAGCATGAACTCAACCAGTAATGATGTAATAATGATACTTAGCCCAGCACCTGAGAAGTGAATCCCTAATTCAGCACGGTGATGATGTTTAACTAACCATTTTAATATCAAACCAGAGGCAATAATAAAGCCACCAGAAGCGCAAACTCCGGCAATAAATCGTAATACCGCCCAAGTGACCATATCCGTGGTCATTACCATTGCTGCTGAAGTGAGCACACTCAATATAAGATACAGCCGGTGCAAGTTGTATTTATAGTTCATGTTATGCAGGCTAGCAGCAAGCAATACTCCACTCATGTACCCCATAAAATTAGTGCTAGCGAGCCAACCGCCTCCGAGTTCAGTTAAACCTGCACCATCCTGCATTATCGGTAATAACAGGCTGTAGGAGAATCTAGCCACACCAACAGTCACAATTAAACTACTGATACCGGCAAAATATACTCGAAATTTTGTTAACGCCATTAGCATGTTAACCACTTTGAATTATAAATAATTAACAAAGAATACGTTAACCTGCTAATCTTAAAAATTGAATTATTTAGAATAAATACTTCTTATTAAGAGAACTATATGGAAATTTTGACACTAAAAACCTTCAAAGCGGTAGTCGATGAAGAAGGTATTAAAGGCGCAGCGGATAAACTGCATACGGTTCAATCTAATATCACCAACCGAATTAGAAAGCTCGAAAGAGAGCTGGATACCAAACTATTTAATATTATTGGTCGTAAGTTACAGTTAACAGCGAGTGGACAACAGCTTTGCGAATATGCCGATCAAATTTTGCAGTTAGAATATCAGGCCACATCAGCCATCTTACGCAATAAAGGAAGCTATGAGTTAAGAGTTGGTATGCCAGAAACATTCGCAGCGGTTCACATGCCTCTGGCCCTCAAACAACTCAAGCTTAATCATTCTCAAATTCGCACCAAAATTTATACCGATACCAGCGACAGACTGGTGTTTTCGGTACTAAACAATAAAGTTGACTGCGCCGCGATTGGTAATGCACCTAAACATGAAAAACTGGTTGTTATCCCTATAGTGAAAGAAGAATTGATCATGGTCACGCCGCTAGACAGTGAACATGATCCGGTATTATTGGTCAGAGATGAAGGCTGTGGCTATAGAAAACACGCCCTTATTTGGCAACAAAAGGCTGGGCGAGGTCATGATGAGCTCATGGTGATGAGCAGTGCGGATGGTGTTTTAGGTTGTATTGCCGCGGGTTTGGGCTACACTATTATTGGCAAGAATATGGTGACAGGAAGCCGCTATGAGAAGTCACTCGTTATGACGCCAGTGAGCCATGGCCCAAAGCATGTTCAGTTGTCGATTGTCTATCGTAAAGGTAGTCTATTAGAGGCTGGAATATTAACTCTTGCAAAACTGTTAACTAAATAGCGATGCTACCGCCCTAAATCAAAGGGCCTCTTAGATAATTCAAAAATAAATTAACTAATTAAATGCTTTAACTCAATTACTTAACCAAAAACACCAAGTCAGTAACACCAATCACTGCACTATTCCATGGTCCTCAACCTTATGCTCTGAAAATCTAGTAAGGAAGGATTGATCTTAACTCCTGAACGATAGAACTATCACACAGCCAAATGCACAAAAAACGGTTTGTTTAACGTTCAAATAAACTTGTCGCCATTAAAAAAATGTTAATTTTCGCCTAATCTAAACTGCGCTAATAAAGGATGATGATCTGATGTTTCGGTATCGATTACCCGAGCAGATTCTAAAGTCAGTCCTCGGTAATAAAGATGATCTATGGGATAGCCCATCACTGTTGTTCGAGTATCTTTAACAGGGATGACAGCCTTAAGCCCTAATGTGTTGGTTATTTGAGCTAACATAGACAATCTGGCTTGGCGCCAGGTATTTAAATCACCACCGAAAATGATTGGCCCTTTATGAGCTTGCAAAGTGGGTAGAAGTTGCTGTAACTGCTGCGCATAACTGTCTAGAACATACTCAAAGTTAATACTGTGCAAATTGGCCACCAGCAGAGTCTCACCATTAGACAAAGGGAAATAACTTAACAGGCTCGACTTGGGGAATTGTATCAATGGTTCGGCCGTCAAATAGCCACAACTTTGACTCGCAGAAACCTCAGACAGGTTCATCACCCCAAGTGATGTCTCACCTTCACGAAATGCTTGTACCATTGCCAATTGATGATGACTTTGCTGCTGCCATTGCTCAAACTCATCTGATAACTTCACTTCTTGCAGCAACAATAACTGATTCTGGCTGGCTAACTGGCTTAACAACGTTTGCCAGCCGGAATTTTGTTGTTTATAGATATTCCAGCTCGCGACAGCCAATTGACCATCAATATCCAAAGTCGCTTCAGGAGTGGCAGTAACGCATTGAGCCGTAAATGAACCTTGTGGACTGTTAATCACCCGGGGATCTGTCGCCAAGTGAATAAACTGTGCCATAAGGCTAGCTGTCGCCATTGAAAGTATGACGACAACAATACTGCTCCATAGAATAAGCCTGAGCAGTTTATGCTTAGGTTGCAATGGGGATGCTGACTTTGAGCGAAAAATAGCGATTGCGAACTCCCTCTAATGATTTGAAATAATGTCTAAAAACTCGACAAGAGCTTGAATGACATTAACCTGCTTAACAACAACTTAAATAACCTGAGCTTCAACAATGCTCATTTTATTGCTACTGATTTAATCAAGGCTAATATCATTAACACAGGCCCCACCATAATAAAACAAACGGTTTAATATACCCAGCTAGACAGATGGATGAGGGTAAATCAAATCTTTTAAAAAGCTGATATGATAAGTGCATGTTTTTTCTACATGATTGGTCTACTGGCTAGCTATGGTTGAGCTTTACAAAATATTAACGATAATCAGCGTATTAGCCTATTGGTTAATTATTGCCGGGATCACCGCCCGTATTGTCTATAAAAGGCGATCCGTCGGGGTTTCGTTAGCTTGGATGATGCTTATCTATGTGATCCCCATCCTAGGCGTTGTGCTTTACTTACTCGTGGGTGAGATGAACCTTGGGAAAAAGCGGGCCGTCAGGGCCAAAGAAATGTACACGCCCTATCGAAAATGGTTCAGTCGACTGTTTACAACTCATCAATTTCGTCCGCAAAATGTAAATGACTATACGATTAACATTAGCCAGTTATGCGAAAACCGCCTTGGTATTCCGACGTTGTCAAACAACCAACTAACCCTTAAATCATCACCAGAAACAATTTTAACGACCTTACTGCAAGATATCCAACAAGCGCAGACATCAATTCATTTCGAGTTCTATATTTGGTATCCAGGCGGACTGGCAGACCAGGTTGCCCAAGCACTGATTGATGCAGCAGAGCGTGGGATTGCAGTAAAAATATTGCTCGATGCCGCTGGCAGTCGAACATTTTTTAAAAGCCAGTGGCCAAAACAGATGCGTGATGGCGGCATTATTATTGTTTCCGCGTTGTCTGTTTCTCCGATACGGATGTTCTTTCGCCGACTCGACCTGCGACTTCACCGTAAAATAGTGGTGATCGATAACCAAATCGGATATACAGGCTCCATGAACTTAGTCGACCCTAAATATTTTAACCAAAGCGCTGGCGTGGGTGAATGGGTCGATGTCATGGTAAGAATTACCGGTTCTAATGTGCCAGTGCTTAATTGTATTTTTGCGTGGGATTGGGAAACTGAAACTGACCAAAGAATTTTACCCGAGCCACCAGATTATCACCCAGATGGGCATAAAAAATCTGATATGGTGCAAGTTATTCCTTCTGGGCCCGGCATGCCAGAGGACATGATCCAGCAGGTGTTGTTACTGAGTATTTATCAAGCCAAACACAGTATCACCATCACTAGCCCTTATTTTGTACCCAGTGAGAACCTACTGTTTGCATTAACCGCTGCCTCATTGCGCGGCGTGCAAGTTAACTTAATTATCCCCGATAAAAATGATTCACTGATGGTGGAATGGGCAAGCAGATCATTCTTTGGTGAATTACTCAATTCAGGGGTGAATATTCATCGTTTTTGTGGCGGTTTTTTGCATACAAAATCAGTGGTAGTCGATCTGCACCACTGCTTAATCGGTACGGTTAACCTTGATATGCGCAGTTTGTGGCTCAATTTCGAAGTGACGCTTTCTGTAGAAAATTTAGAATTTACTCAATCCCTCAGTCAAGTCCAACATCAATATATGGCCAATTCAATTAAAATGGATGCGCGGGAGTGGCGCAAACGACCGTTGTTCAAACGATTAGTGGAACAATTTTTTTACTTTTTTAGTCCACTGCTATAACGGTCGATACGATAAGTTTGCGGTTGAATCAGGGCTATATAATCTGCACGAGCTATCAGTAACTGTAACTTAGTAAATGTCACTCATATCAATAATAGGCTTAGCAACTGTGACACCGATAATGGGCAAGATTAAAAAGGGAACGGTATGGCACAAAATCATTGGATACTTGTTTACTAGGGCCCTTGTTGGAATAAAAAAATATGGATCACAGTTAAATAATAAGCGATAAATCGGCATCAATATTGGCTTAAACCAGGTTTGAAAATAATAACCACTCACTGCCACTATCTGTACTTCAATAAGTAATAAGAAAACATCAAGACTGACAAAATCAATAAACAAGGCCAAAGCGGCTAACTCAGGACCAAGCAGTAGAAATACGCCTAAAATAATATTGCGGTAATTTTCCACAGCCATTTTTTCATGTTCATCAATCTTCCTTGCTAAAATAAGTTAACCCTTAACATGTAAATCAGAACGTTATACTTGTCAAAAATCGTTAAAGTGACTTAATGACTTAATGAATAGCAATAATGCACTGCGAACCATTGTATTTATTGAATTTATTTTATGTAAACAGCTAATTAATAAGTTTCTATTCTTCACTAAATATGATGTCTGCATAATAAGATTCAGCTTGTTTACCACTGTTATCTGTGTCGGTCATTATCGCGATGATATCGATGTATTGATAGGCTTTACGATTAGCGGTATCACTGCCTTTATCACCAAAGGTTTCAATCAAGTCTTGGTATACATTGCGCTTTTGTGGATACCATCTGCCCTTCTGCGCTTCCTGACCTCTAATAGAGAGCATTTTAACACTTGAGCCAGCAAAAGCGTTGTCCCAAACCAAGCCCTGATCTTGATTACTCGACCAAACGTAGTTTAATGATTTGGTATTCCACACCATAAAACCACCATCAATAACCACATAAATTCGAGCAACAAAGTCGTCGCCTTTTTTACTGCGCTCATTTAACTGCAGCAGTTGCTTTTCGACGAGCCAACTCCAGTTGAGGTAAGGCGTTACCATAAGATCAATTTGGCGTTCTAACACTAATCCTGACGCGGCATTATGACTAAGTGCTTTTAGTGCCAAACGCCCTTTATACTCAACGATGGAGTAAATTGATTTACCGGAAAACACTTTAGGGTGCCACTTATCTATGCCCTTTTCACTTAATGACGTCAGATTGATAGTAGCATTCACGTTCAAACACACGATGACGCTAATCAATAATATAAACCATCGCAGCATTGCGATCTCCTATCATAACACTCAGTCACATTACGTCTAAAGCTCACCGAATATAACCATTAATAACCAATGGAGATATCCATGATAATTACTGGCTAATATGGACGTAATACTAAACATTCCGATCGGCAGGATGATTGATACCATCGCCAGTGACAATGTGACCTAACTCAAATGGATTAACACCTTCTAAACACCCAATATTAAAGCCATATTCAGTTGGGTTTGAACGTCGTTGATGATGAGTGTAAATACCGCAGAGTGAGCAAAAATAATGCTTTGCAGTATGAGTATTAAATTGATAAAGCCTCAACACCTCTTGACCTTTTACCACTCGAATACCATCCAGCTTAACGGAAGCAACAATCGCCCCCTTTCTACGACAAATTGAACAATCGCATCGTCTCGGATTTTCAAGACCATTGGGTAGCGTAAGTTCAAGTTCAACAGCACCACAATGACATGTCGCTTTGTGTTTCAGTTGGATCTCGATGTTGCCAACTCGCTTTATCATAACTAGCTTCCTTTATGCAGTAAGCAGAAAATAGTGAGTCGCGCAGCTGAAGCTATGGCTCAAAGAGGCATAAATAATGCTCTACAGATACCCGTAAAGCTGTTGATTATAGAGTCAAAAAGGCTCTGACTCTATACAGCAAACACTACTTAGCCGCTTTCTGAGCGGCTAACACAGTCGCCATAGACGGCACAATCGATACAGGGTCTAAGCGCATTTGGAACCAGTTTAAGCGCCAATCTAAATGTGGCCCAGTCACTCGACCTGTCGCGCCAATTTCAGCGACTTTATCGCCTTGCGCTACTTTGTCACCCACTTTTAAATACAGTTTACTTAAATGTAAAAATGTTGAGCTCACCCCATAGCCGTGATCAATAATCACAGTGCCACCAGAATAAAACATGTCGGGTTCAGCTAAGGTTATAACGCCGTCTGCAGGCGCAACCACTACAGTGCCTGTTGGGCGGGCAACATCAACCCCAAAATGTGGATTTCCGGGTACGTCATTGTATATGCGCTGACTACCATATACCCCTGAAATTCTGCCTGTTACAGGCCAAATAAAGGTTTGCATAAATGCATCTTGCTGACTAAATAAGTCTCTGGCTGCACGAGTCTGTTTAGCATCTTTAGCAGCCCTCGCTTGAGCGACGGGATCTGGTTTCATTATTTTCTGGCTTATGCCGGTGACCCGATCAATTTTGTAGTCTCTTGCGGCTATTGTTAACGGCTTAATTTCTGTTAATCCGTCTGGGTAGATCACTTTAAATACTTGGTCTTTTTTCGCGTCTCTATCAAACCCTATAGCAAACTGACCGTCTGGGGTGACTTTTACTGCTTGATCATTCAACAAAACCTTACTGCCGGCTGGCACAGCCCCGCGCACTAAAGCACCTTGTTCAAACTGGCCTTGAAAGGTCACAGCGGCAAACGAATTAGCCGTTAAGCCACAAAAGCTGACCACCAGCATTGCTGCAGTTGATATCAATTTTAAAATGGTATTTTTTAATAACATAATCGAAACGCATTCCTTGTTAATCGCGACAAAAAGATAAAAAAAAGGGCCACCTTAAGGCAGCCCATTAATAATACTTGATTAACCCCTTACCGCAATGGCCCCTTTGCCAATACCTTCGTAAGCAATCACTTTAAAATGACTTTTAGGCTCTTTACTGGCCAATGTCTTTGCCATGTATTCAGCAAGCATCTCAACAGTAGTGTCGTGAGGAATTAAGTCACAGCAATGCTTAGGCATTGCTAATTGAAAATCACCTTGAGGCGCAACATAATGAAAACCATAGTGTGTTTCGTCGCTGATTTTAGTCTGCTTAGACAATTCTAGGGTTTTTACCGACACTAAATCCTCTTCGGTGCCGAGGTAAATGTCATGCCAACGTTCTGCCCAATATTGGTCCCATTTGGGCTCTGCAATACCATTTTCAAATACCGTTACTGGGCTACGATGACCATGGGCAATCCGCTGACAGTTGCCGTCATGCTTGCGTAATCCGTGGCTGTAATGGTAAAACGGGGTATCGAGCACTTCGCTGCGTAATGTGAGGCTGATGCCTTGGACATTTTCCGGTAACACTTCACGTAAGGCTTTCTTCAAAAAGTCATTGACGCTTTCATAGTCGATCACTTCTGAAGGAATAAGCGCAAATGCTTGTGAAGGACAGGCTAAATGTATGTCACCTTTGTCACTGCTAAAATCCATCCAAACACGGTCGCCCTTCTGCTGCCAGCGCACTTCGCTACAAGCAGTAGGGATTAACAGGCGATGATCGGCTACATCATCAATGGTGTTTTTGATGATGCGTTTAACCTTGCCAAAATCGAGCACCATATTTTGCTCATCCAAGCCACCATCTAATAGCACATCGACAATCCAGCTTTCACCAACCATGCCTCGAACAGGACAAAGGTAAGAAAAATCGATTACAGTTAAATCTTTTACAAACAGTTGCATTAATGCTCCTAGGCAGAAAAACAGTCCACCTCAGTATAAATGTATTCCTAACGGCGCATGCCAGTGGAAGGTCTATCTTACGTGATCAGCATTTATCCGACTATCAACTCTTAGTCTAATATTCACGGGGGAATTACCACATGCTATTCGCAATGAGTCATAACCCGCCAATCGATTCAATGCCAGTAAAAGGTCACGTTGATACTCTAAATGATATCAACGACATTCTAAACAAAAGCCAAGCTATGAGCGAGTAAACATCGAAGATAAATGTAATAAATTAGTCTAATCGTAGTAATAGACCTGAATCGAGATAAAAGCTTGCGAGGGGAATTACGACACCCAAAGGAGGAGGATGTTTTAATGTAGTGAGCAATGAATTAATGCATTTACATAAAACATTAACTAGGATCTTTTTATCTCAGGTGATCACAGGTTGTTCGAGATAAACGGTTTATTTTATATACCAGAGCAGCGCAAATGTTGGATGAAAGAGACCAAGCTTCTAACAGACTAATAAATTGCAACAAAATTACTCTATAAACACGTTTAGCTGATGCTTCAAGCAGTATTTATAATGGTGATAACACCAAAATGGCCAACAGTGATTCAACATCGGTGAACCTAGATATTTACGCTTAATGCAGTACTAAAAGTCGTAATGTTAATGGCAAAGCAGCTTACACACTGTGTAAGCTGCTTTTTTGTTACTTTACTTTAATTTCATTAGGTAAATTGCTGTTACGGATCGTAGGTAAAAACTCGTTAAGATCTTGTGGTAGTCGCGGTTTGCTATACAGATATCCTTGAACCAAATCACAGCCATTAAGCCGCAAAAAATCGGCTTGTTCGACGGTTTCCACCCCTTCTGCAATAATCTGTAAATTCAGGGCATGACCCAATGCAATTACCGCCTTAGCTATGGCGGTGTTATTGGTATCATGAGGAATGTCTCGCACAAACGATTGATCGATTTTTAGCTTATCAATTGGTAACTTTTTGAGATAATTCAGAGAAGAGTAACCTGTACCAAAATCGTCGATACTCAAGGCTATTCCCATAGCACCTAATAATTTCAAATCACGAATAATTGCATCAGGATCATTCATCATACAAGATTCGGTGACCTCTAATTCCAAATGTTTCGCAGGTAATCCCGTTTCTAATAAAATAGAACGTACTTTATCAACAAAATCATTCCTTTGTAGCTGTAAGCTCGCCACATTAACGGAAATACGTTCAAATGTTTTGCCTTGTGTTAACCACTCTACCCCCTGCAAACAGGCAGTTTTTAATACCCATAAACCAATGTCCCAAATCAAACCAATCTTCTCGGCTAATGGAATAAATTCAGCAGGAGAAATTTGACCTAAAGCCGTATCGTGCCAGCGAATAAGGGCTTCAAAACCATTTGGTTTTAAATCGGATAGCTTAACCTTTGGTTGATACATTAAATAAAAATCTTCATTAACTAATGCTTGATGCAATGCCGTTTGCAGTTTTAATTGTTCTGCTGCTTGTTTGGTCATGGACTCGGTATAAAAAGCGTAATTATTTCGCCCATCCAATTTAGCACGGTGCATAGCGGAGTCAGCATTTCGTAATAAGCTGTCATGGTCATCGCCATCACTGGGGTAGATAGCAACGCCCATACTGGCAGTTAACCTTACAGATTGAGAATTATCCAGTATAAACGGACGCTCAAACACGCTGCGAATGCGATCAATTGATGAGGTGACAGAATCAGTGCCCATAATACTAGGCAGCATGATGACAAATTCATCGCCACTTAGACGGGCTAATACATCAAAATCAGATAAGGCGTAAGATAAACGTTTAGCTAACTCAACTAAAATTTCGTCGCCAATAACATGACCTAGACTGTCATTAATGTGCTTAAAAAAGTCGATATCTAAAAATACAATCGCCAGCTGCTTTTTAGCACGATGAGAGTGATTAACCTCTTGCTCAAGCAATGACATAAATTGCATTCTGTTTGGGAGCTGTGTCAGCGGGTCAAAATAGGCTAAATTTTTTAATTTCTCTTCATTTTGTTTTTGAGCAGAAATATCGGCAAATACTGCCACATAATACTGAATGATATTTTGTTTATCTAAAACGGCACTAATAGTGATCTTTTGTGGAAATATCGCCCCATGTTTGCGACGATTCCAAATTTCACCATGCCATTTACCTTGAACAAGTAACGTATTCCACAAACGCTCAAAGAAGCTTTTTGGATGACGACCGGAATTAAGTAATCTCGGATTTTTACCTAATACCTCTTCACGACTGTAACCCGTTATATCAGTAAAGGCTTGGTTAACTTCAGTAATATTTCCATCACTGTTGGTTATCACTACACCTTCTACAGCATTTTGAAACACACTCGCGGCTAGAATAAGTTGTTCTTCAGCCTCTTTGTGCTTGGCAATATTGCGGGTCATTCCGATAACCCCGGTCAATTTGCCTTGAGCATTGCTAATTGGGGCTTTAATGGTTTCGAGCCAGACTTTATTAAAGTTGACGTCGACTTCTTCACATTCAGACACCACTACGGAAGCTCCGCTATTGATGGCTAATTTATCGCTCTCAATAAATTCATTTGCAGTGCGTTGATCAAATAAATCAAAGTCGGTCTTCCCCAGAATTTGCTCTTTTGATTTTCTCCAAGCTCTCTCAACACTTTTATTACATGAAACATATTGCCCATTGGTGTCTTTTACCCAAATATGCTCTTCAAAAGCATCAATAAAGGATTGTAAATCAACATCAAGAGAAACTGGCTTACTCGCATGAGAATCGATCGTTAATGAGCTTATATAATAGCGGATTGCATTACTTAGCATATCGGCTATGCGTATTTGCATAGCCGATAAGGCTTGACTTAATACCTCTTCGGACGGCTGCTTCTCTTGAGTGCTAAAGCTTATCACGCCAATAATAGTACCTTGGGCTGAACGAATAAGTTTGTGGTAGACACACGAGTGCTGATCGAGGGTGGTGACATTATGCGTGAGGGTCGCTTTGAGATGTTGTAATACACTAGACTCATGCTGTTGCTGGGTATTTTTATCAATATTTTGACTTGTGCAAATAACATCAATACTCAGTTCAATATTGGCCTGATAAAAAATGATAGCAAGACGAAACTCGGCAGAAATATCGTTTATTTCTAGCTGCCATTCTCTTAATTGCGCTTGAGAAATAGCTTTTTTCAGCATATCAATTTCCTGAATAGTGTTGGTTGACTCATGTTCTTATAAGCATATTTGTATCCATTAAGAGTATGCTTATCGACATTATTTGCAATATTATTGCGAGATCAGATCATATCTGAAACTATCCTATTGGGTGTGATAAAACAACAATATGTCATCGATTAGAGTGATTAATGCAATAACCCACTACAAGTAACCGATTAAGGCTCCCAATTCAATCATTCCTAATGCATAAAAAACGAAAAAAGGAGCCCAAAGGCTCCCTTTCTATTTTACCGACATAAACCCGATAATTTTCTGAATATTAGCTATTTTTCAGTGCCGCAATACGTTTTTCTAATGGAGGGTGGCTCATCATTAGCTCAGCCATTGAACGTTTACCGTTAATTCCAAAAGCCGACATTTGAGCTGGCATAGCACCAGATTCAGGACCTTGGCGTAAACGCTCTAACGCAGCAATCATTTTGCCTTTACCTGCTAATCGCGCCGCCCCTTCATCGGCCTTAAACTCACGAATACGTGAGAAGTAAGCCACAATCATTGAAGCTAAAATGCCAAACAACATATCAAGCACAAATACCACAGCCATATAAGCAAACATGCCTAGGCCTTCACCTTCTTCATCATTGCTAGAAACAAAATTGTTAATAATGCCAGCGACAACACGTGCAGCAAAAATAACAAAAGTGTTCACGACGCCTTGGATTAAGGTTAAAGTCACCATATCGCCGTTTGCCACATGGCTGACTTCATGTGCAAGTACGCCTTCAATTTCATCTTGAGTCATGCCATAAAGCAAACCTGAACTCACTGCGACTAAGGCATTGTTTTTACTTGGGCCTGTAGCAAAGGCGTTCATTTCAGGTGACTGGTATATAGCAACTTCAGGCATCTTAATACCAGACTTTTCTGCTTGGCGTGCAACTGTTTCAACTAACCAACGCTCCATATTATCACGAGGATGGGTGATGACTTCGCAACCCATGGTTTTCTTGGCCATCCATTTTGAAATGGCTAAACTGATAAACGAACCACCAAAACCAAAAATGGCAGCAAATACTAACAGTCCACCCATTGTTGAGGTATTAACCCCAAGAATAGACATTACAATTGAAGCAACCAGTAATATGGCAAAGTTGGTTGCGATCAACAAAAATATACGCTTCATTTAAGCTCCTGTATGGCAAAAGTGCCGATTTTTCATTGTTACTAAAGACATAATATGTCCAAAAAATTTAAATTCAAGCTTAGTTGTATTAAAAAAAATTTATACTCTTTTATGAGCTGACAAAACAGAGACTTGAAATTCAAGCGAGCTGAGTCTAGGGAGGTTTGATTAATTGAAACTGAAAAATAACCGCCAAAAACAAACTCTGTGTCGACAATGGTTAATCTTTGTTAAACTGTCGAAAACAATGAACAAAAAGGACTTTTTATGACCATTAATGCGTTAATGCTGAGTGCTTCACGCGTCGGTGACTCTGCTTATTTAACTCATGCTGTCGAGCTTATTCGTCCATTAACCCAACCTGGGCAACAGTGGCTATTTATTCCCTATGCGGGAGTCAGTGTTAGCTACGATGATTATTTGACAAAAGTACAGACTGCACTTGAACCTCTGTCAATAACCATTAATAGCATTCATCAATTTGCCGACCCAAAACAAGCAATTCAAGATGCGGCCGGAATTTTGGTTGGCGGTGGTAATACATTTCAATTACTTAACGAATTATATCGTTACGACTTAGTCCATTTAATCCGTGAACAAGTACAAAGTGGTATGCCGTACATTGGCTGGAGTGCTGGCTCAAACATTACTGGAGCCAGCATTCGTACCACCAATGATATGCCAATTGTTGAACCACCATCATTTACCGCCTTAGGTATACTGCCGTTTCAATTAAATCCGCATTACACTAATTACCAGCTGCCGGGTCATAATGGTGAAACGCGCGCGCAACGCTTGTTAGAATTTACCTTAGTTGATCCTTTAACGCCGGTTATCGGAATCCAAGAAGGCAGCGCCCTATGGCGTCAAGATGAAACATTACGGTTAATTGGCAATGAAGTAGCTTACTTATTCCATGGTAAGCAACAAGAAGTAGAGATAGCGGCTAATAGCGATTTATCTGATTACTTATAATTGAGCTATCTGTACAGATACTTATCGATAACTTACTAAAATCCACTAAACCTAAACCATTGAGCTTTATCTATAAGCTCAATGGCAGTTAATGTTGAGTGATTGGCCATTAAAAGTTACTGGCGGCTGTTTGCTGATTAATACTTAGTATGAACAGTTACTAGTTACTCAGTATCATACTGATTTCGTTCACTAGGTATGTCGGTTAAGTATTCAACAAATTCGACTTCAAACCCGTTCGGGTCTATAAAGTAGCGACTTTTATAAAAGGGGTCATGACCACCGATGATCGCCACCTCAAAACCGACCAAGGCCAATCTTGCCACTAATGCATCAATGTTATCGACTACATAGGCAAAGTGTGCCAAACCTAATGCATTACTTTTAAGATCGCGAGCTTCCCCTGTCCCCGAATCATTTAACGACAAATAATGATAATCATCACCAAAATGTAGCCATTTTCTTGGTGTACCATGCCAAATAGATTCGCCACCACCACGCACTCGCCAATGCGGAAATGCGGCTTTATAAAATACTAATGACTCGTCTAAGTCATTCACTACTAAATTTAAATGTTCTAATCGCATCTCTTATCTCCTTATTAATAATTCAACACAGCTTAATACCTCAAGTTAACTTGAGGTAAAGGGTTATTTTTGCCAAAATGATAAAAAATAGTTGGAATAATAATGGAAGCAGAATTAAGTGTTGGCCAAGTTGCAAAGCGTTGTGGGATCAATGTGTCCGCTATCCACTTCTATGAACAAAAGGGCTTAATCAGTAGTTGGCGAAATCAAGGCAATCAACGTCGTTATGCACGAGACGTTATTAGGCGAATATCGCTCATTAAAGCGGCGCAGCAATTAGGGATATCACTTGATGAAATACACCTCGCTTTCGCGAGTCTACCCAGTGGAAGAACAGCGACTAAAGAAGATTGGGCTGATTTATCCAATGCTTGGAAACAATCACTAACCCAAAGGATTATTAAGATGCAAAAATTAAAAGACTTATTAGAAGGTTGTATTGGTTGTGGTTGTTTATCGATGAAAAACTGTCCACTGTATAATCCTGATGATTTGCTCGCTAAACAAGGGCCAGGACCGGTGCTATTAAACAACCAAGACACAGAATAACGATTAGACTAATAAATTTTGAACACAAAAAAGCCTAGTGTAAAAACTAGGCGTAAGCAATGAGCTAAAAATGGGGAGGGAGATAACACTAAAGGTTGTGAATATGGCTTAAATATTAGATTACACTTAAGCCACATATACACCAAGCTAACAATAAAGGTTTAGCCGAGCGTGTTTGTTGCGACAATATCAATTTTACGTGGTTTCATCGCTTCTGGAATTTCACGAATCAAATCGATATTGAGTAAACCGTGTTCTAAGTCCGCCCCAATCACTCGCACATGATCAGCTAGTTGGAAAGTGCGTTCAAAGCCTCGTTCAGCAATGCCTTGATGTAAATATTTTCGTTCATCACTTTTAGCAGTCTTATTGCCTTTAACTAACAATTTTTCGCCTTCGCTCATGATATCTAATTCAGGCATAGAAAAACCTGCAACAGCCATAGTGATCCGATAACGGTTTTCACCTAAAAGCTCAATATTATAAGGAGGATAACCAGTGTTAGCATTATTGGCTGCTGCATGTTCAGCAAGTTGCGCTAAACGATCAAAACCAATCGCACTTCGATAAAGAGGAGTTAAATCTGGAGAAATATTAAAATTACGCATGTTCATACCCTTGTCTAAAGCAATATGTAAAAATGACCACTGTTTATGTTAGTGGTGTTACGAGTTTACAGTCCTTTCGGCACTGTGTTAGCAAGTTTACTGAAACCTCTATCGAGCATTTCGTTTATCATTCTTGCTACATAATTATATATATGGATGACTGAAAATATAACAAGTGTCGCAGGTGAAAAAAATAATAGTTAAGTCATAAAAATCTTAAAATAGATTGTAAAATCAGTGAACTAACAAAATAACTATTTTAGATAATAATCAGTGGTATTAAGTTGATTTCACAATGATGACTTTTGTCACTGGTAATTTTGATTGAAGTCGTCACAATAATAGACAACAAAACACATCAATCTGCACTCGGGATAAGAGATGAGCATATGGTGATAAAGATCATAAATTTAGACGTTGACCACTATCAAACTAGCCATCTGTTTTACTCATAAGGCAAATTGAAGCGTTAATAGCTGGTCTATTGCAGGTTAATTTAACGAAGTTAGCAAAGTAACAGGCTATTTAATAAGACTAATAAGGACATTTTATGAACCCAGCAACAATGGCATTACTGATCCCAATTTTGGCTATTTTAGGCAGTTTTATCGTGAGCATAATGAAACTTAGAGAGCGCCAGGTTCGTGCCACAACAGACCAAGCAAGCAACAATAAAGCCCTACATGATGAAATAAGCGCCCTACGTAAACGGATTGAAGTGCTTGAGCGTGTTGTAACCGAAGACGCATACGATCTAAAACAAAAAATTAATAATGCATAAGTTGCTTTGAACACTATTAGCATCGAGTCAATTGCAGACTATTTTAATGCGAGCAAAGCAGCAGTTATAAGTTATAAAGACTAATAGTCAGTTGGTTTTACAGATAAAATTCAGATATTTTTCTGAATTACGCACAGTAGTATCCTACCAGTCTTAAATATCTTAAGTTACAGACGTAAAATAGCCCCCTACATAATAGCGGGCTGTTTCACGACTCTTTCATGTCAATTAGGCGCCTGGAAATGACCCACTCTCGCATGGGCATACTGGCCACACTGACTAATTGCTTAGATTTAAGACACAAAACAAAAAGGCCACTCGGTTAAGGTGGCCTTGCTGTTTTATTTGGCGCCTGGAAATGACCTACTCTCGCATGGGCATATCATCCACACGGGTCAATTGCTTAGGTTTAAGGCACAAAACAAAAAGGCCACCCGATTAAGGTGGCCTTGCTGTTTTATTTGGCGCCTGGAAATGACCTACT
>NZ_JACJFJ010000013.1:0-83522 GCF_014164545.1 Shewanella sp. SG41-3
TGTTTTTTCAAACTTTCTTTTCGCCTTGAATCCAGTGTTTTGAAGCACTTAATTCAACCCAACTCGGTAACCGCTTTCGCTGTCTGCCGTGTCAGTGGATGCGCATTATAGGCAGCTTAAGATTTTGTGCAAGCATAAAAATGCTAAATATTGCAAAAACATGACTGAGAGGTGTTTTTTCAATCGAAATGAACAAAAAAGGGACTGCCAGCCCCTTTTTTGCCTATTTTGCTCGGTTCTAATCACCAAAGAATCGAGTTTCCTGTTTTATTTCTATTGGGCTACCGTCTATAACTGCGTTAATTTTAATATCGATTTTGGTAATACTTCTCTTTAGCTCGATAGGATCGACAGCAATACTAATTGGCAAGGTGATGACTTCACCAGATCCGATTGAGACGTGCTGCGGGCCAATCCATTTAGCATTCGGCAGACCTTCGACACTTAACTCATACTCTTGTGGCTGTTCTGTCTTATTAAGAATTTTTATCGTAAAGGTGTTTTCGGTATTGCCTTGGTTGTTTTGACGATACAGTGAGTTTCTATCTCTAATAACATCCATACGAACAGGCGCAATAGTTGCGCTGGCATAAATGAATATTAATATCATAACAGTCAGCACAACACCGTAACCGACCAGCTTAGGTCGCAATACCTTTTCTTGTACGCCATCAAGTTTGTTTTCTGTTGTGTAACTGATTAACCCTTTTTCGTAACCCATGCGTTCCATGGTGTTATCACATGCATCAATACAGGCCCCACAGTTAATACATTCGTATTGCAGACCATTACGTATATCAATGCCTGTCGGACAGACTTGTACACATAAGTCACAATCAATACAGTCGCCTAAGCCCATTTCTTTTGGGTCTTGTTTGCGAGAACGAGGACCACGGGTTTCACCACGCTGAGTGTCGTAACCGACTATATAAGTATTTTTATCAAACATAGCCGCTTGGAAACGGGCATAAGGACACATATGAATACACATGATCTCACGCATCCATCCGGCATTACCATATGTCGCAATAGTGAAGAAAATAACCCAAAAATATATTCCACCACCGGCATTCAAGGTAAAGATGTCAATGTACAGTTCACGGCTTGGAACAAAGTAAGATACAAAAGTTGTGGCTGTTAATAGTGATACCAGTAGCCAAGAGGTATGTTTAGCGGTTTTCCGCCATAGCTTATCAAAGCTCCATGGCATTTGATCAAGCTTAATGCGTTTATTACGTGCGCCTTCAAACTTTTCTTCAAACCAGATAAAAATGAAGGTCCACACCGTTTGTGGGCAGGTATAGCCACACCACACTCTACCGAGATAAGTCGTAACGAAAAACAACCCGAATGCAGCTATCATAAACAGTGCTGCGAGTAAGGTGAGGTCTTGTGGCCAGATAGTTAAACCAAACACATGGAATTTTTGCTCGGCCAGATGAAACCAAACTGCTTGACGATCGCCCCATGGCAACCAGGGCAACAATAAGAAGAATAACATAGCAATCCAGCCCATGTAACGGCGTAACGTTGTCCATAAGCCATCTACAGCTCTTACATAAATACGGTTGCGCGGATTGAAACGGTCTGCTTTACTGGCATCAGGTTGATGGATTTTAATACGTTGTTGTTTAGAAAAGTCCTTGGGGTTAGATTCTGTCGTCATGTTACAGCCTTACTGCTTTAATATTGAACGATAACTAGCTTATTATATAGGTAATAACACATTATTGGATAAAAAGATGAGAGGCTGGATAGGATTAATAATAATTGCGGGAATTATTTATTATTTCGCGACGGAAACAGACAAGCTTGATAAGCCAATCCATGACATTAAAACAATGTTTACTAAGGCTGACAAAAAGCTTGATTCGATGACGGGCACAAAAATCATTAAAATTGATAAACACTTACCGCAAATTAAAGCGGAAATTTACCAACGCTTATCAACTATTGAGATCCGTGAGTTAGATGGTGTGTTTACCAGTAATGAAGCAATCGCTGAGTTTAAAGATCAATACTGCCATAGCAGTGCTCGCCACCCGGTTTTCACCAAAGAAAACTTACAATTTATTTGCGATAAAATCTAATAACTCGAGTTAGTTAACGGTTTTATGCTCTCAAATTGACCTAAATATCAAATAAGCCTAGCCTTTGTGTAATATCTACAATAGGGGCTAGGTTTTTATGACTCAATCACACACAGAATCAGTATCCGACATTTTTGATCCAGACTTATGGGATCTTGTCGAAGGATTCAATTTTGAAGACATCACTTATCATCGGGCAAAACACCAAGGTACAGTGCGTATTGCCATTGACAGGCCTGATTGCCTTAATTCATTTCGCCCTAAAACCGTAGACGAACTCTTTATCGCTCTAGATCATGCTAGACAATGGTCTGATGTAGGATGTGTACTATTAACAGGTAATGGGCCATCAGCAAAAGGTCAGTACTCATTTTGCGCAGGCGGTGATCAACGTATTCGTGGTAAAGACGGCTATAAATATGAAGGCGCAGAGGAAGGTAAGCCTGATGTCGCACGCATGGGACGCCTACATATATTAGAAGTACAACGTTTGATTCGTTTTATGCCCAAAGTGGTTATTGCAGTAGTGCCAGGCTGGGCTGTGGGTGGTGGCCATAGTTTACATGTAGTGTGTGACTTAACATTAGCCTCTAAAGAACACGCTATCTTTAAACAAACTGACCCTGATGTGGGCAGTTTTGATTCCGGGTATGGCAGTGCATATTTAGCTAAGATGATTGGCCAAAAACGTGCTCGTGAAATCTTCTTTCTTGGTTTTAATTACTCAGCAGAAGAAGCCTTTAATATGGGCATGGTAAACCGAGCTATTCCCCATGCTGAACTCGAAATAGAAGCATTAGTTTGGGCAAAAGAGATTAACTCTAAATCGCCTACCGCAATGCGTATGCTTAAATATGGCTTTAATATGGCCGACGATGGCTTAGTAGGCCAACAACTGTTTGCCGGTGAAGCAACACGCTTAGCGTATGCAAGTGAAGAAGCTCAAGAAGGCCGTGATGCCTTTTTAGAAAAACGCGACCAAGATTTTTCCCGCTTTCCTTGGCATTACTAACTCCAGCACATAGGGTTATGCTCTAAATTAACGGATATTTTCTGCCATCATAAAGGCCCTTTAAGGGCTTTTATTGTTTTCGGTATTAAGAAATATAATCGTAATCGAAATTTTCATTGGTAATAATCGAATTAACCCGCTTTACATGATAATGATAACTGTTATCATTTAAGCAAATAAACAAGAGGGGGACTTAACCATGAAAAAAACTTTCAGTTTTGCCATTTTACACTTCGGTGTCGCATTTACGATTACCTACCTATTAACCGGGAGCATTATTATCGGTGGCACCATAGCCCTGCTTGAGCCTGCCGTTAATACAGTTGTATTTTACTTTCATGACAAGGTTTGGAAAAAAATTGAGTTAAAGAAAGTGCAGCAAGCTGAGCGATCTAAAGAGTCGGCACTCTTGATGGGCTAACGTTATAACCATGAGCTTGCTAGTCCATCTTATGCGCTCTTTATGAAATTATAAAAGCATTGTTACCATTATTTTTTTTGGTACCAAATCCAGAAACCGCTTAATGATACCAACAACAATGCTAGCGCAAACAAGTCCCATAGCCACACTGTTAACGCTCCAAATAGGCGACCACTATGTAGATCTAGCATTACGCGTTGCCAATTTAAATGCGCACTACGAGCATGTTGAATAAACTCAGCATTAACTTGAGGATTTGGCATAAGCCAACTTAACGGCTTGAGCGGTACAGTAGGTTGCCAATCAATTAACTGCTCATCAGCTTGATAAACACCAGAATATGTCTTTAGCCATACTCGACCATCCACTACTGCCAGCGCTAATAAGCCAGCTGGTAAACCGGTACTGCTATTCTGTGTTTCTTGTAAATGCCCTGCGCTATCGAATAAATACAACTGATTGGTATCCATTGCCACCAGCATATTGGCAGCATAACTGGCACTGATTAACGTTTGTGGGCCTTCAAAAATAACCTGTTTTCCCTGCCACAATAAATTATCAGTAATATAAAGTGCAGGTAAATTGCGCTTATCTAAAGCAGAAAACTGAGCGACATGCGCAGGAGCTGGAATACCATAATAATCAAGTAACCAAGACTGGGTAACAGGTGTTTGGTCTAAACTAAAATCATCACTGTGATTTATCGCTACACCAGTGAACACTAGCAATAGGATAAATAAAGCACTCGCTAAGCCTAAGCGTCGATGCCAAGGACGAAGTGCTCGTAACAACTTAAGTCTAAAACGATTACGTCGAGATGTCTTAGTCACACTAACCTGCTTGAAATGATCCGCTGGAATTGAAATTGGGCTTATGGCACCACATGCGCATGAAGTAATAATGCAATACGCGATAACTTAGTTAACGCTCTTACTGATAATGTCGCGCCTGTAATGCCATCTATATGCTTATCAAGCTGATATTGGTCATCTAGCTTGGCCGACTTAAATTGATCAGTAAAAAAATCATGACGCACTTCATCACCGCGGCTTTCACGATAGATTAACACTTTAGTTCGTTCTATTTGATTGTCTTTTACATGGATAGCCACTGTAATTGGCGATTCTTTACCTATCTCGTCCATTATCCATACCGTTGCATTATTGTGTAGCCAATAACGCAGCCGCATTTTATTAAAACGATGGGCTAAGATAACTTCTATCGCTTGTTTGAGCTCATCGTCAAGCCATAGCACCTTAGACTCGCCACTACTTCCATTAAATGCTTGGCTAATAAACGCTTCATTTGACTGATATTGTGTGGCAGCAACACTATTAAATACTGACAAACAAGCCGCTAATCCCAGCATAAATACCATCAAATATGATCGTAATATTGTTTGCATAATAGCCCTCAAACATAATAAAAATACGGGCGCCAACAATATACACTGCAGGCCCCCATTTACCGATAAACGTTTTTACCGATGCGTCTTACCTCTGAGAATACTCAGGATTAGAACTGGTAACCAACGCCTAAGTTAAAACCGTCTGAATCTGCAGCGCCGCCAATATTTTCGTAATCAGCTTTAAACACTACGTTTTCGTGTAACCAGTAGTTAACACCCACGTTGGTTTGTTTTTTCTTAGTATCGGCGCTATCACCAGCATTGTTGTCCCACTCGTTATAACGAGCAAACACACCAAACTGTTCATTAATACGGTAAGCAGGCTCAATATAGAAACCATTTTGCTTATCACGACCTAATGCTTCAGCTTCTTTACCATCAATATTCCACTGTGCATATAGAGCTTTTACAGTGAAGTGTTCAATGCTGTAAATGGCATGGGCGGTAAGCAATGTTGCTGCTGCAGAATCAACATCGGCAGTACCTTGAGTTAAATCTGATTGATACTGAACCGTTGCTGCTAGCTCCAAACCTGGAACCGCAGTGTATTTTACACGGCCGGTATAGGCTAAATCTTCGCCCTTAGCTTCAGAAACTTTTTGACGACCATTACGGATTTTGTAACCAGAGCTTTGGTCTAAATACAAACCAGAAGTGATGGCGGTATCAAAGGCTAAACCTGGCGCCGCTTTAATATTAAGGTTTATACCCCCTTCCCACCACGTTGCAGGAATGATGTCTTTTTCTACTGGGTTACGCTCAACACCGTAGAATGCTGTTGGTTCGTGAGTTTCGTTGATAATACCGACAGGCATTAAAAATAGACCAGCTTTACCGGTAAACATCTCATTAAAGTCATGCTCGATATAGGCTTGCTCTAACTCAACTTCGCCATTTTGGCTCTCACCTGCGATGGAATGCTCAACTTCGAGTTCAGAGAAAAAACGTGTACTGCTATTAAACTCGTGACCGACAAATAATACAAAGCGATGGAAGTCGAATTCTTTCTTGTCTTCACCAGTTTGGTTATTGCTAATATTGTTGTAGTGTAATTCGCCATATCCACCAATAGTGGTTGCCGACTGGCTTGATGCGCTTGCTTCTACTACATCAGCCGTAGCCTCTACACGTTTTTCAGTTTGCTCAAGACGCTTTTCAAGATCTTTAAGCACTTTCTGCTGCTGCTCAATAATCTGGCGTAGTTCAGTCGTTTCATCAGAAGCCATAACTTGATTGCTAGCCAAAAGGCTAAATAGTGTTGCAGCTATTAACGTTTTTTTCATATTCCATCCCGATCAGACAATGTAAACAACTAGTGTGTTATGTAAAGTAGTGTAAATTTTCGTGAATTATACATAACGAATATGTTAATGCAAACCATTATCATTAAGCTTAGTGGGTGTGTCACATATTTAATAACAACCACTCTGTGTTTAATGACACGAGATAATCGATGATTGACATGAAGAATGCCAAATAGGATAAAACTTAGAATATCCTCGGCCAGCAGGCATTGTTTGGCCATCAAGCTTAGTACTGGCTAACTACATGTTGGATTACAATGAAGGTAAAAGAATTCTAGAAATAGGCTGTGGCATCGCCCTATCAAGTTTACTACTCAACGAAAAACATGCGGATATTACGGCAAATGACGACCATCCAGAAGTTGAGTAAGCTCTGCCATTTAAGGGCTATATTCTGCTTTTTTCACGTGTAAATTTTGTTGCCTGAAAAGCCAATAAAGCGTTATGGCCAGTAATGTCATTATTAGTGATAATGGACGGCGATAATCATGTCGCACTTTTAAAGGCAACACCTTAACCAAGCAGATTTATCCCATGGCCATTTGGCTATGAAACAACACAAGCTAAATATATTCAGCCTTAGTGTTAACTCACTCAAACTAAAATATTCCTGCTGATATCTGTTAATACAGCACTATATGCAGGCGCAATAGCCAGCAACGTTTATGGCGGCGCACACCTAATGATAAGCCTTTAATAAAAAGGCCATCGAAAAAACCATAATCCAAATATCAACAAACGATACCGTCAACTTAACCTTAATATTACAGCGTTATTATTTGTCAGGTTTTTAGACTCAAAACACGCTATGATCACCCCATTGTCGTCACGAGCTTTATATCCCTCACAAATTGAGCCATATAGCTTAGATAATCTCATATAAGCCCAGAACAAGGCCTATAATCAGTTGTTATCAGGCGCAGCGAATTTACTCTCCACTTATACTTTATATTAGGCAGTACCATGGCTATCAGAATTAAACTTAAACCTGGCCGCGAACGTTCATTAGAGCGACGCCACCCTTGGATATTTTCCAATGGAATTCACAACGTCAATGGCGGCAAACCGCAAGCTGGTGACACTGTTGAAGTAGTGGCGCACGATGGGCACTGGCTCGGACGCGGTGCCTGGTCGCCAGAATCTCAAATCCAAGTGCGTATATGGACCTTCGACAAAGAAGAAACCATCGATGCAGACTTCTTTGCTAGACGTATAAAAAGGGCCCAAGCCGGTCGTGATGAACTCATCCGCGAACAAGGCCTTACAGGTTATCGTTTAATTGCCGCAGAATCTGACGGTTTACCTGGTATCACCATAGATCGTTATGCCAACGTATTCGTTTGCCAACTATTAAGTACTGGTGCTGAAAAATGGCGCGATACCATCGTTGAACAACTAGTGATTCAATATCCAGATTGCGCCGTTTATGAGCGTTCAGATGTCGACTCGAGAAAGAAAGAAGGCCTGGTTCCTGTCGTAGGGTTACTTCACGGCGAATTACCCCCAATGCCCATTATCATCGAAGAAAACGGTATTAAGATTGCGGTCGATGTTATTAAAGGCCACAAAACCGGTTTTTATCTAGATCAACGTGACAACCGTGCTATGGCGGCTCGTTTCGTTAAAGGCAAATCGGTACTTAACTGCTTCTGTTACACTGGTACTTTCGGCTTGTATGCCGCCAAAGCTGGCGCGGCGAGTATTGAAAACGTCGATGTATCCACCTTAGCGCTGCAAACTGCTCGCGATAATATGGCGATTAATCACCTTAATGATGATCATGTAAATTATAACGAAGCTGACGTATTTAAATTACTACGCCAGTACCGAGATGAAGCTAAAACTTTCGATGTTATCGTGCTCGACCCGCCTAAGTTTGCCGACAATAAATCGCAGCTAGATGGTGCATGTCGCGGTTATAAAGACATCAACATGATTGCGATGCAATTGCTTAATCCAGGTGGAATATTACTGACGTTCTCGTGTTCAGGCTTAATGCAGTCAGACCTATTCCAAAAAGTGGTTGCTGATGCTGCCTTGGATGCGAAACGTGAAGTTCAGTTTATTGAGCGTATGCATCAAGCTAGCGATCATCCAATTAGCAGCGCATTCCCAGAAGGTTATTACCTAAAGGGTTTGGTTGCCAGAGTCTGGTAAATTAGCCAATGGAAGATAGCAAAAAGGGAACTATATTTGTTCCCTTTTTTGTTTAATGTAACTAAAGAAAGTAAAAGATAGCACACTAACTTAGCTAAGAACTCTGAAAACCCTAACAATCAAAGTACTCCATTAATATGCCAAACAGCCTAAATTCTAGATAAAAAGTAAACAACATTGAGTATGAAAATACATAAAACAAGAAGAGCCTCATTCAAAACAGGCAAAAAACTATACTTAAAAGCCAACTGAAAATTTTCAATACTGAGCGACTTACTTTTAGTGAGACATAATACAGAACGAATACCTTTCGATAATAGTTCACTAAGACCTACCAACACTAATCAATAAATCACCATTTACCAGATACTATATTGATATAAACCCCAACACAATAACCGCCAACATTGATGCGATAAAAGGGGCTGTATTCGTTACCATAAGAGCCATACCAAGCGCAGCACCGAAGCATAACGTCACAGCAGCCAGTTTTTCTCACCCGAGATTATTTTTTAGCTTCAAGTTAACTCTTTATCCGTTGAGCCGATTCATTTAATTAGACTAAATCTAGTTTAAATTTGCAGCAAATGCTCACACAAGACACTCATTTGATGGGTTTATAAAAATAGATAATGGCAAATAATCAAAAATATCCAGCGAATACTCATTGCAAAATGGTTATTAAATCAGCAGTATAAATTGATAATATTCAAACGGACTTTTTGATGAAACAAAAACTTATGCTTGTTGGAACAGCATTACTTGCAGTTGCACTCATTTTTATTTTTAATGAAAATAAAACTCCAACCGAAAATGTGATGCAAACTAAAACCAATGATGTGCAGCAACCATCTACTTCACAAAATGCTCAATACACGCAAACCATAAATCACACTGATAGTATTCCGCCAAATATATCCCCCCATGAAATGGTGCGTTGTAATGGTATAGCTGAAATGTTTACAGATCCAATAATCGAAGATAGCTTTAATAGATATTCGGCTAATAAAGACATTTTCTTCGACAATATTAAGCAACAGCAAACTCAACAATCACGTATTGCTTCAGCTTTCATCAACAAAAACAAATCAATTGAAGACGATATAGAAAATTTTGACGAACTATTACAAACATATCCAAGCAATAAGTTAATAGCGTTTAACCTTATGCTACATTGCAGCTATTCCACAGCAAAAGTCTGTGATGATGTAATGATGCAAAGAGCATTAGATACTGACACTGAAAACGGTGCTTTGTGGTTGCAAATGGCACTGTATCAGCTGAAAGCTGGCAACATAGAAAGAGCTCAAATGTCGCTGATGCAATTTTTCCAATCACAACGTTATAACGAATATTCCGGAGACTATTTATCTACAGTCGATTTAGCCCTTAAAGAAGCTGGAGCCAATGATGATTTATCTTTAAAAGTAGCAGTGCTTGGTATTGCCGCTACAAGATATAAAACAAATTTTGCACCACTTGTTAAGTTATGCAAAAAAACTGATACCGACAATGCTGCATTATTGAATATATGTTTACAAACCAGTGAAAGATTAATTGAGTCTAAAGGTGGGTTATTAACTAATGAAGTAGGTTTATCTATACAAAATAATGTGTTGGAGAAATATGATGATTCAGAAGGGTTAGCTAATAATGCATCTGCACAAAAAGCATTTGATACTTTTAATGAAGAAGCAAATATTGCCATGAACATGGTGCTTCGTAATCGTAAAAGAACCGAATACTGGTTATCGTTAAATCGAGATTATGGAGAGCTGGCGGCATTAGAATACATGATTGATCAAGCAAAACAGATCTCAGCCAATAACCAACAAGATCCTTGCACCATAAACTGGTAACACCAAAAAACCGACACACATTCAAAAGTTACAAATTAACACACAAAAAAGCGGCTTATCTGGCAAGAATAAGCCGCTAAAGGTTTACATGGCAAATATTACATCGCAGTAAAGTCGTCTAATAAAATCACTCCAAATGGTGCTCCACCATCGACATTATCAACAGCCGCGACAGCATAAATACCCGAAGCATCTAAGGTCACATCAAGCGGACCGATAGCCACATCTTTAGTATTAGCAACAGTAACAGTAATTACATAATTACCAGGCGTAACGCTTAAACTGCCAGAAGATGCCTTAAATGGTACATCCTCTAATACTGGCGTTGCATCGGTAATATCAGCAGAAGCAGTAAGATAAACATCAACTTCTGGTGCTGAATATGCAGCATGGGTAACTGTTAACTTGGCCTCAGTCGCTACGCGGCGGGTTTGCTCAACTAGTACCAGTGGTTCAATCATGCTATCGGTTAATGATCCTACCGCTAAGGTGCTATAACTTTTACCAAGATCTAAGTCGACGGCGGCCTTATCTATCACCACAACACTGTTATCGGCATCCGCAGCAACAGTTACTGTATGTGTACCGTCAGCAAGATTGACATAGCCCGTTACCTCACCAAAAGACAACATGTTAACTGCTGGAGTGACTGCTTCGTCAACAAATACGTCCACCGCAGGCGCGTCAGCAACAGCATGAACAACACGTAAATCTGCGCCGCTGTTGATATCATTTAAGATTACTTGCCCTTCTGGTAGCGACACTTGTAATGCTACTGGTGAATCACCAGACCAGGTATTAGGGATCGCGCTAATAAAGTAATCTTGCATATCGGCTAAGGCAACCGTACCTGAGTCATATACCACATCTTTCATTCCTGATGCGGTAATACGAATTTGATAGTCACCATTAGCTACCTCAATTTGCGAACTTACATCTAAATAGTTTGCAGATAATGTTGGAGTCATAGCGCTAATATCTGCATCAGGGGTGGTAACATAAACATCAACATTGCCCGCTGCAGGTGCAGCATGCAGAACTTGTACTCTGGCGTAACCTGTAGCAATGTCCATTATTGGGTTTGCAATCAGTTTTAGATTTAGGGTGTCATTAGCCACTAACCCTAATGCCACTGCGGTATATTCCATATCACTTTGCGCATCAAGAGATGTTTCGAGCACGGTTGCAGTGTTACCATCGGCCAAAACAGCATCAACGCTAATATCGTAAGTCGCCGATGATACTTGGATTAGATCACTAGACATGGCGTAATCCACCTTCGACAGTAATGCATTTCCATTAGCAACAACATTCACTAATGGTGCATCACTACCGGCATGAATAACACGTACGAATGAAATTTCTGGCTCTACAGGATCAACAACCATGACATCATCGTCGTCAGAGCATGCTGTTAAACCAATTAAAGAAACACACAGTGCAAAAGGGTAAATCCGTTTCATTTTAGAAATCCTCATTAAGTATTGTGACCGATTTCTATACGGGGTGATTTATTTGCTGGTTCAAAAAAAACACACACAAATAATTAACTTTTCAGATAAAAAGATATAAATATTTGATGCCAATATAAAATATGCACAAATAATAATTTAGCGCTGGCTGTTTTAAAAAGAATGCTGGCTATGATGAAAATAACCGCGGCACAATATAGCAAACATCATTATAGAGAACGGATGGTAATAAGTGTTAATACTGCTAGCCTAACGTTTAGAGTTATTAGCCTCACCACAAAAAACTAACATAAACATTATTATCAATTAGTTAATCACCTATCACTGACACAATTAAACTGTAAAAATATCAATCATTGATGTAACTCTACTTACCACGCAAGTCTACTTTACACATTAAAATAAAATGTTGTTATCGACGAGCTTGATGCTATGAAGCGTAGCTTGATCTTTTAGTACCGACTATTTTGCAAGTTCACCTCGTTAGTTTATTAAAACAAAAACTGATCTCATTAATTAACGAATGCGTAACTAATGCTGAACTCAAAAATGGTATGCACTCAAAAAAGGAAAATATAATGTTAAATAAATTCACTACAATCATCGCTATTATCCTTGCTAGTTTAGCGTTCTCGTCAGTTTCTTATGCAGAGCATCATGGTATGAAAAAAGATATCGTTGATGTCGCTGCTGAAAATGGCTCGTTTAATACTCTCGTTGCAGCAGTGAAAGCAGCAGGACTTGTTGAAACATTAAAAGGTGAGGGTCCATTTACAGTATTCGCGCCAACAGATGATGCGTTTGCAAAGTTGCCTGAAGGCACAGTAGAAATGCTTCTTAAACCAGAAAACAAAGATAAACTTGTCGCAGTATTAACTTATCATGTTGTTTCAGGCAAAGTGCTGGCTGCTGATGTAGTTAACCTAGATCGCGCAACTACCGTTGAAGGACAAGCGGTTACCATTGAAGTAAAAGACGGTAATGTCATGGTAAATAATGCACAAGTAATCATGACAGATGTTGAAGCAAGCAACGGTGTGATCCATGTAATTGATACCGTACTGTTACCTAAGTAATCACTAAGTAATGATGGGGCGTTGCTTTTATGTCACGCCCCTGATTTTTCATTTATAAAAATGCAATCTCACCGACACTGTAATGGTCAATTAAGATTAGCACCTTGATGTCAGAAGCGATGATGTTCACTTTACACATTAGCCGGTAAATTTATTATCTCCTATTGATATAAACCTCATCTTCGTTAAATAGCACTATTGGCAATGTTAGTGACTTTACCCTTTGCCGATAATTAACATAGAGATAGACAGATTCACAATTAAAATGATCAATTATTTTATTACATTGTTATAGCCAATAAAAACGGCTTCCTAAGAAGCCGTTAAATTAAATTTAAAAATTAAATCAAAGCCTTACTCAACCGTAACTGATTTTGCTAGATTGCGAGGTTGGTCTACATCAGTACCTTTAATTAATGCCACATGATATGACAGTAACTGCAATGGAATGGTGTAGATCAATGGTGCCATGAACGCATCACAATGGGGAACCTGGATAACTTTCATTGTGTCGTCTGACTCAAATTCTGCATCGACATCGGCAAACACATACATCAATCCACCACGGGCGCGCACTTCTTCAACGTTTGATTTGAGCTTTTCGAGTAACTCATTGTTTGGCGCAACCACAATCACTGGCATATCAGCATCAATCAAGGCTAATGGGCCGTGCTTTAGTTCGCCAGAGGCATAGGCTTCGGCGTGAATATACGAAATCTCTTTGAGTTTTAATGCACCTTCCATCGCGATTGGGTATTGATCACCACGGCCTAGGAATAATGCATGCTGTTTGTCAGCAAAGTCTTCTGCTAATTCAGCAATAGCATCATTTAAGCCAAGCGCCTGCTCAACTTTAGCTGGCATTGATAACAAGCTTTGAGTAATAGCCGCTTCCATTTCACTAGACATGCCATTATGACGGCCAATAGCGGTGGTTAACATTAACAAGCCAGCAAGTTGCACAGTAAAGGCTTTGGTTGATGCGACACCAATTTCTACGCCTGCTTTCATCATGTAAGCCATATCCGATTCACGAACTAACGATGAACCTGCAGAGTTACAGATGGTTAAAGTGGCTTTGTAGCCCATTTCTTTTGCTAGGCGCATTGCCGCTAAAGTATCTGCTGTTTCACCAGATTGTGAAATCGTCACTAATAAGCTATTTGGGAACAGGTGCGACTTACGGTAACGGAACTCAGATGCAATTTCGACGTTACATGATACGCCAGCCCAGTCTTCTAACCAGTAACGCGCGGCCATACCAGCATGATAACTGGTACCACAGGCAATAATTTGCACGTGTTTAATATCTTTTAAAAATTCAGCGGCATTTTCACCAAAAGCTGAATCTAATACTTTACCACCCGCAATACGACCTTCTAAAGTATGCGCAATCGCAGTTGGTTGTTCGTAAATCTCTTTCAACATGTAGTGACGGTATTCACCTTTGTCACCGGCATCATGAGTCACTTCAGACTCTTTCATTTCGCGCTGAACAGCGTTGCCATTAACATCAAAAATGTTAACTTGACGACGGGTAATTTCTGCTACATCACCTTCTTCTAAAAATGCAAATGAACGCGTTACCGGTAACAATGCAAGTTGGTCTGAGGCAACAAAGTTTTCACCCAGACCATAACCTATAACCAATGGGCTACCACTGCGGGCAACAACCATGCGTTCGCTATCACGACGGTCGATTACAACTGTGCCATAGGCACCTTCAAGTTGCTTAACCGTTGCTTGAACTGCAACTAATAAGCTCGCGGCTGTTTTTAATTCATGATGAACAAGATGACAAATCACTTCGGTGTCTGTGTCTGATGAGAACACATAACCTAAACCTTTTAATCTCTCGCGCAATTTACTGTGGTTTTCAATAATACCGTTATGAACAACGGCAATATCACCTTCAGATAAATGTGGGTGTGCATTACGCTCTGTTGGTTCACCGTGTGTTGCCCAACGAGTGTGAGCAATACCGGTGCCACCACTTAGAGGGGTGATCTCAAGTGCAGATGACAACTCTTGTACTTTACCTACACGGCGAGTACGGCTTAGCTCACCTTGATGAATGACAGCAATACCTGCTGAGTCATAACCACGATATTCAAGACGGCGTAAGCCTTCGACTAAAATTTCTGCAACATCCCTTTGCGCAACAGCGCCTACGATTCCACACATGTTAGTTTCCTTTACTGTTTTAATTTAATTTGTTTACTTAGCGTATGGCGCGAGAATGACTCTGACGCCATGGGCTGAAATAGTGTTAACGGCTTCTTGGGTAATGTTGTCGTCGGTAACTAAGACATTAACCACTTCCCAGGGCAGCTCAAGATTAGGGATTCGTCGACCAATTTTGCTAGATTCCAGTAGTACCACCACTTCACGCGACATTTCTGCCATCACTTTACTCAAGCCAGTTAGCTCGTTAAACGTGGTTGTGCCGCGGTTAAGGTCGATACCGTCGGCACCGATAAACAGTTGGTCGAAGTTATATGAACGTAAAACCTGCTCAGCCACTTGACCTTGAAAAGACTCGGAATGGGGATCCCAGGTGCCACCGGTCATCAATAATGTCGGCTCATTTTCAAGTTCATGAATGGCATTGGCCAATTGTAATGAATTAGTCATTACCACTAAACCATGCTTACCATTAAGCTGTTGAATGATGCCTGATGTGGTACTGCCACTGTCAATGATGATCCGATTATGGTCGCGGATCAGCTCAGCGGCTTTAGCAGCAATAGCTTGTTTATTTACAGACAGGTTTTCGTTGGCTATTTGGGTCATTTCTTGTGGTAAAGGCACGGCGCCACCATAACGTCGTAACAATAATCCATGGGTTTCAAGCATAGCCAAATCTTTACGGATCGTAACTTCGGAAGTGGCAAATAAATTAGCCAGTTCGTCGACACTGACTTCGCCTTGCTCATTAACCAATTTAATGATCGAATGGCGACGTTGTTGGGTGTTACGTTTAGTCATTTAAATTAACTACTTTCCGCATAAGTTTCGAAACGAAAGGTATTTTAGCATCAAATGAAACTTTATCTAGATCTTATAACTCAAAAGTTGAAATAAATGTACAAAAAAGCCTCTGAAATATGCAGAGGCTTTTTATGAATTAATTAAGATAAGTCAGCGTTAACCAGCCATATTAGAACTTAACCTCTGCGGCAACACTGAAGTTACGCTCTTGACCAATAGTCACCATATTATATTGACCACCTTCAATATAATCGGTATCAAATAAGTTTCTGACATTTGCACGTACGCTTACGTCTTTACCCATAACATCCATAGTGTAAGCGGCACCAATGTCAAAACGAACATAGCCGTCTTTGCGAATACTGTTATCGGTATTGGCAAAACGCTCGCCAACATAGATAGCACCAAAATTCAGCGCAAAATCTTCGTTCATTTGGTAGCGAGTCCAGATATTGGCAGACCATTCTGGCGCATCAACAGGCGTTTTACCTTCACGTTCATCGCCAGTGTGATATTCAGCATCAAGGTACATCATGGAAGATGTCATAAACCAATTGTCACTTATCTGGCCTTGAGCGCCCACTTCAAATCCACGATGCTTCTGCTCACCACCTTGAGTCGTAATATCAGTGTAGGGACCTATTGGAGTCGGGAGTACTTCAGATATTGTAATATTCTCAAGGGTGATATCAAATACAGCCGCGGTCAGTAATAAGCTATCGTTGAACAGTTCCCACTTAGTACCAACTTCATACTGAATACCATATTCAGGTTTTAAATCCAGTTCATCGTTAACATCAAATGGATTATTAACAGCACCTTGCGGGGTAAAACTTTTTGAATAGTTTAGGTAAATACTGCCATTTTCCATGGGCGAGTAAATCACCCCAAACTTAGGCGATAGCGCATAACTGTTCTGGCCTAAACCGTCTTTCTTTTGCTCATCGTAACGAACACCAGTAAGCAGCTTCCATTGTTCATTAAGCGTCATTAAATCTTGCAAATAGAAGCCATAATATTTGTATTCGCTAGGATCACCTTTAACACTTGAATGGTAATCAAGATCAGGCTTGATAACAGGCTGCCCAGGAGTCACGATTTGGGCTTTACCACGTTGGATCTGTTGCTGATAAAAATAATCTAGATAATTTGCGCCAATTAATAACTGATGTTGAACTCCGGCAAAATCAAACTCGCCTGTAAAATCTACATAAGCCGTTTTATGTTGCCAGTCATCGTAACGATCGAATGGTTTAATGCTATAACCATTGCTAAGGGGATCTGTGGTGTATTGTGGCGCTGAGTCGAAACGTTGGCGATTGAATTGTTGATCGTTATAGCCCGCTTTGACTTTCCAGTTGTCACTCATATGCCAAGTCAGATCGGCACCTAAGTTTGACACGGTATTATCGGTAAAGGCCCAAGGCGCATCCCAAACGGTTTTACGTTCGCCAATGACATTACCTTGTTTATCTAACCAACCACCGGCATCAATACCGGCTTTATCTTGAGTGTGATCGTATTTCACTGACAGTAATACATCATCAGTTAAATCAAATTCCATATTAAGATAACCTAACCAACGATCGCGTTCTTGATTTTCTTCGGTGGTTGAATATTCACGCCAATATGTTGTGTCTTGCTTAACTAACACTCCACGATAACGAATACTTTGGGCATCATTTAAACTTCCTCCCGCATCGATCTGCGCACGGGTAGAACCGTAACCATCTGTATCTATACCCACATCAAGCATAGAATCATAAGTCGGCTTTTTAGTGACCATATTGACCAAACCACCAGGACCAGATTGGCCATACAACATACTAGAAGGACCTTTCAGCACTTCAACTTGCTGTAGCGTTTCAATAGGTTGTACATAGTGAGACCATTGCTGGTGGCCATTAATCAGATAACCATTACCCGAATCTAACTCAAAACCACGGATACTAAAGACTTGGCGGTTCCAGCGTGTCGTTCCTGCCGTCACGCTGGAATCGTTAACTAATACTTCTGCAAGGTTAGTAGCTAATTGTTCATCGGTAACAAAATCAGGGATAACATTAACTGACTGTGGGGTATCCATTAAGTCGATATCACCGCGCATGGCGCCAGATGCTGTAGCAACTTTATAATCGTTAAAGGTACGACCGGTCACATTAATGCGCTCTATGTTAGCGTCACTCGACACTTCTGCCACAACTGGCATCGCCATTAATGCTGAACCAACAGCCAAACCTATAACTGAATATTTAAATACCATGACCAACTCCTCAATAAGACTTTCAGTCTAACAATTGAGGGGAATATAAATGAGAATTGTTTTTATTTAAACTTATTTGTGAAAAATTTACACTTACTTGTGACATAGCTATAAATTCATTTAAAACCAGTCAATTAAGAACATTTAATTAACATAAATCAAACTTATAACAAACCTTTTTTCAGTATAATTTTCATATAAAAAATCTATAAATAATAAAAAAGCGGCTCATGGCCGCTTGATTATATTTGAGTTAACCGTTATTTTTTAATTTTTATCGGACGCTGCCAACCAGTAATATGGCGCTGTTTAACGCGAGTAATCACCAGTTCATTTTCAGCAACATCTTTGGTTATAGTTGATCCAGCCCCTAGAGTGGCATTTTTGCCTATGGTAACAGGTGCTACTAACTGAGTATCACTGCCGACGAATACGCCATCTTCAATGGTAGTAATAAACTTATTGGCACCGTCATAGTTACAGGTAATTGTACCGGCACCGATATTCACGCCAGCGCCAATGTGTGCATCACCTAAATAGGCTAAGTGGCCAGCTTTAGAACCTTTACCTAATACACTCTTTTTAATTTCGACAAAGTTACCTATATGAGCATCTTCTTTAAGCTCTGCCCCTGGGCGTAAACGGGCAAAAGGTCCTGCACTTGCGGCTTGTCCAAGCTTAGCTCCTTCTACAATAGTATAAGGTTTAATTTCTGCATTATCGGCAATGTCGCAATCAATCAAAATGGCACCTGCGCCGATTGTCACATTGTTGCCTAGGGTTACTTTACCTTGAAAAATAACGTTAACATCAATCATCACATCCATACCAACAGTCACATCGCCGCGAATATCAATACGCGCAGGATCGCGGAGATTAGCACCGTCGAGCATCAGTTTTTCAGCAGCACGAGCTTGATAAGCTCTTTCTAATTGGGCAAGTTGTACGCGGTTGTTAGCGCCTTCAACTTCGATAGCCGATTGTGGCTGTGATGTGCTAATTTCAACGCCATCAGCCTTTGCCATGGCAATGATGTCGGTAAGGTAGTATTCACCTTGAGCATTATTATTCGATAAACGATTTAACCAGGCTTTTAACTGCTTACCCGGCACAACCATGATACCTGTGTTCACTTCGGTAATGGCTAGCTGTTCAGCGTTAGCATCTTTTTGCTCAACAATTCCGACGACGCAGCCTTGTTCGCGCACTATGCGACCGTAACCGCTTGGGTTAGGTAAATTAACAGTCAAAATAGCCAAGCCATTCACAGGGCGTGCAGCTAATAATGCTTCTAGGGTTGATTGCTGAATAAGCGGTACATCACCGTAAAGGATTAATACTGTATCGTTATCGTTAATATTCGGGTTTGCTTGGGCAACCGCATGGCCGGTACCCAGTTGTTCAGCCTGTAATACCCAGTTTAATGCTTGCTCGCCAAGTGCTGTTTGTAATTTATCTGCGCCATAACCATACACTAACTGAATAGCGTCTGAACCTAAGGCATTGGCAGTGTCTATCACATGTTGCACCATACTTTTATGAGCAATAGGATGCAGAACCTTTGGGAGATCTGAGCGCATCCGAGTTCCTTTTCCTGCAGCTAAGATCACAACATTTAACGACATTGAGCATTCCTTTAATGAACCGATATAGATTTGCGCTCATTTTAACGGAATATGGTCAAAAGGGAAAACAGGCAGGGGGTTAATTAGCCGATAATAGGCAATAAAAAAGGCGACTCATAAAGAGTCGCCTTTTAAGCGTCAAATAATCAGATTATCTGGTGATATTTTTCTTGATGCATTCAACAACACGTAATTGAGCCAAAGATTTGGCTAACTCGATTGCTGCGGCTTCATAATTGAAGTCAACTCCGGCGTTGGCAATTGCTTGCTCAGCACGTTCTTTGGCTTCTAAAGCAGCTTTTTCATCAATATCATCGGCACGTAATGCTACATCAGCAAGTACTGAAATTGCAGTAGGTTGTACTTCAAGTAAACCACCTGATAGATACAACACTTCTTCACTACCATCTTGCTTGATAAAGCGCGCCATACCAGGCTTGATTTTTGTCAGTAACGCAACATGGTTAGGCATAATACCTAACTCACCTTCAGCACCAGTAACTTCAAAGAAGCTAACTTGGCCGTGGTAGATGCTGTTTTCTGCACTAACAATATCAAGTTGGACTGTTTTGGCTGCCATCAAGTTCTCCTTAAAGAACTAAGCTTTACGGCCTAGTTATTTCTTTTTGTTAGCTTTCTCGACAGCTTCATCGATTGAACCAACCATGTAGAACGCTTGCTCAGGGATATGATCGAACTCACCATCCAAGATACCCTTAAAGCCACGAATAGTGTCTTTAAGAGAAACGTACTTACCAGGAGAACCAGTAAAGACTTCTGCTACGAAGAAAGGTTGAGATAAGAAACGCTCAATCTTACGCGCTCGGAATACCATGGTTTTGTCATCATCTGACAATTCATCCATACCCAAGATAGCAATAATGTCTTTCAGCTCTTTATAACGCTGTAATACAGTTTGTACACCGTTTGCAACATCATAATGCTCTTGGCCAACAACCTGTGGATCTAACTGACGTGAAGTCGAATCCAATGGGTCAACCGCAGGGTAAATACCCAAAGAAGCAATTTGACGAGACAATACAACAGTCGCATCTAAGTGAGCGAAGGTTGTGGCTGGTGACGGATCAGTTAAGTCATCCGCAGGTACATATACTGCTTGTACAGAAGTAATCGAACCTGACTTAGTTGAAGTGATACGTTCTTGAAGAACACCCATCTCTTCAGCAAGTGTTGGCTGATAACCTACCGCAGAAGGCATACGACCTAATAGTGCAGATACTTCAGTACCGGCTAAGGTGTAACGATAAATGTTGTCCACGAACAACAATACGTCACGACCTTCGTCACGGAACTTTTCAGCGATACTCAGGCCAGTTAACGCTACGCGTAAACGGTTTCCTGGAGGCTCGTTCATCTGACCATAAACCATGGCTACTTTGTCTAATACGCCTGAATCTTCCATCTCGTAGTAGAAGTCGTTACCCTCACGGGTACGCTCACCAACACCAGCGAAAACAGAAAGACCAGAGTGAGCTTTAGCGATGTTGTTAATCAGTTCCATCATGTTAACTGTTTTACCAACACCAGCACCACCGAACAGACCGACTTTACCACCTTTAGCGAAAGGACAAACAAGATCGATAACCTTGATACCTGTCTCTAAAAGCTCAGTTGAATTTGACTGATCTTCGTATGAAGGAGCTGCACGGTGAATAACATAACGCTCTTCTTCACCGATAGGACCCGCTTCATCGATAGGCTCGCCCAATACGTTCATAATACGGCCAAGGGTTGCAACCCCTACCGGAACAGTAATTGGTGAACCTGAGTTTGCTACCTCTAGACCACGACGCAGACCATCAGAAGAACCCATAGCGATGGTACGAACAACACCACCACCTAGCTGCTGCTGAACTTCCAGCACCAAACCATTACAGGCGCCTTCACCAGTGATCTTCAGAGCGTCATATACTCGAGGTACAGAATCTTGTGGAAACTCTACGTCCACAACCGCGCCAATTACTTGGACAACAGTACCTGTGCTCATGATTAATCCTCTAAACTTGATTTCGTTACCTAAACCTAAACCGCTGCAGCGCCTGCAACAATTTCCGACAGTTCTTGCGTAATCGCAGCCTGACGGGCCTTGTTATAGACGAGTTGCAAATCATCGATCATTTCGCCGGCGTTATCTGTTGCCGCCTTCATGGCTACCATACGGGCAGCCTGTTCAGAGGCAATATTTTCAACAACACCTTGATATACTTGAGACTCTACATAACGAGTTAACAATAAATCCAATACTTCTTTTGGATCAGGCTCGTAAATATAATCCCAAGGATAACTAGCTACTTCTTCATCTGACTTAGGTAAAGGTAGCAGCTGTTCGATCACCGGAGTCTGGGACATGGTATTCACAAATTTGTTAAATACTATGAACAGACGATCCAGTTTACCTTCGTTGTAAGCTTTTAACATGACACGAACTGTGCCAATCAAATCAGCAAGTTTTGGCGAGTCGCCTAAACCTGATGCATGGGCGGATATTTCACCACCAAAGCTTTTAAAAAACTGAACAGAACGGGCACCAATTGGGCAAAACTCAACATTTGCACCTTGTTCTTTCCACTTTTTAACGTCTGACACAACCTTTTTAAATAGGTTAGCGTTCAAACCACCACAAAGGCCACGGTCGGTTGCTACAACAATGTAACCAACCCGCTTGGCATCTCTCACCTCTAAATAGGGGTGTTTATACTCGAGAGTACCTTGCGCTACGTGACCGATCACCTTACGCATATTTTCTGCATATGGACGGCTCGCTGCCATGCGTTCTTGCGCTCTGCGCATTTTGCTGGCGGCAACCATTTCCATAGCGGAAGTGATCTTCTGAGTATTTTTAACACTCGCGATCTTGGTTTTAATCTCTTTAGCGCTGGCCATCTCTACTCTCCAATCTGGGACCTGAGGTGCCTAATGACACCCCGTGTTCATTATTACCAGGTTTGGGTTTCAATGAACTTGTCCATGCCTGCCTTTAACTCACCTTCGATATCAGCGTTATAATCGCCAGTAGCATTGATGGTGTTCATTAGGTCAGCATGTTGACTGTTCATGTATGAAAGCAGAGAGGCTTCGAAGCGACCGATTTCATTTAAAGCAACACCTTTAAGGTAGCCTTTTTCAGCTGCGAAAATAGACACAGACTGGGCAGCAACGCTCATAGGAGCATATTGCTTTTGCTTCATTAGTTCGGTTACTCGCTCACCATGCTCAAGTTGAGCACGTGTTGCATCATCTAAATCAGATGCAAACTGTGAGAACGCAGCAAGCTCTCGATACTGTGCAAGTGCTGTACGAATACCGCCTGACAGTTTCTTGATGATCTTAGTCTGCGCGGCACCACCAACACGAGAAACAGAAATACCTGGGTTAACTGCAGGACGAAGTCCCGAGTTAAACAAGTCAGTCTCAAGGAAGATCTGACCATCGGTAATAGAAATTACGTTGGTCGGTACGAACGCTGACACATCACCAGCTTGGGTTTCAATAATAGGTAACGCGGTTAACGAACCGGTTTGACCTGTTACTGCACCGTTAGTGAACTTTTCTACATAATTTACGTTTACGCGTGAAGCACGCTCTAATAAACGAGAGTGTAGATAGAATACGTCACCTGGGTATGCTTCACGTCCTGGTGGACGCTTCAATAGTAGAGAAATTTGACGATAAGCAACTGCTTGCTTAGACAAATCATCATATACGATTAAAGAATCTTCACCGCGGTCACGGAAGTATTCACCCATAGAACAACCAGAATATGGCGCTAAATATTGCAGTGCTGCAGCTTCAGAAGCTGATGCAACAACAACGATAGTGTTAGCTAATGCACCATGTTCTTCAAGCTTGCGTACTACGTTTGCGATGGTAGAAGCTTTCTGACCAATAGCAACATAGACACACTTAATGCCTGATTCTTTCTGGTTGATAATTGCATCAATAGCCATCGCTGTTTTACCAGTCTGACGGTCACCAATAATCAATTCACGTTGACCACGACCAATAGGGATCATGGCATCAACGGCTTTATAACCAGTTTGGATTGGTTGTGATACTGACTTACGTTCAATAACACCAGGGGCAATTACTTCAACAGGAGAGAAACCATCGTTGTCGATAGGTCCTTTTCCATCAATAGGCTCACCTAGAGTGTTAACAACGCGGCCAAGTAGACCACGACCCACCGGTACTTCAAGAATACGACCAGTGGTTCTAACTTTATCACCTTCTGCTAAATTAGCATAAGGTCCCATCACTACGGCGCCGACAGAATCACGTTCTAAGTTCAACGCGATTGCAAAACAGCCACCAGGCAGTTCGATCATTTCACCTTGCATTACATCGGCTAGGCCGTTAATGCGAATGATGCCGTCACTTACTGCAACGATAGTACCTTCGTTGCGAGCTTCACTAACGACGTCGAACTGCTCGATCCGCTGCTTAATCAGATCGCTGATTTCAGTGGAATTCAGTTGCATGCTCAAACTCCCAATTACGACTGCAGCTTTTCAGACAAACGCGATAACTTACCGCTTACCGAGCCATCAATGACTAGGTCGCCTGATTTAATAATTACACCGCCAATAAGCGATGCGTCGATGCTGCAATTCAGCTTAACTTTGCGTGCGAGACGTTTCTCTAAAGAAACACTAATTTGCTGCTGTTGCTCAGAGCTTAGCTCAGTAGCAGAAACCACATCGGCCTCAACTTCTTTTGCCCACTCATTACGGTATTCAGCAAAAAGTAGCGATACTGTTGACAGTATCCCTAAACGACCGTTTTCAGCCATTACCTTTATCAGGTTTTGACCTTGCTCATTGACTTGCTCACCGCATACTTTAATAAACAGTGAAGCTAGTTCTGTACTCGCGAGAGTACCATTTAGCAGTGGCTTGATTGATTCGTTTTCACTCACCAATGAAGCGAAAGTTAACATTTCTGTCCAACTATCTACTGCTTTATGCTCAACAGCAAAATCAAAAGCTGCCTTTGCGTAAGGGCGAGCGATGGTGCTTAATTCAGCCATAACTCAACTCCCTTAATCAAATTTCAGCAACAAGTTTATTAACAATGTCACTGTGGGCTTCTGGATCAATCGTACGTTCAAGAATTTTCTCTGCACCAATGATGGCTAGAGAAGCAACTTGCTTACGCAGGTCGTCTTTCACGCGATTACGTTCGTTTTCAATTTCTGCTTGACCCTGGGCGATAATTTTAGCTCGCTCAGTTTGTGCTTCAACTTTAGCTTCATCAACGATTTGAGCCTTACGCTTATTAGCTTGCTCAATAATTTCGTTGGCAGTTACTTTTGCTTCTTTTAGTTGCTCAGTAGCTTTAATTTGTGCTAACTCTAGATCTTTTGCTGCACGGCCGGCATCCGCCAGACCATCAGCAATTTTCTTCTGGCGTTCTTCGATGGCATTCATCAACGGAGGCCATACAAACTTCATGCAAAACCACACGAAGAGAATAAAGGCAACCGTCTGACCGAATAGGGTAGCGTTGAAATTCACAACAGCCTCCTAGTTAGATTAAAGACAGAAGCGTTAGTTAAAGCATTGCACCCAATGGGTTAGTAAATAGCATAAATAGCGCAATACCTACACCAATCATAGTTACGGCATCTAGAAGACCCGCTACGATGAACATTTTAACTTGTAACATAGGCGCCATTTCTGGCTGACGAGCTGCACCTTCTAAAAACTTTCCACCTAAAAGGCCGAAACCGATAGCTGTTCCTAATGCACCCATACCAATAAGTAGAGCAACAGCAATAGCCGTCATTCCTAATACAGTTTCCATATCTATCTCCAATATTCTAAATCGTTGTTATTAATGATTTAGGTCAAAAAATTTTTCGGTTACCCTTAATGATCTTCATGTGCCATGCTTAAATAAACAATAGTCAACATCATGAAAATAAATGCTTGTAAAGTAATAACTAAAATATGGAAAATTAACCAACCTAGTTGTAATCCTACACCTAGAGCAGATAACGCCACGTTAGAACCGTACATCAATGCAATAAGGATAAATATCAACTCACCAGCGTACAAGTTACCAAATAGTCGTAGAGCCAATGAAATCGGCTTCGCAACTAGAGTCACTGTTTCTAATAATAAGTTGACGGGTATCATTGCCCAATGGTTAAAAGGCTGAAATGTTAGTTCTTTAACAAAACCTGAAACACCTTTGACTTTAATGCTGTAATAAATAATCAGCACAAACACACCAAGAGCTAAGCTGAAGGTAATGTTAACGTCAGTAGTCGGAACAACTTTTAGGTATGGCACACCAGCTAACGAAGCTAATGCAGGTAACCAATCGACTGGGATCATATCCATGAAGTTCATCATGAAAATCCAGACGAAAATTGTCAGAGCTAAAGGTGCAATAACAGGATTGCGGCCGTGAAAAGTTTCTTTCACGCTGCTATCTACGAACTCAACAATCATCTCAACAAAACATTGAAATTTGCCAGGAACGCCTGTTGTCGCATTTTTGCCGGCACGGTAAAACAGCCATAAGAACAACATCCCAAGCCCAACCGAAAAGAGCAACGAATCAATGTGCCAAGTCCAAAACCCTTCACCAACACTTAAATTGGTAAGGTGATGTTGGATATAGCCCTGCGGTGTTAACGCTTCACCAGTTGCAGCCATGATTCATCCCACTTAACTTTGCTTGAAATATAAAGGTGCTACCCAATGTACAACTAACGCTAATGAGTAACAGGTAAAAAGCGGCATAAAACCGACTTTCATATTGATAAACACTAACGAAAATAATCCAATGGTCAACAGCATCTTTACCGCTTCCCCCCAGTAAAAGCTTTTAATCACTTTTGCTGCAGAGCTTGCTCCACTATGTGAGAAAGCTAGGGTTGCGAATACAAAATTAGGAAGTACAGCAATTACACCACCTGCAAGTGCAGATAGGCCATACTGTGCTCCCCACATAACGAAAAATAGTGTTGAAATAATACTCGCGACGATAGCTTGTACCAGCACTAATTTATAGGCTGCTAACCTGCCACGACGCGCTAAAACATTACCCAACTTCATATCTCCGCATTATTGCTTTTCGCGGTCCTAATGTTAAATTTAAAATATTAAACTAGCCTTAAGATTCAAAAAGCCTGCAAAGTATACCTTTTCGCGCTTTGTTTGCAACTTTGATGATAGTAAAACGACGATTTTGCACACTATTCGGCGCTAAATTATCGAAAACAAAAATTAGAGCTCTGTCACAAACTTACTAATGAAATTGGTTTGATTCACAAATCATCGAATTTTATTTAAAATTCCGTCTAATTCAGCAAGATTCTGGTAATTTATTACAATTTTGCCTTTACCTTTACTGCCATGATTGATGGCAACCTTGGCACCGAGTCTTTCAATTAACTCTTGTTCTAAGCGGCTAACATCATGATCTTTAGCTGGTGTTTCGGCGTCTTTAGTCGGATTTAAGGCTTTATTCACTAATCGTTCAGTTTCTCGAACAGTCATTTCTTTAGAAGCCACTAATCGAGCTAAATTTGTCTGTTCATCACCCTCTAATGCCAATAAAGCACGCGCATGGCCCATGTCGATATCACCATTCTCTAACAAACGTTTAACAGGCTCATTAAGGCTATTTAAACGTAATAAATTAGACACACTTACACGAGATTTACCTACAGCATCAGCAACTTGTTGATGAGTTAATTCAAATTCTTCAAGTAATCGTTGTAATGCAATCGCTTCTTCCATTGCATTTAAGTCTTCACGCTGAATATTTTCAATTAACGCGATAGCGACCGCGGCATCATCAGCCACTTGCTTAACAATACACGGGACTTTATTTAATTTAGCTAATTGAGCAGCACGCCAACGGCGTTCACCGGCAATAATTTCATAATGAGTTTCAGAAATTTTACGGATCACTATCGGCTGTATCACCCCTTGAGCACGAATAGACTCAGCCAGTTCTTCTAATGCTTCTGGCGACATATCTTTACGAGGTTGATATTTACCGGGTTGTAATAAGTCAAGATCGAGGTGGAGTAAGTCACTTAGCGGAGTAGATTGCTGTTCTTCAGCCTGATCACTTTTACGACTAGCGGCATTACTGTGGCTTAATAAGGCATCCAAGCCTTTACCTAAACCGCGCTTTTTTAAAGTCATTTTTATATCCTACGCTTGTTTTGGTTGAGTTTGCTGTTCTGCACGACGGATAATTTCACCCGCTAGGGCTAAATAAGCTTTAGCGCCAGCACTCGATTTGTCGTAATACATGGCAGGTGCACCAAAACTTGGGGCTTCGGCTAAACGAACATTTCGCGGTATGACGGTACGATATACTTTTTCGCCAAAATGTTGTTTGAGTTGATCAGATACATCATTAGATAAACGATTACGCGGATCATACATAGTGCGTAAAATACCTTCTATGCTCAGGGTTGGGTTGACCATGGCGCCTAGCTTAGTAATGGTATCAATCAATGCCGTTAAACCTTCTAGGGCATAATATTCGCATTGCATTGGCACAAGTACTGAATCTGCAGCAGACATAGCATTCACTGTAAGCATATTGAGTGATGGCGGGCAGTCGATGAAAATATAATCGTAATCATCTTTGATTGGCGCTAATGCATTACGTAAACGGATTTCACGAGCATAAAATTCCATCAATTTAATTTCTGCCGCAGTAACATCACCATTACTTGCGATCAAATCATATTTTCCAACGGTATTTTTAATCACAATCTCAGCAAAGGGTTTTTCTTCGACTAATAATTCATAAGCTGTGTTATCGACTTCATACTTATCGATACCACTGCCCATAGTCGCATTACCTTGCGGATCCAAATCGATCAACAACACTCTACGCTTTGTGGCGGCAAGTGATGCGGCTAAATTAACGCAAGTTGTTGTTTTTCCAACGCCACCTTTTTGGTTGGCTACTGCAATGATTTTACCCACAATGTCATCCTGTCTTTAATTATTGATGTCCGGTTAGCTTTATTAGCGAAAGAAATGCGATTTATTGCTTAGCAATTTTTAATAAATGTCGCTGTTCATCTAACTTCGGTACATGCAATATTATGGTTTCTACCAACGAAAATCCTGTTGGCATGTCGTCTAATTCTTGCTGATTTAACTGGCCTTTTAGTGCATAAAAAGTGCCTTTTTCAGTTGGTAAATGGTGACACCAACTGAGCATATCTTGAATAGATGCAAATGCTCTGCTTAATACTCCGTCAAATTTAATATCAGGATTATAAGCTTCAACACGACTTTCTATTGAAGTGATGTTATTAATTTTTAATTCGAACTGAACCTGCTTCTGAAAACGGATCCGTTTACCTAAACTATCGAGTAATACAAACTGCTTATCTGGATTCATAATGGCTAATGGGATCCCTGGTAAACCAGGACCGGTTCCCACATCGATAAAACGCTGCCCTTCAAGATAAGGAGAAACGGTTAAACTGTCCATAACATGGCGGATTAACATTTGCTTAGGATCGCGAACGGAGGTGAGGTTATAAGCCTTATTCCATTTATTAAGCATTTCAACAAAACCTATTAATTGTTTTTGTTGTAATTCAGTGGCCGACATACTCATTTCAGCTAAATAGGATTTAAGTTGGGCAGATAACACAGAAAGCCTCGTAAGTTACGTTATAAAGACGGCAGTTATTATGAAGCCGTAAAAGCACTAAGGGAAGCCTTATGGCTTCCCTTGTGTTATTGATTTGAAAAAATGATCTGTTTTAGGCTATTTTTCGCAATAAACCTCTTTTTTTCAAATGAACTAGCAAAATTGAGATTGCTGCTGGAGTGATCCCTGAGATCCGTGATGCTTGTCCGACAGTATCGGGTTTATGGTTATTCAATTTTGCGATCACTTCATTAGATAAACCAGGGACCTCTTGATAATCTAGATCAAGTGGTAATAGTGAGCTTTCATGACGAATAGCTTTATCAATTTCATCTTGTTGACGCTGAATATAACCCGAATATTTTACCTGAATTTGTACTTGCTCAGCTGCTTGAGGATCTTCTAGTCCAGGTCCAAAACCTTCCAGAGACATCAATTTGGTATAATCCATTTCCGGACGACGAAGTAGGTCTTCAAATGATGCTTCACGTGAAATAGGCGTATTTAATTGTGGATTAAGTACTTCAAGCAAAGGTGAGTTAGGGTGAACCCATTGGCCGCGTAAACGCTGAAGTTCTAATTCAATTGATTCTCTCTTGGTAACAAATGATGCCCAGCGATTATCATCAACTAATCCAAGTTCACGGCCTTTTTCTGTTAAGCGTAAATCAGCATTATCTTCACGAAGTAACAAACGATATTCTGCGCGGCTGGTGAACATGCGATACGGTTCTTTAGTGCCTAAAGTAGATAAATCATCTACTAGTACGCCAAGATAAGCTTGATCACGACGAGGGCACCACGCTTCTTTGCCTTGAACTTGTAATGATGCGTTCATACCTGCAAGTAAGCCTTGAGCACCTGCTTCTTCATAGCCTGTGGTGCCATTAATCTGACCTGCGAAATAAAGTCCTTCAATAGCCTTAGTTTCTAATGAGTTTTTAAGATCGCGAGGATCAAAATAGTCATATTCAATCGCATAGCCTGGGCGCATAATTTCAGCGTTTTCCATACCTTTAATTGATCGAACTAAATTTAACTGTACGTCAAATGGCAAACTGGTAGAGATACCGTTTGGATAGATCTCATTAGTGCTTAACCCTTCAGGCTCAATAAAGATCTGATGTGACGATTTATCTGCAAAACGATGAATTTTATCTTCAATCGATGGACAGTAACGGGGCCCGATCCCTTCAATCACGCCAGAATACATAGGGCTGCGATCTAATCCACCACGAATAATATCGTGGGTTTTCTCATTGGTATGAGTAATAAAACATGAAATTTGTCTTGGATGTTGGCTGACATCACCAATAAATGACATAACTGGTAATGGTGTATCACCCTTTTGTTCGGTCATTTGTGAAAAATCTATGCTATTGGCATCGATACGTGGTGGTGTACCGGTTTTTAAGCGACCAACACGTATATTTAATTCACGTAATCGATTTGCTAACGCAATGGCTGGAGGATCACCCGCTCTACCACCACTGTAATTTTGCATTCCAATATGAATTTTGCCGCTTAAAAATGTGCCTGTCGTTAATACGATCGCTGGCGCTTCAAATGCTAGTCCCATTTGAGTCACTACACCAACAACTTTATTATTTTCAACAACTAAATCGTCTACAGCTTGTTGAAAAATACGTAAGTTAACTTGGTTCTGTAAAATACTTTGGATCTTTTGGCGATATAAAGCTCTGTCTGCTTGGGCTCGTGTTGCACGAACGGCTGGGCCTTTGCTTGAATTTAATGTTCTAAATTGAATGCCTGCAAAGTCAGTAGCTGTTGCCATAGCACCGCCCAAAGCATCAATTTCTTTAACTAAATGGCCTTTACCTATTCCGCCGATAGCAGGGTTGCAAGACATTTGCCCAAGTGTGTCGATGTTGTGGGTTAACAATAATGTTTTTGAGCCCATTCTTGCAGCAGCAAGTGCGGCTTCAGTTCCGGCATGACCACCACCTACAACAATTACATCAAACCGTTCATGAAAATGCATTATCTGACCTTTGATAGCTAAGAAAGTTGAATTCGAATTTAATCTTTTTTCGATTGGATCATTTTAGCACTTGCTTGTCTTAACGTGAACGATCATTTTTCATTGATTGATCAATATGCGGTTTGCTTAATAGATCTTAAGATCTTTATATAGATCTTTTTATTATGTTTATTATTAGGATCGGACTTTTCTGTTGATAACTTTTATTCCTTATTAAAATCATATAGTAAAGTAAAAACTAACCTGTGATCTGATCGCGATCAAACTCAAGATAACATGGGGATAGATCGGCTACTTATCCACAAGGGTGATCATTGAGCGGATCGGAGTGTGAATAGTACAGAGTTATGATCGCTAAAAATAATAGCTTATCCACAAAGTTATACTTATAAAGGTTATATTGTGGGTAAGTGTGATCTAATCTGTGGATTGATCATGATTTATGCAAGATAAGCTCGGGGTTATTGGTGTTTAGATAAGATGCTGCCATTGTAACAACCACGCTAGAGCAGGTTCTTCAGGGATAGGATCGTGTTGTACATCGATTTGGAGCTTATCCACAATAGCATTTGATCCATGCTGTAAAAGTTGTGCGATGATTTTCTCAGGTCCTTGGCAAAAAGTATCATAGCTTGAGTCGCCAATTGCACACAATGCGAACTTAATATGACTAAGATCGGGCTTTTCGATCATTAATTGTTGATAAAAAGGCACGATATTATCGGGTAGATCGCCAGCTCCATGAGTAGAACAGACAATGATCCACAGTGAAAAATCAGCTAATTCATCCAAATTTGGCTCTATAAATACCTCTGTTTGATGATCTAACTGAGTTAGTTGAGCTGCCATTTCATCGGCAACATATTCTGAACCGCCTAATGTTGTGCCTACTAATAATGCTATTTTTGTCATGTTGATTTCCAATGATTAAATTTATTCATCTATTTTACGCTTATTTTTCATTGCGCTGTGTGGGTAATATCAGTATTTTCTTAAGCTCTATTTAACAATATAACAACAGGTTTTAATGAATATTGCTGAAATAACTAAACAATTTGCCGACCTTGCATGGGGTCCACACATGCTTATTTTACTCGTCGGCGGCGGGTTATTCTTCCTTATTTACTCTCGATTTGTGCCTTTTCGCTATATAGGTCACGCGATTAATGTCGTTAGGGGCAAGTATCCTGATGATGGCGCCGAAGGTCATATTAGTCATGCTGGGGCGTTATCCAGTGCCATGGCTGGTACCGTGGGAATGGGCAATATTGGTAGTGTCGCTGTTGCCATTATGGTGGGTGGCCCAGGGGCTATTTTTTGGATGTGGATTAGCGCTATTGTTGGTATGGCAACCAAGTTTTTTACCTGTACCTTAGCCATTATGTACCGCGGTAAAGATGAGAATGGTGATGTGCAGGGTGGTCCTATGTACATCATTACCCAAGGATTGAGTAAAAAATGGCATTTTTTAGCCGTGTTTTTCTGCGTTGTTGGTTTAATTGGTAACTTTCCTTTATTCAATTCTAATCAATTAGTGCAGATCATTCGTGAATGGGTATTTGTTAAACCAGGTCATTTTCCTGCCGATCAATCCACTTTTTGGCTCGATTTAAGCTTAGGTATTGTGGTGATGGTGATTGTTGCCAGCGTGATTTTAGGCGGTATTAAGCGGATCGCGACAGTAGCATCTAAAGTTGTGCCATTAATGATCTTAATTTACATGAGCTGCGCTGCGTATGTAATAGTGACAAATATTGAGCAAATACCGGGATATTTTAGTCTTATTTTCTCCGAGGCTTTTTCATTAAATTCAGTAGGTGGCGGTATTTTAGGGACTATGCTAATTGGTATTCGTCGTGCTGCATTCTCAAACGAGGCTGGGATAGGCACTGAGGTTATGGCTCATGGTAGTGCCAAAACCAATGAACCAGTTAAAGAAGGCTTAGTGGCCATGTTAGGCCCTGCTATTGATACTCTATTGGTTTGTACTGCCACTGCTATGATTATTTTAATCTCGGGTGTGTGGCAAGGTACTGAAGCTGAAGGGGTTAATTTATCGGCGCAAGCTTTTGAAATTACTATGCCTGGTGTTGGGCCGTATTTACTTATTTTATGTGTGATATTTTTCAGCATTAGTACCATATTTACCCAAGCATTTTATGGTGGTCAGTGTTTTGCGTTTCTATTTGGGCGTAAACGTATCCGTTTTTACCAATACTTTTATTTATTAGCCATTTTGTTTGCCGCAACGGCTAGCTTGCAAGAAATTGTTAACATTATTGATGCCGCTTACGCGTTAATGGCAATACCGACTATGACGTCTGCTTTATTGCTGGCGCCTAAGGTTAGGGCTGCAGCAAAAGATTATTTTTCTCGCTTAGAAAAAAGTCATTAGGGTATTCATAGAGATAAAAAACGAGCCTGAAGGGCTCGTTTTTATTTTAATGACAGTAGCTGTCTATAAAAGGGCTAAGTGCTTTGCATGAAAACGCAGATGGTCTTCAATAAAGGTCGCGATAAAATAATAGCTGTGGTCATAGCCTGGCTGCATTCTTAGTTCTAGCGGGTAGCCTTTGTTTTTAGCGGCTTGCACTAAGATTTGCGGTTTTAGTTGTTCGTCTAAAAAGTTGTCCTTACTGCCTTGGTCCACCAGCGCAGGCACAAATTGCTGGCTTTTAGCCATCAACTCACAGCTGTCGTATTGCTGCCATTGTTGCTGATCATCACCTAAGTAGCCGCGAAATGCTTTTATACCCCAAGGACAGTCCATTGGATGACAAATTGGGCTAAATGCTGACAAGCTATTATATCTGTGCGGATTTTTAAGTGCGATGGTTAAGGCACCATGTCCACCCATGGAATGGCCGCTTATACTACGTTGTTCTGTTACCGGAAAATGAGCTTCAATCAATGCCGGCAGTTCGTTAACCACGTAATCATACATTTGATAATGCTGACTAAATGGCGGTTTGGTAGCATTAAGATAAAAGCCTGCACCTAAACCAAAGTCATAAGCGCCGTCGGGATCATCTGCGACGCCTTCTCCTCTAGGGCTAGTATCGGGCGCGACTATCGCCATACCTAATTCAGCTGCTATACGTTGTGCACCTGCTTTTTGCATAAAATTTTCATCAGTACAAGTGAGTCCTGACAACCAATATAAAACAGGTACTGGTTGGCTTTCTGCTTGGGGCGGCAAGTAAATGGCAAACCGCATTGCACAATTAAGCGTGCTTGAATGATGACTATATTGTTTATGCCAACCACCAAATGCTTTGGTACTGCTGATACTTTCAATGGTCATTATGTGTCCTTATTTATCAGAACGCAGTTAAGTGACTTTACCCTTAACTGCGCCTGTGATGAGCAATTAAATATTACTTAGCAAAGTGAATCACACTTCGAATACTTTCGCCTTTGTGCATTAAATCAAATGCTTCGTTAATACCTTCAAGGCCCATGGTGTGAGTAATAAATTGATCTAACTTAAACTCACCCGCTAAGTATTGTTCAACAATACCAGGTAACTCACTGCGTCCTTTAACGCCACCAAATGCACTGCCACGCCATACACGACCAGTGACTAACTGGAATGGACGGGTTGATATTTCTTGGCCGGCACCAGCAACACCAATAATCACCGACTCGCCCCAGCCTTTATGGCAGCACTCTAATGCACTGCGCATTACATTGACGTTACCAATACATTCAAATGAGAAATCGACACCACCGTCGGTCATTTCAACAATCACATCTTGGATTGGTTTATCAAAATCCTTAGGATTAATACAGTCAGTCGCGCCAAGTTTTTTAGCCAATTCAAATTTTGATTCGTTTAAATCAATACCAATAATACGGCTAGCTCCTGCCATAGTCGCGCCAATAATGGCCGATAAACCAATGCCACCTAAACCAAAAATAGCAACCGTATCGCCTGGTTGCACTTTAGCTGTTTTAAGTACCGCACCAATGCCTGTGGTGACACCACAACCCAGTAAACAGACTTCTTCAAGTGGCGCACTTGGGTTAACTTTAGCTAATGATATTTCTGGTAATACTGTGTATTCCGAGAAAGTTGAGCAGCCCATATAATGGAAGATTGGCTCGCCATCTTTAAAGAAACGTGTGGTGCCATCAGGCATAAGTCCTTTACCTTGGGTAGCGCGAACGGCACTACAGAGGTTGGTTTTACCTGAGGTACAGAATTTACATTTTCCACATTCTGCTGTGTATAACGGAATAACATGATCGCCAACTTGTACGCTAGTCACGCCTTCACCGACCATGTGAACAATACCGCCGCCTTCATGACCAAGAATAGCTGGGAATACCCCTTCAGGATCATCACCTGAAAGCGTGAAAGCATCGGTATGACAGACACCTGATGCCACAATACGTACCATCACTTCACCCGCTTTTGGGTACATTACGTCGACTTCTTCTACCGATAGTGGCTGGCCTGGTCCCCAAGCAATAGCGGCTTTTGATTTTATAAATTGTGCTGACATAAATGATTTCCTTAACATTAACGACCATGGTCAACATGGTTAAGAGGTATTACTACAGTGTAGTGTATTTAGCTATTGTATTTGTTTATCATACAATGATAATTAGCTTATTTTGTAAATGACTTTTACGAGAATGTAATAATGATGAAGTGGGAAGGGATTTTTGAGTTTGTGGCTGTGGCTGAAACTGACAGTTTTACCGTGGCGGGTAAGCGTTTAAGTATTTCTACTGCGCAAGTGAGTCGACAAATCAGTCAGCTTGAAAATCGTTTAAACACCAAATTATTTTATCGCACCACTCGTAAAGTATCGTTAACCGAAGAAGGTACAGTTTACTATCAGCATTGCCGCCAAGTATTAAACAGCCTTGATGAGGCTGAGCGTGCTATTTCCAGCTTAAAAGATAAGCCACAGGGACTTATTAGAATTACCGCACCAGTAACTTACGGTGAAAAGTTTATCATGCCGATAGTCATTGATTTTATGCAACAATATCCCGACATTGAAGTGATTTGCGAGCTGACTAATCAGCAACTTGACTTGGTGGATGGTGGGTATGATTTGGCTATTAGGTTAGGGCGGTTAACTAATTCAACCATGATGGCAAAGCGACTGACAAGTCGCAGCCAATATGTGTGCGCAGCTCCGAGTTATATCGCTAAATACGGTACGCCTTATGCGTTATCAGAGTTGAGCCAGCACAATTGTTTAATTGGCAGTCAGTCTCATTGGCATTTTGTTGAGCAAGGTAAACCCAAGACGGTAAAAGTGCATGGATCTTTGGCCTGTAGTAGTGGTTTGAGTTTATTAAATGCGGCTATTTGTGGTTTGGGGATTGTGCAGTTACCGGGATATTACGTCAATGATGCTATTGCTGAAGGGGAGTTAGTGGTATTACTTGCATCTTTTCAACAACCTAAAGAAGGTATTTGGGCTTTGTATCCACATAATCGCCATTTATCACCTAAAGTGAGATTGCTGGTTGATAAGTTATCGCAACAGCTTTAATTAACCCTGTTTGGTTGTAGTCTATTAGGTTCCCAAGCTTATTTTTTTAGGCTGAGATTTAACTCATGGTTCGCAGATAACGCGCAATTTGCGCTTTTGGAAGGCTGGATATTTTATTGATGATATCAATAGTAATAGCTTGCTTGGGCAGTTGCTGCTGTAACACATCAATTTGATATAACCATAAATGGCTGGTCATGGTGGCATCGGCTAAAGCGCGGTGAAACACACCATCGTTAGGTAACTGGTGATGATCGACTAATGTGCCAAGCTTATGATTCGGGGCATCTTGGCTAATACGTCGAGACAATAATAACGAGCAAGCAAACTGACCAGTGTAATGCAGTTTATTATGGCTAAATTCAGCATCGAGAAACTTTTTATCAAAGCTGGCATTGTGTGCCACCAGATTAAAGCCAGCAATAAATTTGGCAAACTGCCCCATGACTTGTTTAGACGCTGGGGCATGTTTCAGCATTTCATTACTGATGCCAGTGTACTGCTCAATAAAGCTATTCACTCGCCGACCAGGGTTAATCAGTTCCTGAAAGGTATCGACTATTTGACCATTAACCAGTTTTACCGCACCAATTTCAATGGCTCGGTCGCCATTATCGGGTGATAATCCTGTGGTTTCAAAATCGAGTATCACAACCTGATTTGCGAGTGTGGGGATCATAGCTTGGTTATTTTCCGATACAAAATGAGCCAAAAATCTTACCGAGCAAATCGTCTGAGGTAAATTTACCGGTGATTTCAGATAATGCCATTTGGCACATACGCAGTTCTTCAGCCAGTAACTCTCCGGCTAAATACACTTCAAGCTGCTCTTTACCTAACTGCAAGTGACTGGCGGCAAGATCGAGTGCTTCCAAATGGCGACGACGTGCAATAAAGCCGCCTTCTAAGTTACTTTGGTAGCCCATTAATGATTTAAGATGTTGTTTTAATTCTTCAACACCTAAGCCTGTCTTAGCTGAGATGCGGTAAACGCTGTAACCTTGTTCTTCAGTATTATTTAACGTTTCACCAGTTATGTCAGCTTTATTACGAATAACCGTTACGCCGAGTTTTGATGGTAGGCGGTCGATAAAGTCTGGCCAAATCTCGCGAGGATCGATAGCCTCAGTTGTCGTGCCATCAACCATAAACAAAACTCTATCTGCAGTGGCTATTTCGGCCCATGCGCGCTCAATGCCAATTTGTTCAACTGTGTCGAGTGTGTCTCTTAACCCCGCAGTATCTATGATGTGCAGTGGCATGCCGTCTAAGTGGATGTGTTCACGTAGTACGTCACGAGTTGTGCCTGCAATTTCAGTGACAATTGCCGACTCTTTACCGGCTAATGCATTGAGTAAGCTTGATTTACCGGCATTAGGACGGCCGGCAATCACTACCTTCATGCCTTCGCGGATAATGGAGCCTTGCTTGGCACTGTCTTGCACTGTGTCTAATTTATCGATGATTTTATATAAGGCATTGGCAATTTTACCATCAGATAAAAAATCGACTTCTTCATCTGGAAAATCAATCGCAGCTTCGACATACAAACGTAAGTTGGTCACTTGGTCGACAAGCTCGTGAACTTCTTTTGAGAACTCACCTTGGAGTGATAGCAATGCACTTTTGGCAGCTTGCTCACTGGTGGCATCGATTAAGTCAGCAATCGCTTCTGCCTGAGTTAAGTCGAGCTTATCATTCATAAAGGCTTGTTCGCTGAATTCACCAGGCCTGGCTATACGTATGCCGTCAATTTCCATGACGCGTTTAATCAACATATCCAGCACAATTTGGCCGCCATGGCCTTGCAGTTCAAGGACATCTTCGCCAGTAAATGAATTGGGACCTTTAAAGAAAAGTGCAATACCTTGGTCAATAACCTGACCGTCGGCATTGTTAAAGTCACAATATTCTGCATAACGGGTTTTTGGAACATGGCCAATAATCGCCGTTGCGACATTAGTGGCTAAGTCGCCTGATACACGAATGATACCTACGCCACCTCGTCCAGGTGCGGTGGCTTGCGCCACAATAGTGTCTGTTGTCACGGTAGTACCTATAAAATTGATAAAGGAAAAGGCGGCTAATCAGCCGCCTTTTTAATCAGTTATACAAGATTGAGCTTAGGCTATTTTATGCCATTTTTCTCAAGACCAGCATAAATAATCTTCTGTTGAGTGATGGCAACTAAGTTACCCACTAACCAGTAAAGTACTAGACCTGCTGGGAACCATAAGAAGAACACGGTAAAGATAACCGGCATCCACTGCATCATTTTCACTTGCATTGGATCCATTGTTGGCGCTACAGGCTGCATTTTCTGCATCAAGAACATTGATAAGCCCATTAACAATGGCAATACATAGTATGGATCTTGTACTGATAAGTCGGTAATCCAAAGCATGAATGGCGCATGGCGTAATTCATAACTTTCAAGTAATACCCAGTAAAGTGCGATGAAGATCGGCATCTGTAACAGAATAGGTAAGCAACCGCCCATAGGGTTTACTTTCTCTTTCTTATACAACTCCATCATGGCTTGACCCATTTTCTGACGGTCATCACCAAAGCGTTCTTTCATCTCAGTCAATTTAGGCTGAAGATTACGCATTTTGGCCATCGAGGTATATTGCTTTTTCGTTAGTGGGTATAAACCACCACGCACTGTCAGTGTTATCAAAATGATTGCTACACCCCAGTTACCCACAAATGATTGATAGAACATCAATAACCAATGGATTGGAATGGCTAACCACCATAAGAAACCGTAATCAACAACTAAGTTTAAGGTTTCAGAAATCGCTGAAAGCGCTTTTTGGTTTTTAGGACCGACATAAAACTGTGAGCTAATATTTTGTGTTGCGCCAGGTGCAATATCATATACCGCGCCACGGAAACCAATGTTAGCTAATCCACCAGCACTTAAGCTTGTGAAAATAGTATTTGAATCTGTTGCTGGTGGAACCCAAGCTGACACAAAGTAATGTTGTAGCATTGCTGCCCAACCACCGAGTGTAACTTTAGCTAGGTTCTTGTCTGCCATATCGTCAAAGTTATATTTTTCATAACGAGTATCTTGAGTCGAGAAAGCGCCACCACGGTAGGTTGGCATCATCATGCTACTTTCTGATTCTTTAATCGTTTGCTTAATTTGACCATACATTTGCACTTGTAATGGTGCAGCTGAAATGTTGTTGATGCTGTAATCAACTTTGATGTCATATTGACCACGGGTAAACGTAAAGGTTTTTACGTAGGTGACACCGTTATCTGCTGTGTATGTAAATGGCACTGTTAATGTGTCTTTACCATCAGCTAGAGAATATGAGCTAGCCTGAACACTATATGTTGCACGGCCTTTAGCGCTGCTATCAATACCATCACGCCCAATAAGTCCACTTTGAGCAATATAAGTGAACTCATTTTGCTGATCTAAAATAACAAAGGGGTCGTTACTGTCGATTTCGCGTTTATGTTCTACTAATGCAGCATAAACAATGTCACCACCAACTGGGCTGATTTTAATATCAAGCTGGTCAGTGTTGACGCTAATAAGGTTTGTCGTTGCAGGTAATTCTACTGGTGTCCCTGAGATATCTGCTTCTGGAACATCAGCACTGTGCTGTGATGAGGCGTTAGTTTGGGTAACAGTTTGAGCTGTTGCCGGTTTTGGTGCTTTATCTGTTTGCCACTGTGTCCACATTAAATAGCTGACAAAAAGCAGACCGATTAGCAATATATTGCGTTGAGATTCCATAGCCTATTTATTACACCTGTCATTTTTAGGGGGGACGGGATCACTACCGCCGGGATGTAAAGGGTGACATTTTAATATGCGTTTCATTGCAAACCAACTACCTTTCACTGTTCCATGTGTTTTTATTGCTTCTATAGCATAATAAGAACAGGTTGGATTGAACCGACAACGCGGTCCCAATAAAGGGCTGATAAAAATTTGGTAACCACGTATAAACGTAGTTGCTAGCCATTGTAACGGCGACTGAGTTTGTGCCATAGCTTTTCTATTAATTTTTGTATTTCTGCATTTTCCATTTCCATCACGCCATTTCTGACTAATACAACGATATCGATATCTGGGATGTCGTGTTGATGTAAACGAAAACTATCTCTTATCACACGTTTAATGCGATTACGTTGGTTTGCACGTTTAACAAAACGTTTGGCCACAGTTAATCCTAAACGGGGATGTTGCTCTGAATTTGGAATTGCGAGCAGAGTTATTTCAGCAGAGGATGCTTTGATTGGATTGGAGAATACAGATTTAAATTGCGCGGGAGTTAACAAACGTAACTCCCGCGAAAAGGTATAGCTAGTCACCTAGTTATCTACTTACGCAGATAAACGAGCGCGACCTTTCGCACGACGACGTGCAAGCACCTTACGGCCGCCTACAGTAGCCATACGAGCGCGGAAGCCGTGAGAACGCTTGCGCTTCAGGTTGCTAGGTTGAAAAGTACGTTTACTCATGATGGCAATCCGTCTTTGTTAGTGAATTTTCCTTATCTCCAACATTAGAGGTAAGGGCAAAAAAGAGGCCGAATTGTAATCACTTTAAGTACTGTCGTCAATAACGAAAGTACTTATATGATAAATTTCTGCCAATCTTTATTTGAAGCTACTAAGCATTAAGCACCATAAGATGTGGATAAGTCTGTGTACAGACACTATATCTTGTGGATCTTTCGTTGTTTCAGCAGATCAAAGAAAGGCTATTATAGATCAAGTTGGATCGGTTAATAAAGCTGGATTTGCTTGATTTTTACTATTTACCGATCGATTTTGATCATGGAAGATCATCTATTTATACACAGAATGATCTCGCTGGGGATAATTCTGCTTTAAAGGATAGCGATCATTGTGATCTCACTATAGAATACATCTCCTTTGATTAAAGATATTTGGGGATAAATAAGTGGCGGTTTCACTTTGGCAACAATGTATCGGTAGACTACAAGACGAGTTATCAGCACAGCAGTTCAGTATGTGGATCCGTCCGTTACAAGCTGAAATGGATGGTGATACATTAGTTTTGTATGCACCTAATCGTTTTGTGCTGGATTGGGTACGCGATAAATACATCAATATCATTAATCAATTTTTTACTGAACAAATGGGTAGTAATGCACCTAAGTTACGTTTTGATATTGGTAGTCGTCCTTCTGCACGTCCGGTTGCGCCAGCTCCGGTAGCGGTTAAGCCTGTGAATCGTCAAACCAAAGCTCAAGTGGGAACGACGTCTTTTAATACCCAAGCCGAACCGATTATTAATCCTAATCATCGTAGTAATATTAATCCTACCTATCAATTTGATAACTTCGTTGAAGGTAAATCGAATCAGTTAGGTAAAGCTGCGGCTTTGCAAGTATCTGAAAATCCAGGTGGCGCTTATAATCCGTTGTTTTTATATGGCGGCACTGGTTTAGGTAAAACTCATCTTTTACACGCAGTTGGCAATGGTATTATTAAAAATAATCCCAATGCTAAAGTGGTGTACATGCACTCTGAGCGTTTTGTTCAGGACATGGTTAAAGCATTACAAAACAACGCGATCGAAGAGTTTAAGCGTTATTATCGTAGCGTCGATGCATTATTTATTGATGATATTCAATTTTTTGCCAATAAAGATCGTTCTCAAGAAGAATTTTTTCATACCTTTAATGCATTATTAGAAGGTAATCATCAAATTATTTTAACCTCAGATCGTTACCCTAAAGAGATTGACGGGGTCGAGGATCGTTTAAAATCACGCTTTGGTTGGGGTTTAACGGTAGCGATTGAGCCACCAGAGTTAGAAACCCGCGTAGCGATTTTAATGCGTAAAGCACAAGAGAGCGGAATAAACCTACCTGATGAAGTGGCATTTTTTATTGCTAAGCGTTTACGTTCAAACGTACGTGAGTTAGAAGGCGCGCTAAACCGCGTGATTGCTAATGCTAACTTTACTGGTCGTCCAATTACTATCGACTTTGTGCGTGAAGCATTAAGAGATCTCTTGGCACTGCAAGAAAAATTAGTCACTATAGACAATATTCAGAAGACAGTTGCTGAATACTACAAAATAAAAATGGCAGATATGCTGTCTAAACGCCGTTCTCGCAGTGTGGCAAGGCCTAGACAAGTGGCGATGGCGCTATCTAAAGAACTTACTAACCAAAGTTTACCGGAAATAGGTGATGCTTTTGGTGGTCGTGACCATACGACAGTATTACATGCTTGTCGTAAAATCGCTCAATTGCGCGAAGAAAGTCATGATATTAAAGAAGATTATGCTAACTTGATTAGAACTTTGTCTTCTTAATTCAGGGAATCTAGACACGATGAAATTTTCAATTGATAGGGACGCCCTATTAAAGCCGTTGCAGCTAGTGTGCGGCGCGGTAGAACGCAGACACAATTTACCTATTTTAGCCAACTTATTAGTTGAAGTTAGTGAGTATTCACTTAAGCTAACGGGCACTGATTTAGAAGTTGAGTTAGTGGGCCAAGCGGCAATTCATGGTGATATTGATGTCGGTCGTACGACCGTTCCTGCCAAAAAACTGCTGGATATTGTTAAGTCATTGCCAGAGCAAAGTGAATTAAAAGTCGAACAGCAAGATAATAAATGGTTATTGCGTTCAGGCCGTAGCCGTTTTTCCTTAGCAACATTACCTGCCGAAGATTACCCCAACGTTGAAGCATTCCAAGCGGATATTGAATTTAGCTTAAAGCAAGGTGTGTTGAAGTCGATAATTGACTCTACTCAGTTTTCAATGGCCAACCAAGATGTGCGTTATTATCTCAATGGATTGTTATTTGAAACCGAAGGTAATGTATTACGTGCTATCGCTACAGATGGACACCGTTTAGCATTAAGCCATCGCACCCTTGAGGTGACATTACCTGAAAAGCAAGTCATTGTACCGCGCAAAGGTGTGGTTGAAATGGCGCGCTTACTCGACAGTGACGATCAGGACATCACCATTGCTATTGGTGATAATGCCATTCGAGCGGTTACCAGTTCTGCTGTGTTTACCAGTAAACTAGTTGATGGACGTTTCCCTGATTACCGCCGAGTGTTACCTAAAGGTGGCAACAAAGTGGTCATCGCCAGTCGTAATCAATTAAAGCAAGCGTTAACCCGTGCTTCTATTCTGTCGAATGAAAAATTCCGTGGTGTACGTATTCAGCTTGAATCTGGTTTATTAAAAATTACCGCTAATAATCCTGAGCAAGAAGAAGCTGAAGAGATCATTGATGTTGAATATGACTCTGACAATCTAGAAATTGGTTTTAACGTTAGTTATCTACTTGATGTTTTAAATAACTTAGCCAGTGATGAAGTTCGTATTACTCTAATTGATGGCAATTCGAGTGCCTTGATTGAAAACCACAAAGAAGAAGATTCTATGTACGTGGTGATGCCAATGCGTCTATAACGGATTATTGTCTAACAAGTTATATAAGGTGCTGTAAGGCGCCTTATTTGTCTTTACTGGATTAATCACAGCGGTTATCACAAATAGGTTTTCATGAGTTTATCGCGTATTACCATCAGTTCATTTCGTAACATTACCTCAGCATCATTGGAGCCTTGTAAGGGCTTAAATTTGATTTACGGTCAAAATGGCAGTGGCAAAACCAGTATTCTTGAAGCTATTTATTTTTTGGGTATGGGCCGCTCATTTCGTAGCCATTTATCGCAACGTGTGATCAACCATGAAGACGATAAACTCACCTTGTTTGCCCATTTAATAGACGCTGAACGAGACTGTAAAATAGGTTTACGTCGTTATCGAAGTGGTGAGACAGAAGTTAAAATTGATGGTGAAAAGGTTAAGCGTTTATCGACCTTAGCCGAAACCTTGCCTATTCAAGTCATCACCCCAGAAAGTTTTTCGTTATTGTTCGAGGGACCTAAAGCTCGACGTCAATTTATCGATTGGGGTGCATTTCATTCTGATCCGAATTTTTATCAAGCTTGGGTGAATACTCGAAAGGTATTAAAGCAGCGCAATCAATTACTTAGAAATCAATCTTCCTACAGCCAAATACAGTTTTGGGATAAGGAGTTGGTGCGGTATGCTGAACAGGTTACCGATATACGAAATCTATATGTAGACTCGTTAAATGAGCTACTAAAGGGTATAATCGGGGTGTTTTTACCTCATATTGATATTAAGGTTTCTTTTACCCGAGGATGGGACAGTAAAACGGATTTTGCCCAATTACTTGAAAACCAATACTCAAGAGATTTAGCCGCTGGTAATACGGGCAGCGGCCCCCACAAAGCAGACTTACGTTTGCGAGTGGGTAATTTACCAGCGCAGGATGCGTTGTCCCGTGGACAATTAAAATTATTAGTCTGTGCACTGCGTATTGCACAGGGAAAGTTGCTCAAACAACAACTGGATAAAAATAGTATTTATCTAGTCGACGATTTACCGTCGGAGTTGGATGCACAGCATAGGCAGCTATTGCTTCAGCAGTTAACCGAAACCGGTGCACAAATTTTTGTCACTGCGATCGATCCGCAAGCAATAGTCGATTCGTTATCTAGCCCTCCAAACAGGATGTTTCATGTGGAACAAGGGCGAGTAACGGTTATTGAATAACAACGAGAGATAAATATGTCAGAGAATAGTTACGATTCTTCGAGTATCAAGGTATTAAAAGGCCTTGATGCAGTCCGTAAGAGACCTGGTATGTACATTGGTGATACTGATGATGGCACAGGTCTTCATCACATGGTATTCGAAGTGGTTGATAACTCTATCGATGAAGCTTTAGCCGGCCATTGTAGCGATATCACCATTACCATTCATTCTGATGGTTCAGTCTCAGTAAAAGACGATGGTCGTGGTATTCCTGTGTCAATCCACGAGGAAGAGGGGATCTCTGCCGCTGAAGTTATTATGACCGTACTTCATGCTGGTGGTAAGTTTGATGATAACTCTTACAAAGTCTCTGGCGGTCTTCACGGCGTGGGTGTGTCGGTCGTTAACGCCTTATCAGAAAAACTACAGTTAACCATTCGTCGTGCAGGTAAAGTCTATGAGCAGTTTTATACTCATGGGGTACCAGATGCGCCGATCAAAGAAATCGGTGATGCAGTTAAAACCGGTACCGAACTTCGTTTTTGGCCAAGTAGTCAGACGTTTACCGACGTTGAATTCCATTTCGAAATTTTAGCCAAACGAGTACGTGAACTGTCTTTCCTCAACTCTGGCGTGGGTATTCGTTTAGTTGACGAACGTGATAACAAAGATGAGTTCTTTAAGTATGAAGGTGGTATTAGTGCTTTCGTAGATTACTTAAACCGTAATAAAACGCCAATAAACAAAGATGTATTCCATTTTTCACAAGAGCGTGATGACGGTATTACTGTCGAAGTTGCCATGCAGTGGAATGATGGTTATCAAGAAAACATCTTCTGTTTTACCAATAATATTCCTCAGCGCGATGGTGGTACTCACTTAGTGGGCTTCCGTGGTGCATTAACACGTAACTTGAATAACTACATGGAACGTGAAGGTTTTAACAAAAAAGGTAAAACCAGTGCTACTGGTGATGATGCCCGTGAAGGCTTAACTGCGGTTATTTCTGTGAAAGTGCCAGATCCTAAGTTCAGTTCACAAACTAAAGACAAACTTGTATCAAGTGAAGTGAAAAGTGCAGTTGAACAAACCATGGGTGAGCAGTTAAACGATTACCTATTAGAAAATCCTGCAGATGCTAAATTAATTGTCGGCAAAATTGTAGACGCGGCTCGTGCACGTGAAGCGGCGCGTAAAGCTCGTGAAATGACTCGCCGTAAAGGTGCATTAGATTTAGGTGGCTTGCCAGGAAAACTGGCTGACTGCCAAGAGAAAGATCCTGGTCTTTCTGAAATCTATATCGTGGAAGGGGACTCTGCTGGCGGATCTGCCAAGCAGGGACGTAACCGTAAAAACCAAGCTATTCTTCCACTGAAAGGTAAAATCTTAAACGTAGAAAAAGCGCGTTTTGACAAGATGTTATCTTCACAAGAAGTCGCAACGCTTATTACTGCATTAGGTTGTGGTATCGGCCGTGACGAATATAACCCAGATAAAACGCGTTATCACAACATCATCATCATGACCGATGCTGACGTCGACGGCTCACATATTCGTACCTTGCTGTTGACCTTCTTCTTCCGTCAAATGCCTGAGTTAATCCAACGTGGCTATATTTATATTGCGCAACCACCACTGTTTAAAGTGAAAAAAGGTAAGCAAGAACAGTATTTGAAAGATGAGCCAGCATTAACTGAATACTTAACCACTCAAGCACTTGATGGCACTAATATTTACCCAAGCCAAGGTGCGTTGGGAATGTCTGGTGAGCCATTAGAGCGTTTAGTCGCCCAGTATCGTGAAGTTGAACGTATTATTAAGCGTCTAGAAAAGCGTTTCCCAGCAGTATTACTTGACCGCATGTTGTATCACCCTGAAGTGACAGCAGATGTGTTGAGTGATGAAGCGAAGATGACGACTTGGTGTAATGCCTTTATCGCGGACTTAATTGATCGAGAAAGCAGCGGAATTATCTTTACCGTTAATGTGATGCTTGATCCTGAGCGTAAGGTTTATACCCCTAGCGTGACGATCCGTAAACACGGTATTGATACTAATTATTTATTTGGTTATGACTTCTTCACCTCAACCGATTACCAACGTATTGCTAAATTAGGTGCTGCGTTAGACGGTATGATTGAAGAAGGCGGCTATGTACAACGTGGCGAGCGTGTTAAGGAAGTTGAAAGCTTCTTAGAAGCGTTAGATTGGACTATCAGTGAAGCAAAACGCGGTCTGTATATTCAACGTTATAAAGGATTGGGTGAAATGAACCCTGAGCAATTGTGGGAAACTACAATGGATCCTGAATCACGTCGTATGTTACGTGTCACCATTGAAGATGCTGTTGCTGCCGATCAGCTATTTACCTGCTTAATGGGTGATCAAGTTGAGCCGCGTCGTGAGTTTATTGAAACTAATGCGCTCAATGTAGCTAACTTAGACGTATAAGCGCGTTTTTAAAAAAAAGGGTGCCTATAGGGCACCCTTTTTTGTATTTTTTTACTATGGTTATATAGTATTTAATTCAACTTCTCATAAGGTTATTAATTGTGGTTACTGGTTTTTTTAAAAAATTATTCAATATTCGTGACCGTAATGAACAAGTTAAATTTACTGGCAAAACATCAGTTGAAAAACGCCAGCAGATCCAACAACAATCGACACAACCCGCTGTTGAAATTACACCTAAACTTGCAGCTGAGTCGCAGTTAGATTTGTCGGCATTGTTTTATAGTTTATTGTTTGCTAGCCAACAATCAACCACCACAGGTATTGCCAATAATCTTGAACGAAGCGTAATGCAAAAAATTGAGCAAGCACTTAGCTCACCAGAGTCTATTGCTGAAAATGTATTAAAACTCCCTAGTAAAATACTCGAACTTGATAAGAAGCTTGCTGATGACAGTATTGAAACCCAAGAGCTAATACAGCTCATTGAGCAAGACCCTTTATTGTGTGTTGAAGTACTCAAACTATGCAATTCACCCGCATTTAAACGTGCAGATACGGATGTTAGTAGCATTCAACAAGCGTTAGTGCAGGTGGGGCGACAGCAGTTAAGGCAGTTTATTACCACTTGCTTAGCCCGAGAATTAATTGATATCAAAGCTATTTATTTTCGACGCTTTGGTGCAGAAATTTGGCGCCATTCTATGCAAGTGGCTTTTTTAGCCAGCGAATTAGCTCGCTCTGAGCAACGAGATCGTGCTTTTTTATTAGGCTTGTTACATGACGTGGGTAAAATTGCGATTTTTAAACTGCTGGTGGATGCTTTTTATCAAGCAGAGCCAGGAGAGCAGCCGAGTTCTTCGTTGTTTAAGCAAGTGATGACCACCAAGTCATTAACGCTGAGTGCGCTTTTAGCTCGTTACTGGCAATTACCAGAGCACTTTGAAGCATCATTAACTTTGTTAGCGAATAGCAATATTAAACCTGTGGATGAGATGGCATTACTCATTTGGAAAGCCAATATTATTAGTGAGTGTTCGATGTTGCAACAGGTTGATAAATTACCTCAAGCAGCATTGGCGCTGTTGTTGGCCCAAGTGGAATTGAGTGAAGAAGAGTTTATTGTGCTACATCAAAAGCTGATGCAATTTTAGATACACTTTAAAAGTAGTCTGTCTTTGGTGGTCCGGTTGTAGATTGATTAATATATGCTTTTTATCATCATTTGAGTTTTATCATTGTATTGCCCATAAAAAAGCGCCTTTCGGCGCTTTTTTTGTTAATGATAGTCGACTGACACTATTGCAGTAATGAAATATCCGCAACGTGTAAGAACTGCTCACGAAGATTAGTTAACAAAGCTAAACGGTTGTTTTTCAATGCTTCATCATCTGCCATTACCATCACATCTTCAAAGAACTGATCGACGCTCTCACGTAAGTCAGCTAATAAGGTTAATGCTTGTTGGTAATCACCTGTGGCAAACAAGGGCGCTAACTGTGGTTGCAGTTGTGCAAGTTTAGCCGCTAAGGTTTTTTCTGCTGTTTCGCTTAATAGTGCTTGGTTGATGGTTTCAGGCAGTTTACCTTCAACTTTAGCCAAGATATTAGAAACACGCTTATTGGCTGCAGCAAGCGCACTAGACGCTTCTAAACCACGGAAATGAGATACTGCATTAACGCGACTGTCAAAATCAGCTGGGCGAGTCGGACGACGAGCAAGCACGGCTAAAATAACATCAACTTGAATACCTTTATCTTGATACCAGGCTCGGAAACGTGCCAGTAGGAACTCTAGGACATCCTCACTGGTATTCGCATTGGTGACGTTTGCAGCATGCAATGTTTGTGCTTTAGCAATTAATTCTACTAAGTCCAAAGGTAGCTTGTGCTCAACAATAATTCGCAAAATACCGATAGCAGCTCGACGAAGTGCAAATGGATCTGCCGCGCCTTTTGGTGCTTGGCCAATACCAAAAATACCCACTAAAGTATCGAGTTTTTCAGCTAAAGCAACTGCGCAAGATACATTTGCTGTTGGTACTGTATCACCAGAGAACTTAGGCTTATATTGTTCTTCAAGTGCTAGCGCTACCGCTTCTGTTTCGCCGTCTAAGCGGGCGTAATGCATGCCCATAGTGCCTTGGGTGTCAGTAAACTCCATGACCATGTTGGTCATAAGGTCTGCTTTAGACAATAAGCCTGCACGGCTAGCATCTAGACTATTAGTATTGACGCCATTGTCGTTCATTTGTGTTGCAATAAAGCCTGCTAACGCTGAAATACGTTCAACGCGCGCTTTTAATGTGCCCAGCTGCTTTTGGAATACAACCGTATCTAAACTGGCAATACGAGACTCAAGAGTGTGCTTTTTATCAGTGTTAAAGAAGAACTCTGCATCAGCCAGACGTGGACGAACGACTTTTTCGTTGCCTGAAATAATCTGCTGTGGATCTTTTGATTCTATGTTGGTGACAAAGATAAAGTTAGGTAATAACTTGCCGCTGTTATCAAATACCGGGAAGTACTTTTGATCACCTTTCATGGTGTAAACTAAGGCTTCTGAAGGCACATTTAGAAACTTTTCTTCAAAGCTAGCTGTTAGCACTATTGGCCATTCAACCAATGAAGCGACTTCTTCTAGTAGGCCGTCTTGAATATCGGCAATACCACCTAATTTAGCTGCTGCAGCTTCCGCATCAACTTTGATTAGCGATTTACGTAATTCATAATCTGCTAGTACTTTACCTTGCTCTTTTAGCGCGGCTAAATAGTTGTCGGCATGATCTAACTCAAAGCTGGCTTTACCCATAAATCTGTGGCCACGAATAACGCGGTCAGATTTAATACCAAGTAATTCACCTGCAACTAACTCGTTGCCTAATAGCATGGTCACAGTGTGAACTGGGCGAATAAACTGAGTTTTGTTGTTTCCCCAACGCATTGGTTTAGGGATAGGTAATTTATCGAGTGCTCGTTGTGCCATGTCAGCAATTAAGCTTTTGGTTTCAACACCAACCACTTTAGCTTGGTGAACTAACCATTCACCTTTATCGGTTGTTAAACGCTCTGCTTGCTCAACCGTAATGCCATTACCACGGGCCCAGCCTTGTGCTGCTTTAGTTGGGTTACCGTCAGCATCAAATGCTGAGCTAACCGCAGGACCGCGTTTTTCAACGATTTTATCGGCTTGTGCTAAAGCTAATCCCAATACGTTAATAGCCAAGCGTCGTGGGGCTGCATACCAAACGGCAGAATCAAATGGCAGGTCTGCTTTGGTTAATTCATCGGTAAAGTTAGCTAAAAAAGATTCCGCTAATGTGCGTAGCGCCTTTGGCGGTAATTCTTCGGTGCCCACTTCAATGAGTAAGTTTTCAAAATTCATCTGTTACCTCTACTTACACAGTGGGAAGCCAAGCGCTTCACGTGCTTGATAATAAGATTCTGCAACACCTTTTGCCATCGTACGAACGCGAAGGATATAACGCTGACGTTCGGTGACAGAAATTGCATGGCGTGCATCAAGTAAATTGAAAGCGTGCGATGCTTTCATTACTTGCTCGTAAGCAGGTAGTGGTAATGGTTTTTCTAGTGATAATAAGTGCATGCACATCTTTTCACATTGATCGAACAGGGTGAACATAAAATCGACATCGGCGTGTTCGAAGTTATAAGTCGATTGCTCAACTTCGTTCTGGTGAAAAATATCACCATAGGTCACACGGCCTAAAGGTCCGTCTGTCCACACCAGATCATATACACTATCAACTTCCTGAATGTACATTGCTAGACGTTCTAGACCGTAAGTAATTTCGCCGGTAACAGGACTACATTCAATACCGCCAACTTGTTGGAAGTAAGTAAACTGTGTCACTTCCATACCATTGAGCCAAACTTCCCAGCCTAAGCCCCATGCGCCCAATGTTGGTGATTCCCAATTGTCTTCGACAAAGCGAATATCATGTATTTGAGTATCGATGCCTAGAGCTTCAAGTGAGCCTAAATAAAGCTCTTGAATATTATCTGGTGATGGCTTGAGGACCACTTGAAATTGGTAGTAATGCTGTAAGCGGTTAGGGTTTTCACCATAGCGTCCATCAGTAGGACGGCGAGACGGTTGCACGTATGCACTGCTCATTGGCTCAGGGCCTAATGAACGTAAGAACGTCTGCGGGTGGAAAGTACCAGCGCCAACTTCCATATCTAGAGGTTGAACAATTGCGCAACCTTGCTGCGCCCAATATTCCTGAAGGGTTAGGATGAACCCCTGAAATGTCTTTACGTCATGTTTCGTCGTCATGTCTACTACTGTCAGGCTATTAATAGAAAATGTTGATGATTATACCTTGTAGAGCAAGGTAGATGTAGGTTATTTTTTAACGTACTACTCAAAACGTTAATGGAACCGTACCATGCAAGTTAACCGATGTGGCTGGGTAAGTGAAGACCCTTTATATCAGCATTATCATGATACTGTTTGGGGACGACCTGAATTTGATCCTAAACAGCTTTTTGCTAAGTTATGTCTTGATGGCCAACAAGCTGGATTGTCTTGGATTACCATTCTAAAAAAGCAACAAAATTACGAATTACTGTTTGCTAATTTTGAGCCGAGTATTATTGCACAGTACGATCAAGTTAAAGTGGCAGAGTTAATGCTCGAACCGGGTATTGTGCGCAATCGTCTTAAAATAATCTCGATCATCAGAAATGCTAAAGCTTATTTAGCATTTGTAGAGCAGGGTGATGATTTCTCTGAGTTTTTATGGGGTTTTGTTGGTGGTAAACCTAAAGAAAATAACTTCAGTTCATTAAGCCAGGTTCCTGCACAAACACCAGAATCTGAAGCTATGTCTAAGGCGTTAAAAAAGCTTGGTTTTAATTTTGTTGGTCCGACAATTTGTTATGCATTTATGCAAGCCGTGGGCATGGTGAATGATCACACCACAGATTGTCATTGTTATGGTCAGTATTGATTTTATTAAAAGTATAAAAAAAGGTGTTCCACGTGGAACACCTTTTTTATTGGCTTAACTTAATCGTTAGATTTTTTCAAAGAAAAACGGCTTACGTTTATGTTTATCACCATTTAGTTGATTCATGGTTTCTGAATTAAATAGCTTACCATTAACCATAGTGTAAGTGACTTTATCAGTCGTTCTTATATCGGCTAATGGATCGCCATCAATCACAATTAAGTCAGCCAATTTACCCACTTTGATAGAACCCAGTTGATGGTCCATACCAAAGGTTGTCGCCGGATTGATTGTCGCGGTTTTTAATACTTCCATATTACTCATGCCGCCTTGAGCAAACATCCACATTTCCCAATGTGCTGCTAATCCTTCTCGTTGACCATGAGCACCAATATTAGGTTTAACGCCGATGTTGTTTAACTCATTGGCTACGCGGGCAACATTAAAGTGGTTGTAATGTTCGTCCGGTGCTGTGGTTCTTCGCATTGATCGGGCATCAAGTATATCGTGCGGCACATACATACTTAGGCGAGGGTGAGCCCAAACGTCGGTTTTATCATACCAGTAATGCTCACCAGAAATACCACCATATGCAACCACTAGCGTCGGGGTATAGTGAACTTCTGTTTGGCTCCAGAATTGCTTAATATCATTGTAAATTGATGCTGCTGGCAATGAATGTTCTACCGTCGTGTGACCATCGGCTATCATGGATAAATTGTGCTGCAGTAAACTGCCACCTTCTGGCACTACCATCATTTCGAGCTCTCGCGCAGCAGCAATAATTTGTTGGCGTTGATCACGACGTGGTTGGTTGTAACTCTTAACGCTAAATGCACCGACTTTTTTAAGACGCTCTAAGTGGAACTTTGCATCATCAAGTGAATCAACATGCGAAGTATAACCAGGTAAGTTTGCTCCGTATAAAATCGTCCCTGTAGAGAAAATACGCGGTCCAACAATTTTGCCTGCTTTTTGTTGTTCTGAAGCGGCAAATATTTCGGTTGTGTCATTTGATGGGTCGTGAATAGCTGTTACCCCAAGTGACAGACCTGAATATAAGGCCCAGTTTTGTTGTGGAATAATCTCATCATCTGCTTGGCCACCATGAGCGTGAGCATCAAACAGGCCGGGCATGATGGTTTTGCCACTAATATCGATAATTTGGGCATTGTTAGGAATGACTGTATTAGCATCACCAACACTAACAATTTTATTGTCTTTAACGATAACGACACCATTATCAATAACTTGGTCATTTTCCATCGTAATCACTTTGCCGCCGGTAAATACCACTGTTCCACGTGGAACATCAGCTTTATCTTTAAAACCAATTGCAGTGATTTTAGGATCGACCTTGGTTTCCGCATTTGTATATTGAGTGTCTACATCTGCTTGATATAAATCTGGGCCCAATGTCCAATACAGTTGGTTGTTCTTACCGTTCCAGCTAATGCTTTCACCTGCACGGGCGCTTAGTTGAGTAATGGGTAAGTTGGTTGCTTTAGGCCCAATCGCAATGGTTTCACCGTGTTTAGCAAAGGGAGTGACATATACTCTAAAGCGTTCAGCAAAAGCTAAGTGCTCACCGTTGGGTGATAAACGAAACTCGGTAGCATGGTCGCTGGTGTAATGGGTACGTTTTTCAAAACCGTTCATGCCGATAGAGGCAAACTCTGGGGTTTCCCCTGAATCCATAAAGTAAACACGGTCTGAGTCAGCTCCGAATTGTGGTTGATGGCCACTGGCTGTTAGTTTGGTACTTTGCTTTCCTTTGATATCGACTTTATATAAACCGGGTTCTTGTGACCAAGTTCGTGGTGTCATGTAGCCACCGCGCGCTTTTCGATAGACAATATATTCGCCATTAGGTGAAAAGGTTGGTTCGACATATTTGCCAGGCTCGTTGGTCAACACCTTGGCTTTACCACCTCTGGCGCTAACAACACTGACGGTGCCTTGCTGTTGATCATTCCAAGTGGTGAATACTATGTCTTTACCGTCACGTGACCACTGTGGGAATAGCTCATTGATGTCATCATCTAAACGGGTTAATCGTTTATGTTTACCGTCTTTAATATCACGAATCCAAATTTTACCTAAGGCTTCAAATACTACTTTTTCGCCATCTGGTGACACTTGTGCCATACGCAGCATTTTTACATCAAATTCATCTTTATCTAAGTTTTGAGTAAAGCGGACTGATGGCTGAATATCTCTTTGAGTGTTAACACTGAATGGAATGTCTGTTACTTGTTTACTGTCGACATCAAGTTTATTGATTTTACCTTTAGCCCAAAATACGATGTGCTTATTGTCTTTGGTCCACGACATTGTTGGGTACACACCATGAATAGCCCATGTTTCCTGCATATCACGATCAAGTTTGTCATACAGCTTGGTATCTTCACCAGAGGTTAAATCGAGAGAATAGAGCGTTGACTGGAATCCATCACGTTTGATGTAAGCAAGGGTTTTGCCGTCAGGGCTTGGTGTTGGTCTAATCGCACCGCCAGTACCTTCAATCAATACTTCAATATCGCCCGTTTGTGTGTCGTAACGTTTGATCTTATAAATACCTTTTACCGAGTCTTTAGAATAGTGAAAGGTTTTACCTGGGGTCGCATCTTGGCTGAAGTAAATATAACGGCCATCAGGTGAATAGGCGGGCTCACCTAAATCTTTTTGCTCGTTAGGACGCTCAGTTAGTTTTACCCCTTCGCCACCAGCAACGTGAAACATCCACACTTCACCGGCTCCTAAGCTGCGAGTGCCAGTGAAGTGTTTTCTAGCTACTAAATACTGTGAGTCAGGACTCCAGGCTGGGCTGTTGAGTAAACGAAAGGTTTCAGTCGTTATTGCATGTGGATTAGTGCCATCGGCATTCATTATCCAAATATTATCGCCACCATCTTCATCAGAGGTGAAAGCTATATACTTACCGTCTGGGCTATATACTGGCTGCATTTGCCAAGCGATACCTTGTGCCAGTGGTTTTGCTTCACCTCCAGCTATCGGTATTTGGTAAATATCACCTAATAGATCAAATACAATGTGTTCACCATCAGGTGATACATTGATGTTCATCCATGTCCCTTCGGTAACATTAATATCAATTTTACTCAATGGCGCGTTTTCAGGAGCATTTACGTGCCATTTTACTTTGTCATCTTCGGCATAGGCAAAGCTAGAAATACCTAGAGTAAGTGCCATAGCGGTGTAAATAGGGGTGAGTTTTTGAGTCAACATAGAGTAGATTATCCGTTGTCGTTTTTATTTTCAGTGGATTTAATCAAGCTTAATACTCGTCTAGGTCATCTCATTTAGCATGATTAGATGACCTGAAGAGTACTTGGCTTTACTGCGTTTGTCGGTTTGAATGGTTCCTTTATCGCATAAATTACCGATAAGGGGTATAACAAATCTGTATCAATTAATGACAGACGATAACACGCATGTCTGTTATCGATTAACAAACAATGAGTGCTATAGCGTTAGATTTTAATATGAAAGGCTTAAATGAAAATGATTTATCGGTTTTGCTAATCGATATTTACAGAGTCATCGGCTTGTATTAAGCCAGCTTGGATCACGCGGCAGGTGACTCCGCCACGCCAGTCAGGTGTTAATGCTTGTTCAAGCCCTGAGTGAGCTTGTTGCATTTTTTTACATGGATCGGTTTCGCCAGTGATTTGTAGTTTTAGCTCAGTACCAATTGAGATCGTTTTACCTACATCCGCAGGGCTAAATTCATAGCCGCTGATCAATAAGTTAGCTCGACGAGTTAACCAATCTAAATCTACATTAATTTGCTGGCAGGCTTTTTGCCATTGCTGTTTTGACATCACTGTCACCTGGCGTTTACCTGGTCGGCCAAAAACGTCATTCTCGACACCGCGCTCTAAAGTCACATTGGCACAGAAAGCGGGTTTCATCACGCCGCGTTTTGCTGTTTTGTATGCGATTGCTTCCAATGTGATTGTCATTTTTAAAGTCCTTTTTTGAGTAAATAGTGATATGGCGTTTTACTGGTATCGCTAGCGATTAAGGTGTGATCCATAAATTCACAAAAGCTGGGTATGTCTCGTGTAGTGGCAGGGTCATCCGCTATAACAAGTAATGTTTCACCGTCAGCCATTTTACGTACTGTTTTACGGATCATCATCACTGGCTCTGGACAGCGAAGACCAAGTGCGTCGAGCTGGTGTTGCGCCTGGGTATAAATATCGTTCATTGAGTGCTATCTATTTTACTTATCTAATTATCGCTAATGTTACTCTTGTCATTTATGCTTGCCAAGTTTGCTACTAATTTATGTTGTTTTATCTTTTTTTATTTTTCATAAAACATGTTTCACGTGGAACATTAGCCAAAGCAGAAAAATTTAAAAATAAAAAAAACGAGCCAATTTGGCTCGTTTTCATTGCAGCTGATGAATGATCAGCTAGAGATTTTAAACCTTATACGCGTTCGAATACGGTTGCGATACCTTGACCTAAACCGATACACATAGTGGCAAGACCAAGCGTTGCATCTTTTTCTTCCATTAAGTTAATCAGAGTCGTTGATATACGAGCACCTGAACAACCTAGTGGATGACCTAATGCAATCGCGCCACCGTTAAGGTTAATCTTTTCATCGACAACATCTTGTAAGCCAAGATCTTTAACACAAGGTAATGACTGTGCCGCAAACGCTTCGTTTAATTCGATAAGATCTAAATCGGCAACAGATAAGCCAGCGCGAGCTAATGCTTTTTTGGTTGCAGGTACAGGACCATAACCCATGATAGCTGCATCACAACCCGCAACGGCCATTGAGCGAATACGCGCGCGAATGGTTAAGCCTAATGCACGAGCTTTAGATTCTTCCATCACTAACATCGCCGAAGCACCGTCTGACAATGCAGAAGATGTACCCGCAGTTACGGTACCGTTTACCGGGTCGAATGCTGGACGTAAACCCGCAAGTGACTCAAGTGTTGTTTCAGGACGGATTACTTCGTCTGTCATTACTTTGATCAGTGCGCCGTTTACGTCGTGGCCTTCAATTCCCCAAATCTCTTTGGCAAAACGACCTTCAATAGTGGCAGCATGAGCGCGTTGATGAGAACGTACTGCAAACGCATCTTGTTGTTCACGAGTAATGCCGTGCATTTTACCTAACATTTCGGCGGTTAAGCCCATCATGCCAGATGCTTTCGCTACGCGGTTTGCAAGACCTGGGTGAAAATCAACCCCGTGGTTCATTGGTACGTGACCCATGTGTTCAACACCACCAATAATAAAGGTGTCGCCTTGACCGGTCATGATGGCACGAGCTGCTTGATGAAGAGCATCCATTGATGAACCACATAAACGGTTTACGGTAACGGCACCCGCTGTTTTAGGGATACCAGCCAATAATGATGCGTTACGAGCAATGTTGAAACCTTGCTCTAGTGTTTGCTGCACACAACCCCAAATAACATCTTCAATGTCGTTAGGGTCTAGTTGCGGGTTACGCACTAGTAATGCTTTCATTAATTCTGCAGAAAGAGTCTCTGCACGTACATTTCTAAATACCCCTGCCTTTGAACGGCCCATCGGGGTACGAATGCAGTCTACGATAACAGCTTGTTTCATGATTAAATTCCTTTCCCACTAATTAGGCTTGGTAGTAACTACCGTTGTTGGCTGCAAGTTCACGCATGGTATCGGTAACTTGATATAAGCCACCAAGATGTGCGTATTTGTCTGCTAGGGCAACAAAGTTTGCTACGCCCATGGTGTCTAAATAACGGAATACACCGCCACGGAATGGAGGGAAACCAATACCGTAAACTAGACCCATATCGCCTTCAGCAGGTGATGCAATAATGCCTTCTTCTAAACAACGAACAGTTTCGATGATCATTGGGATCATGCAACGAGCGATGATGTCATCTGACTCGAATGCTTTTAATTCACCAAACGTTTCGCCTAATAATGCATAGCTTGTAGGATCAATGTCTTTCTTCGGCTTACCACGACGGTCAACAGAATAGGCATAGAAACCTTTAGTGTTTTTCTGACCTAGACGTTTGTTTTCAAACATAATATCGATAGCGTCTTTGCCATTTTTACCCATACGATCTGGGAAGCCTTCTGCCATAACTGCTTGGGCGTGATGACCAGTATCTAAACCGACTACGTCAAGTAAGTAAGCAGGACCCATTGGCCAACCAAACTGTTTTTCCATCACTTTATCGACAGCGGCGAAATCAGCGCCTTCGGCAAGAAGACCACTAAAGCCTGCAAAGTATGGGAACAATACGCGGTTAACGAAGAAACCTGGACAATCGTTAACAACAATCGGGGTTTTGCCCATTTTGCTCGCGTAAGCAACAACTGTTGCGATGGTTTCTTCTGAGCTGTGCTCACCACGGATAATTTCAACTAATGGCATTTTGTGCACAGGGTTAAAGAAGTGCATACCGCAGAAACGTTCTGGTTTCTTCAGGCTTTTAGCCAGTAAGTTGATTGAGATAGTTGAGGTGTTTGACGCAATAATCGCATCTTCAGAGACGTATTGCTCAACTTCTGCAAGTACAGTCGCTTTTACTTTTGGATGTTCAACAACCGCTTCTACAACGATATCGCTATTTTTGATAGCGGCATAATCTAAAGAAGGGGTAATGTTGTTTAACACTTTAGCCATTTTCTCTGGCGTAGAGCGGCCGCGAGCAACTTGAGTAGTAAGGATTTTAGCCGCTTCGTTCAAGCCTAACTCTAATGCAGGCTGAGCGATGTCTTTCATGACAATTGGCGTGCCTTTGCTGGCGCTTTGGTAAGCAATACCGCCGCCCATAATACCCGCACCCAATACCGCAGCTTGGTTAACATCATGAGCTAACTTAGCAGCTTTCTTAGCTTTGCCTTTAACGAATTGGTCATTTAAGAAAATACCAATTAGTGCTTGAGCAACATCTGTTTTCGCTAATTTAATGAAAGCTTGTGCTTCCACTTTTAGCGCGCCGTCACGATCTAAGCCAGCAGCCTGTTCGACAACATTCACAGCAGCCATTGGCGCTGGATAATGCTTGCCTGCAACTGAGAACACCATGCCTTTAGCCGTTGCAAAAGACATCATGGCTTCAAGTTTAGGTAGCTGAAGTGCTGATTGCTTTTTGGTGCGACGAGCTTGCCAATCAAGGCTACCATTAAGTGCATCATGCAACATTTGAATCGCGGCAGCTTCTAGGTTTTCTGGGGCTACAACGGCATCAATTGCGCCAACTTTCAAAGCATCTTCTGGGCGTTGGTCTTTGGCTGTGGTAATCCACTCAAGCGCATTATCTGCACCAATCACGCGCGGTAAACGCACAGTGCCACCAAAACCAGGAATAAGGCCTAATTTTGTTTCTGGTAAACCGATGCGAGCATTGGTATCGGCAACGCGTAAGTCGGTTGCTAAAATAGTTTCACAACCACCACCAAGAGCAAAACCGTTAACAGCAGAAGCTGTTGGAAACGGTAAATCTTCAAGTTTGTTGAATACCGCGTTAGCTTGTTCAACCCAAGCTAGCAAGGTTGCATCATCTTGTTGGAAAAGGGTTAAGAATTCGGTGATGTCAGCACCAACAATAAACGTGCTTTTTGCTGATGTCAGCAATAAAGCTTTAATATTGGTGTTTTGTTTGATGCTGTCTAGCGCTGCATCAAGGGAGGCTATGGTTTCTCTGTCAAATTTGTTTACCGAACCTTGTGCGTTAAAACACAGTTTGGCAATATTATCTTCAAGTAACTCAACCTGAATGGTAGGGCTTTGGTAAATCATTGCTTGCTTCCTTATTGCTTAAAAGCGACTTCCACATCTTATTTACTGTGCAGTTATCAAGCTTGAATCACAGCAGTTTCGGCCATCTATTGACCAGCTAATTCTCAGTGTGCGACTAAATGAGAAAAATTACAACACCCAATTTAAACGGCCGTTTAATTTTTTATCATCTAGCGAGGAGTTTTTATGTTTGTGATAGACTGATTGAGTTAAAACTTATGAAAAGGGATAGTCAATGGATCAGTTAGCTCATCTATACCATGCACACATCGACGAACTAAATCGTCGTGTCGCTGAAATTTGTCAGCGTGAAAATATCTCGGGTTTAGTCATTCATTCAGGGCAACCGCACCGACAGTTTTTAGATGACTTAAATTATCCCTTTAAAGTTAACCCGCAATTTAAAGCTTGGTTACCTATTTTAGATACCGCTAATTGTTGGGTTATCGCCAATGGCCAAGACAAGCCAACGCTAGTTTTTTATCGTCCGGTCGATTTTTGGCATAAGGTTAACGATGTACCGCAGGCTTTTTGGACTGAACATTTTGATATTCAGCTATTAACCAAGCCAGATCGTATCGCAGACTATCTACCTAAAAACCTCACAACATGGGCTTATATCGGTGAGCATTTAGACGTTGCTGATGTATTAGGTTTTAGTGCGCGTAATCCTGATGCGGTAATGAACTACTTACATTACCACCGTGCTGATAAAACTCAGTATGAACTTGAGTGCATGCGTCGAGCGAACCAAATTGCAGTAAAAGGGCATTTGGCTGCCAAAAATGCTTTTTATAATGGTGCCAGCGAGTTTGAGATCCAGCAATGCTATTTGCTTGAAATTGGCCAGAGTGAAAACGAAGTGCCCTATGGCAACATTGTCGCGTTAAATCAAAATGCGGCTATTTTACATTACACCGCTTTAGAGCATGCTAAGCCGGCTCAGCGGTTATCATTTTTGATTGATGCAGGTGCTAACTTCCATGGTTATGCTGCCGATATCACTCGAACATACGCATTTGAGAAAAATCGTTTTTGTGAATTAATTGCCGCCCTAGATAAAGTGCAATTAGCCATTATTGGGCAAATGAAGCCAGGAGTTAAATACGTCGATCTGCATGTTGCGACACACCATCATATAGGCCAGTTACTGATTGATTTTGGCATAGCTAATGGCACAGCTGAACAGTTAGTCGCTCAAGGTGTTACTAGTGCCTTTTTCCCACATGGGCTAGGGCATATGTTAGGGTTACAAGTTCATGATATGGGCGGATTTGCCCACGATGAACGTGGAACCCATATCGCGGCGCCAGAAGCGCATCCCTTTTTACGTTGCACTCGAGTATTGGCTGCAAATCAAGTGCTCACCATTGAGCCGGGCCTTTACATTATAGATACTTTGCTTGAGCAACTATCTACAACAGCCAAGCAAACCATTAATTGGCAAACCGTTGCTGAGCTGCGACCGTTCGGTGGTATCCGCATCGAAGATAACGTGATTGTGCATCATAACCGAGTTGAAAATATGACAAGAGAGTCTGGTTTAGTTGATTGAGTCATACCTAATACCACAAGCTAACCTAGTCATAGAAGAAGAGATAAAGCATAGCCGCTTTATCTCTTTGTTATTTCATTGCCCGCATGCTAACGATATGAAGTTAGTACTTACTGACATAAAGCAGCAATATCCAGGTGCCAACCACTATTGTTATGCATTCGTTGCTGGTAGCCCTGAAAATACCATTGATATGGGGGCTAGCGATGATGGCGAGCCGTCAGGTAGTGCAGGTAAGCCCATGTTAGCGTGTTTACAAGGCGCAAATATTGGTGAGCTTGGTGCCATTGTTGTGCGTTATTTTGGTGGTACTAAGTTAGGCGTTGGTGGTTTAGTACGAGCTTATACTTCGGGTATCAAGCAAGGGTTAACTCAAATACAAACTCAGGTTAAGCATTTGAGGTATCCGGCAAACTTAGTGTGTCATTATGCTCAACTAACTGATATTGAATATTTAGTTGCTCAACACGACGGCGTAGTAATCGATAAAGTGTTTACTGACCGGGTTGAAATACGCCTTGAGTTGGCTAAATCACATCATCAGGCGTTTAACTTAGCGCTAGCGACTCTGACTCAGGGCCAGCTACAAGTAAAGTTTACAGTTTGAGCTATGACTAACTTATGCCAAAATGTCACTCAATTGTTAAATCCGACGCAGCACAACTAAACAGAATCCTTAATGCAATATAAAACAATTATTAGAATTACCGGTTTGCTGATGGGATTATTTTCAATCACTATGCTGCCGTCAGCATTAGTGGCTATCTTGTACAAAGATGGTGGTGGTACTGCTTTTATTCAGGCTTTTTTTGTCAGTATTTTTTTAGGGTTTTTATTATGGTATCCCAATCGTCATCAAAAAGCTGAGCTGCGAACTCGTGAAGGTTTTTTGATTGTGGTGTTGTTCTGGACCGTTTTGGGGTCGATAGGTGCACTGCCGTTTATTTTTGCTAATAACCCCGATTTAAGTTGGACCGACAGTTTTTTTGAATCGTTTTCAGCGTTAACTACCACGGGAGCCACCGTTATTGTTGGCTTAGATGACTTGCCTAAGTCAATATTGTTTTATCGTCATTTGCTGCAGTGGATGGGCGGTATGGGGATTATTGTATTAGCCGTCGCTATTCTACCTTTGCTGGGTATTGGTGGTATGCAGCTATATAAAGCAGAAGTACCGGGGCCAGTAAAAGACACTAAAGTGACACCGCGTATTGCTGAAACAGCTAAAGCATTGTGGTACATATACTTTATGCTTACCTCTGCTTGCGCATTGGCATATTACTTTGCGGGTATGGATGCTTTTGATGCTATTTGTCATTCGTTTTCGACCATTGCGATTGGTGGTTTTTCTACTCATGATGCCAGCATGGGCTACTTTCAAAGCCCGTTGATCAATGTGATTTGTGCAATATTCTTGCTGATTGCGGCGGTCAATTTTAGCTTACACTTCGCTGCATTCACTCGCCGTGGCATTAACGTTAAAGTGTATTTAAAAGATGCTGAGTTTAGGGTGATTATTGCGATTCAATTGGTGTTGACTGCGATTTGTTTTATCACTTTGTATCAGTCTGGTATTTACGATACGCCAGAGAAAACCCTTGATTATGCCTTTTTTCAAGTGGTTTCTATTTCCACAACCGCTGGCTTTGGTACCGAAAGTTTTCATTCCTGGCCGTTGTTTTTGCCTATTTTATTAATATTTTCCAGCTTTATTGGTGGTTGTGCAGGCTCAACAGGTGGCGGCATAAAAGTGATTCGATTCATTCTACTTATTCTGCAAGGTTCACGTGAGCTTAAGCGCTTAGTGCATCCTAAAGCATTGTATTCAATAAAAATTGGTTCAACTGCATTGCCGGATAGAATTATTGATGCTGTGTGGGGATTCTTTTCTGCTTATGCATTAGTCTTTGTCGTCTGTATGGTGATTTTGATGGCTTTAGATATGGACGCCATTACTGCGTTCAGTGCAACCGCTGCAAGTATCAATAACTTGGGCCCAGGTTTAGGTGACGTTGCATCAAATTATGCGAGTATTTCAGACGGTGCAAAGTGGGTACTGGTCATGGCAATGCTATTCGGTCGCTTAGAGGTGTTCACCTTATTAGTGCTATTCACTCCAACATTTTGGAAAAATTAATGTTAAACACGCTTATTTTATACTCAACGGTTGACGGGCAGACATTAGCCATTTGTCAGAAAATTCAACAAAGATTAACTGAGCAAGGTGAGCAAGTTAATCTCGTTAATCTGGCACAGGTGAGTGCTGATGCATTAGCTTGTGCTGATAAAGTGGTGATAGGTGCCAGTATTCGCTACGGTAAACATAGACCAGAGTTGTTCAAGTTTGCCTCACAAAACAAGGCGATACTTGATACCAAACTGAATAGTTTTTTTACCGTAAACGTTGTGGCAAGAAAACCTGAGAAAAATACCCCTGAGACCAATCCATATATGGTGAAGTTTCTCGATTTATCCGCTTGGCAGCCTCAGCTGCTAGGGGTGTTTGCCGGTAAAATTGATTATCCTCGTTATCGTTTCTTCGATAAATTTATGATTCGATTTATCATGTGGATGACCAAAGGGCCGACTGATACTAAGGGGACGTTCGAGTTTACTGATTGGGATAAAGTGGATGATTATGCTAAAAAGATAGCAGCGCAAAAATAATCTCATAGCATTAATAGCGTGTCTAATGACACGCGCTATTAACGCTCGATATGGTTTAAATACCTATGTTGTGTAAACTAGATAGCGGTTAAACCTCACAGTCTTTAAACGCAGTAGCGTCGATGTAGAATAGAAATAACCTCGGTAACTTGTTCATTCTTAAGTGTGTAATAAACGACTTGTGAACTCTTACGTGTGTTGACCAAATCTTGAGTTCGCAGTACCGCCAAATGCTGTGACAAGGCAGATTGGCTCAGCGGGACAGTTTCATTTAACTCTGTAACACTTAACTCATTTTCTAGCAGTAAACATAAAATCATTAAGCGGTAAGGATTCGCAATGGCTTTGAGCCATTGTGCTGCCGTTTCTGCATTATTAAGCATTGTTGCGACATCGATATCTTGCTTCATGAGAGTCCTTATATGACTTTTAATGACCAGCTAGTCTGGATACAGCCGTGTTTATTTAACATCATACTTCCGCATCATCGAGATCTCAATTTTAACTATTAAATATATGAGCTATTTCTAATTTGTGATCATTACAGAGGTTTTAAAAAGCTTTTCTTGCCAAACTGAGGCAAATTAATCAGTAATGAGAGCCGCAAAATGGCCAATATTTTAGTGTTGTATTATTCTCGAGGTGGCCACACCGCACACATTAGCCGTGCAATTGCAGAGCAAATTCAATCTAAAGGCGATCATTGTGATGTGGTGAATCTTAACGATAAGATCCCAATTGAGTGGTCTAAATATCAAGCTGTGGCCTTAGGTGCTTGTGTACTTTATGGCTCTTATCATAAATCGGTATTTGAGTTTGTACGTATAAATCAGCAACATTTATCGCAACTTCCCAATAGTTTTTTTTGCGTTAATGTGGTGGCTCGCAAACCTGAAAAACGTATCCCTGAGAACAATAAATACCTACAGAAGTTTTTAACTTTATCGCCGTGGAAACCACAAGATGTCAAAATTATTGCCGGCAAAGTCGATTACCCATCCTGGCCTTGGTATGACAGCTTGATGATCCGTCTTATTATGAAAATGACCGATGGACCTACAGATCCCAGTGCCATTATCGATTATACCGACTGGGAGGATGTGAAAGTCTATGCTGATCACATTCGCCATTTAGCGTCTGCTGCGGCAGTGGTTGCTTAAGGAACCTAAAAACGCCAAAATTTAGGGTGAAACAATACCGCAACAGTGAGTATTTCCAAGCGCCCTAATAACATACCTATTGCTAATGCCCATTTTGCGACATCTGGCAGTGGGGCAAAGTTACCTGCAGGGCCAATAATTGGCCCAAGGCCTGGTCCTACGTTGGTCACAGCCGTTATCGCGCCAGTAAAGCTCGTCATTGGGTCTAAGCCTGTGAGCACTAAAGTAATTGAAAGCATTAATATGACGATAACCATGAGCATAAAAAATGCCATGATTGAGCGGACAATATCGTCATTAATGCGATGGCCATTATATTTGTCTTTAAACACACCATTAGGGTGGAATTGTTGCTTAATTTGTTGACGCATAATGGAGAATGCGATTTGAAAACGAAATATTTTTATCCCACCAGATGTCGAGCCGGAACAACTGCCAATAAACATTAAAAATAAAAATACTACACTGGCTACAGCGCCCCATGATTGATAATCAGTTAAGCCGTAACCTGTGGTGGTAATCACTGAAGTGACATTAAAACTGGCTAATCTTAGTGCATCGATAAACGCTATATCTTGTTCTCGCCATAGCCAAAAAGCGAGTGAAAACGACACTAGCAATACAAAGCGTAAAAACCCTATGACTTGTTGATCGTTCCATAAGCGAACACTGCGTTGCTGTATGGTTTGTACAAACATTAATAACGGTAATCCACCCGCTAACATAAACACAATACCTACCCAATGTGCTGAATGCGAAAAGGCTGCCATTGAGCTATCTGATGTTGAATATCCACCAGTTGATAATGTTGTCATGGCATGATTAATGGCATCAAACCAACTCATGCCAGCCATATGATAAGACACAGTACACAGCAGTGTTAGGACGACATAAATAAGAAACAAGTGTTTAGCCATATGCTGGGTGCGAGGAATGGTTTTGTCGCTCCAGTCAGATGACTCCGTTCTAAATAAGCGCATTCCCCCAACATTGAGAAACGGCAAAATTGCTACTGCCATAACAATAAACCCAATGCCACCTAACCATTGTAGTAATGAACGCCATACTAGAATGCTACGGTCCATGCTGTCTAAGCCCGACATGACTGTCGAGCCTGTAGTGGTAATGCCAGACATTGTCTCAAAGAACGCGTCGGTATAATTGATACCGTGATAAAGAGTGAAGGGCAGTGCGGCAAATAAACTCACTACAAACCAAGTAATACTCGTCAGCATGAACATGTCGCGGATATTGAGATTAAAATGATGGTTTCGACCATTTTGAATGCACAAAATAGCGATAAATCCGCTACATAAACCGGATATCATAAAGTCGCCAATAGTCTCTTCACCATAAAATAGTGCAAAAGCCATGGGGACGAACATAAATCCGGTTAGTATTGAGAGGAAAATACCGAGGATAAAAATGATTTGTTTGGCGTTAAACATAATAACTAAAAGAAAAAAGCACTAGGTTGGAATAGTTTTTCGACGTCACCAATGAACTTCTTATTTACTAAGAATAAGATGACATGGTCACCCTGCTCAATCACGGTTTTATCGTGGCCCATTAATACTTCATCATTACGGACGATTGCACCAATGGTGGTTCCCGGTGGTAATTTAATGTCGCCAATCTTTTTCCCCACCACTTTTGATGTACTTGAGTCTCCATGGGCAATCGCTTCAATGGCTTCTGCTGCGCCACGGCGCAACGAATACACATTACAGATATCACCTTGACGAATATGAGTTAACAGCGCTGAAATTGTCGCTTGCTGGGGCGATATCGCAATATCAATATTCGCTTCTTGGACAATATCGACATAGGCTTCACGTTGGATTAGCACCATGACTTTTTTAGCGCCCATACGTTTAGCGAGTAAAGCCGACATAATATTGGCTTCGTCGTCATTGGTGACCGCAATAAATACATCAGTTTGATCGATATTTTCTTCTAGTAATAATTCTTGGTCAGAAGCATCACCACAAAACACTGTGGTTTTTTCGAGTTTTTCTGACAGCAACTCAGCACGCTCTTGACGGTGCTCAATCAATTTAACTGAATGAGTACGTTGTAGCTTTTGGGCCAGACCAAAACCAATATTACCGCCACCGGCAATCATGATATTGCGGTACGAATTATCCAGCTTTTGCATTTCACTCATCACGGCACGAATATGGCGACTATCGGCGACGAAAAAGACTTCATCATCGGCTTCAATAATCGTGGTGCCTCGCGGCATGATGGGACGGCCTTGCCTAAAAATAGCGGCAACCCGGGTATCAATATTGGGCATATGTTCGCGAAGTGTCGCAAGTGCATTACCCACCAGTGGACCACCATAATAGGCTTTAACAGCCACCAGACTGAGTTTTCCTTTTGCGAATTCAAGTACTTGAAGGGCGCCTGGATACTCAACTAATCTTTGTATGTAAGTAGTTACTAACTGCTCGGGGGCGATGAGTTGATCTATAATAAAACCGCCACGAGGCTTAGCATCGCCACTCTTAATTTCGCTGTTAATAAACAGTTTATCTTGTAGTTCCAAATACGCTTCTGAGCGAATACGAGCAATCTTTGTGGGGGTGCCAAATAGGCTATAAGCGATTTGGCAGGCTGCCATGTTGCATTCGTCACTGTTAGTCACCGCAATGAGCATGTCAGCGTCTTCTGCGCCTGCCTCTTTTAAAATATTAGGATGGGCGCCATGACCGACAACAACACGTAAATCAAATTTATCTTGCAACAGTCTGAGTCGAGCTCGATCACTGTCGACGAGTGTGATGTCGTTATTTTCACCGACCAAGTTCTCAGCGAGTGTGCCGCCAACTTGCCCAGCCCCTAAAATAATAATTTTCATGGCTTGAGGTACATCCTTAAATTGCTTTAACTAGGCGCGCGTAATAAAAGCCGTCCATATTGTCTTGTCCTGGCAAAATTTGCCAACCGATGTCATCGAGCTGAGTTTGTTGCTCTATCGGTATTAGACTCGCATCCGCTGTTCGTTCTAGGAATTGTTCAACTTGTTGGCTATTTTCCTGCGGTAAAATAGAGCAGGTTGCATACAACAATGTGCCACCAGGTTTAAGCCATTGCCAGCAATGATCTAATATCTGTTTTTGTAAATTCGCTAATTCTTCAATGTCGCTATTTTTTCGTAACCACTTTATGTCTGGGTGACGACGAATAACCCCAGTAGCAGAGCAAGGTGCATCAAGTAATATTCGATCAAATTGCTGTCCTTGCCACCACGATGGGATATCCGCGGCATCGCCGTGAATAAGTTGCGCTTTTAAATGCAACCTGTCCAGATTTTGTTGTACTCGAGCAAGGCGTTTTTGATCAAAGTCGACTGCAACTAAATTGATATTGGGAGCGAGCTCTAGCAAGTGGCAACTTTTGCCACCTGGTGCGGCGCAGGCATCTAAAACAAGTTCATCTGCTTTCGGTGCCAGTAAGGTTGCTGCCCACTGTGCGGCGCCATCTTGTACTGATGCGGCACCTTCCATAAAATCAGGTAGTGCAGCCACATCTTTTGCAGCATCAAGCAATATAGCATCTTGGCTTGGGCCTGCTTGAGCTGGAATATCGTATTGAGCTAATGCCGCTAAATAAGTGTCACGTGTTTGTAACTGCTGATTATTGCGCAGCCACATTGGTGGACGCTGGTGGCTCTGCTCAATAATATGTTGCCATTTGTCAGGATAAGCTTGTTGTAAGCGTTTAATAAACCAAGCAGGAGTGTTAAAGCGTAAGGTGTCTGAGTCAGTATTTAGTTCGGCGTCTTGACGCTGAATGGTCCGCAATACACCATTGACTACTTTTACTAAACCATCAAAACGAAGCTGTCTGCAGGCTTCTGCCGTTTCAGAAATCGCCGCATGTGCCGGTATACGAGTAAAGTAAAGCTGGTAACAACCGACAATCAACAATTGATGCAATATACGTTGTTTACCTTTAAAGGGCTTTGCCAAACAGTCACTTACACATTTATCTAACTGGGGTAATTGGCGCATTACGCCATAACATAATTCTGCCAGTAAGGCTTTGTCTTTGCCATTGTCGAGGTGTTGTTGCTGATCGGGTAGTGCGACCGATAATGAGATACCTTTTTCAAGTACTTCATAAATCGTTTTGGCTGCTAATGCGCGCACATTCATGCTAGTTGGCCTCTTGGTTTATACATATACCAGCAGTAAACCAATCACCACGAGCATTGAGAATATCGGCCACATCAAGCGGCTTTTTATTAGGCAGCTGCATGGTTTTAATGATTAACTTACCATCTGCCGTGGCGACTTCAATACCTTGTTTGGTCGCGGCTATAATGGTCCCTGGCGCTTGTGAGCAGAGTTCTGGACTGTAATCTGCCTGCCACACTTTTATGCTACTTTGTTGATGATCAAAGTAGCTTACTGGCCAAGGATTAAATGCACGAATTTCTTGCCATAATTGCTTAGCACTTTTGTGCCAATCAAGACGCGCTTCTTCTTTTGACAACTTTTCAGCATAGTTAGCCAATGTTTCATCTTGTTTTTCTGCTTTTAGGCTACCTTCACTTAATCCAAACAGTGCCTGTACTAAGGCTTTTGGCCCTTGCTCGGCGAGTTTTTCATAAAGGCTGGCTGAGGTATCGGTATCTTCGATCGGTAAATGCGTTTTGAGCAGCATATCACCAGTGTCTAGGCCAATATCCATCTGCATAATGGTGACACCGGTTTGTGTATCACCAGCCCATAATGCCCGTTGGATTGGTGCCGCTCCGCGCCAGCGCGGTAAAATTGAACCGTGAACATTGATACAGCCTAAGCGCGGGGTATCAAGTACTATCTTTGGTAAAATCAATCCGTAAGCAACCACCACCATGATATCTGCGTTAAGGCTGGCTAATTCTGCTTGCGCCTCTTCATTTCGCAATGAGCTGGGTTGGAATACGGCGATTCCATTTTTTAACGCCAAATCTTTTACTGGGCTTGCTGTGAGTTTCTTACCTCGCCCAGCAGGTCTGTCGGGTTGGGTATAAGCTGCAATCACCTCATATTCTGAGTCTATGAGTGCCTGTAAATGGCCAGCCGCGAAATCCGGAGTACCGGCAAAGATAATTTTTAACGGTTTCAAATTTATTCCTATGCTTCTCTAGCATCTAAACGAGCTTCTTTTTCAAGCTTAGTTTTAATGCGTTGGCGTTTCAATGGCGATAAATAATCGACAAATAACTTACCTTTTAAGTGATCCATTTCATGTTGAATACAAATAGCAAACAACTCATCAGCTTCAACGGTAAACTCTTTACCGTGACGATCTAGTGCTTTTAAGGTGACAAACTCGGCGCGATCAACTTTAGCGTAAATCCCCGGTACCGATAAGCAACCTTCTTCATTGGCCAAGTCACCGCTGCTCGCGACAATTTGTGGATTAATAAAAATTGTGGGTCGTTCAACATCATCTTGTAGATCCATCACAATCAGTTGCTGATGAAAATCTACTTGAGTTGCTGCCAGACCAATTCCTTTTTCTTGGTACATTGTTTCTAGCATGTTATCTATTTGTGTCTGTAGCTCTGGACCGAAATCCGTTACAGGCTGAGCAATAGTGCGTAAACGTTCATCTGGAAAGCGTAAAACATTAAGTAATGGCATATATAAACTCTTAACAAGTCTGTCAAATTTCAGCCAGTTAGCTATACTGGCTATTGCGATAAGGGTAATTTTAATCCTTACCGCCTTTCAATAACAGTAAAAAGCTCTAATAAAGAGCTAAACAACATGGACCGCACCATGAAACGCTTACTTTTACTTGCTTTTTTATCATTAAATATTTTTGTGGCCCACGCTGATACATTAACTTTAAAGGCGGGGCATCCTGACACGTATGTCGTTAAAAAAGGCGATACATTGTGGGATATCTCCGGATATTTTTTAAATGATCCTTGGCGTTGGCCTAAATTGTGGGGAGTTAATCCGCAAATTGCCAACCCACATCTTATTTATCCAGGCGATAGACTGACATTAGTCTTTATCGATGGTCAGCCTCGTTTAGTGGTTAAGCAACATGTTAAAAAAAGTCCTGAAGGCCGTGTAGAGTCTAAGGATGGCCCGATCCCGGCGGTTGATCTGGCATTAATTAAACCTTATTTGGTACAAAATAGAGTGGTAGATCCGACTTGGTTATCAGGATTACCAATTGTAATGAGCGGTGAAAGCCCATCAATTCATCATGTGGTGGATGATATTGTTTATGTTAACGCGCAGCTGGAGCAAGGCCTAAAGGTTGCAATGTACCAAACGGGTCGTGAGTTTTTTGCTGCTGATAGCGGTGAATTATTAGGCCAAGAAATTATTTTGGCTTCTAGCGGGCGGGTCATTGAGTCTGGCGCAGTTTCAAAAGTTAAATTACTCAGCAGTTTACGCGAGACTAAAGGTGGCTATCATGTTGCGCCAGTGGAAGATGAAGCGTTAATGTCGGCTTATTTCATTCCGAAGGCGGCGGACTTAAATGTTGCAACTTCAATTATCGGTACTATAGGTAACATCCGTGAAGCCGGTAAGTTAGATGTCGTTTACCTTGATCGTGGCGCCGATGATGGCGTTGAGACTGGGCATGTTTTTTCAATGTATCGTGATGGCGAAAACATTATTATTGATAATGATGGCAATCCTGTTCGCCCCATTGACCGCTCTTCTTACGATAAATTATTGGCGAATTTCTCAGACGATATTGAGTATAAAATGCCGGATGTTTTTCATGGTAATTTGATGATTTTTAAAGTTTTTGATAAGACTAGCTTAGGCTTGATTATGTTTAATGATCGTCCTGTTCGTGTTGGCGATAAACTGATGAAACCCGACCCACTGACCATAAAAGGTGAATAATTTCAGATAAGTTGGTTGACTGGTTAGTTGTTTGTGCAGTATCTGGGCTAGGACCGGCTCGGGTTCAACAATTATTAACTCAAATGGACGTTGAAGAAATTCGCCAACGTCTTGAATTTGAACCACAGGCTTTGCCGCTACCAGCAAGCTTGTTGGCTAAATGCCATATTGACTTTAACAAGGTAGAACAAGCTTTAACCTGGCTTGATTCGCAGCCTAATCACTATATTGTGACCCTCTCTGATCCGCTTTACCCTCCATTGCTTGCACAAATTAGCGATCCTCCACAGGTATTATTTGTTAAAGGGTCAATAGAATCGCTGGTATTACCTAGTGTCGCTATTGTTGGTAGTCGAAATGCCTCCCGGGGTGGATTAGATATGGCCGCAGATCTGGCTCGTCATTTAGCGAGCCAAGGGTTTGCCATTACCAGTGGTATGGCGACGGGTATTGATGGTGCTGCTCATAAAGCGACTTTAGCGGTTAATGGAACGACCATGGCTGTACTGGGTTGTGGGGTAGAGTGCATATACCCAAAGCGTCATCTAAATTTGTATCAAGACATTATCAATACTGGTTGTGTTATCAGTGAATATTGGCCTGATATAGGGCCCTTTGCGGGGAATTTTCCTCGGCGTAATCGTATTGTTAGTGGTTTAAGCTTGGGCACTGTTGTGGTGGAGGCTAGTCGTAAAAGTGGTTCGTTAATTAGTGCTCGGCTGGCAATGGAACAAAATCGTGAAGTGTTTGCTGTGCCAGGATCAGTATTAGGCGGCTATAGCCAAGGTTGTCATGATTTAATTAAAAATGGGGCAAAACTTGTCGAGTCTGCTGCCGATATAATAGAAGAATTAAGCTGTTTATCCGATTATCACCTTGAACAATTGCATCTACGGCACCATATACAGGATAATGCTATTTGTGATTTGCCATTTCATCCGCTGTTAGCTAGTGTAGGTTATGAAACAACTGCAGTCGATGCCGTGGTTGAGGATAGTGGAAAACCAATAGATCTGGTGTTAATACAAATGCTTGAACTTGAGTTACAAGGGTGGGTTGCAGCAGTGCCCGGTGGTTACGTCAGACTAAAGAGGAGTTAGCCATGTTCGATATCCTCATGTATTTATTTGAAAATTACGTTCATAGTGAAATTGAGCTATTAGTTGATGAAGATGAACTCACGAAAGAGTTAACCCGTGCAGGGTTTCATCAAGTTGATATTATAAAAGCACTTTCTTGGTTAGAGCACCTTGCCGATCTTCAAGAGAGTGATAAACCGTACTTGTGTAATCACGCCCAACATTCATTCCGTATTTATACTAAAGCGGAAATGGACAAGTTAGATGTTGAGTGTCGTGGTTTTTTACTGTTTTTAGAGCAGATCCAAGTACTCAGTGTTGAAACTCGTGAAATGGTTATTGACCGTGTCATGGAGTTAGACGAAACCGCTTTAGTGTTAGAAGATCTCAAATGGGTAGTATTAATGGTACTATTTAATGTGCCTGGAAATGAGTCCGCCTACGAGCAAATGGAAGATTTAATCTTTGAGCAGCCAGAAGGGCGCTTACACTCATAACACAAAGGAGGCTTAGCCTCCTTTTTTAGATCTTCACAATATCATTCATTGAGAGCACGATGTCGAAAATTGATCAGCAGTTGTTTACTGCCCACGAGCATGCACTGGAGAAAGAGTTTGAACTTTGTCCTGTTTGTGGATCTGAACTGTCGGTTAAACACAGTAAGCATGGCAGTTTTGTCGGCTGTAATAATTATCCCAGTTGTGATTATACTCGCCCATTAGTGCAACATGAGTCGTTAGAGACTCAAGTTATTAGTGGGTCGCAGTGTCCGCAGTGTGGTCATGAGCTTGCGGTTAAATCTGGTCGGTTTGGTATTTTTATCGGTTGCACTCACTACCCTGAATGTACTCATATTGAGAAGCACGATCATTCTCATCAAGCCGAAAAATTGACTTGTCCTCTGTGTGCTAAAGGTCACCTTGAATCTCGTACGAGTCGTTATGGTAAGACTTTTTTTGCTTGCAGTGCCTATCCAAAATGTAAGTTTATCGTAAACTATCCTCCCTACAATGAAGCTTGTCCTGATTGTGGCTTCGGGATTTTAGTTGAACGTAAAGGTGCTGCGGGTAGTCGAGTTGAATGTCCGCAAAAATCCTGTAAATATAAGCGAGCTTTATAGTTTTTCGCTTACACCATTAAAATGATGCGAGGAAATTCCATGTTGCAATTGCAGCCAGCTGCTGTCGTCTCCGTTATCAATCAAGGTGGAGTTATTGCTTATCCTACTGAAGCGGTATTTGGTTTAGGCTGTGATCCTGATAACGACAGTGCTATCGAAAAGTTATTGGCCGTAAAGCAACGTCCTTGGCAGAAAGGCTTAATCTTGGTCGCCAGTTCATTTGAGCAACTTCTACCTTATCTTGATTTGACTCAGCTAACGGAGCAGCAGTTGCAGTTTGCCCAATCAAAGTGGCCTGGGCCCTTCACTTTTGTGATGCCAATAAAACCGCATGTATCTAAATTACTCTGCGGTGAATTTGATTCGATAGCTGTGCGCATATCAGCACATCCTGTAGTGCGAGAGTTATGTAACACCCTTAATAAGCCCTTAGTATCGACAAGTGCCAATTTAGCCGGTGAGCAACCGGTCGTCGATGCACAAAATATCATCACAGATTTTAGTGATAAAATTGATGCATTGATTTTAGGTAAGCTGGGCGAACAGCGTCAGCCATCAACCATTATTGATGCCCGCAGTGGTAAAATTATTCGCAGTGGAAGCTAATACTATGTCAAACAACCGTTCTCAAGTACCCGACGTGCAAAAAGTAAAATCCTTTTTGTTAGCATTACAGCAAAATATTTGTCAGCGTTTAGAGCAACTCGATGGTAAAGCCAGCTTCAAAGCCGATTCATGGGAACGTGAAGAAGGTGGTGGCGGCACGAGCCGAGTATTAACTCAAGGCCAAGTGTTTGAGCAAGCCGGCGTTAACTTTTCCCATGTGATGGGGGCGGCTATGCCCGCATCGGCCACTGCTCATCGTCCAGAGTTAGCTGGCCGCAGTTTTGAAGCTATGGGGGTGTCATTGGTTATTCACCCTAATAATCCTTATATACCGACGACTCATGCTAACGTGCGTTTTTTTATTGCCAGTAAAGAGGGCGCTGATCCTGTGTGGTGGTTTGGTGGTGGGTTTGATTTAACCCCTTACTATCCATTTAAAGAAGATGTGGTTAGTTGGCATCAAACGGCTAAAGATATTTGCGATCCATTTGGTGAAGATGTTTATCCAAAGTACAAAAAATGGTGTGATGAGTACTTCTTCTTACCGCATCGTAATGAAACCCGTGGTGTCGGTGGATTGTTTTTTGATGATCTTAACGAACCAGGTTTTGAGCGAAGCTTTGAGTTTATGCAAGCGGTAGGCAATGGCTTTATTGACGCTTATGCGCCGATAGTCGAACGCAACAAAGAGTTAGAATATGGCGATGAAGAACGCCAGTTCCAGCTTTATCGCCGTGGTCGCTATGTTGAGTTTAACTTGGTCTATGATCGTGGCACCTTATTTGGTCTACAAACAGGCGGTCGGACTGAATCTATTTTAATGTCGATGCCGCCATTGGTGCGTTGGGAATATGCATTTACTCCTGAACAAGGTAGCCCAGAAGCAGAACTGTATGACATCTACCTAAAACCTCAAGATTGGTTAGTCCAAACTTAATACTTGCCATGTCGCACTAATGAGTCATCGGTTACGCATATTGTCTGCTAAAGTCGAAATAGCCTGAATAATCACTTGTTGATGTTCAGGCTTTTTTATTGCGTTGGTGATCGCAGCACGCATACAAATTAACCACTGATCACGCATCGATTCATCAATCGCGAAGGGCATGTGCCTTGCTCGCAATGCCGGGTGGCCATGTTTTTGCTGATACAGTTGCGGACCACCCAACCAACCACTTAAGAACTCATACAGTTTTTGTTCAGACGCTTGTATTGGCGAGCGATGCATCGCTAATAACGCTTGAGTTTCGGGACGTGTTTGCATTTGTTGATAAAAGTCATGGGCAATCGCGCGGATCACCTTGTCGCCACCAATAAGGTCGTAGGCATTTGACTGTGTGGTATCTCTGTCATCAACGGCTTTCGGTTTAGTGAATAATTTACGTAACCAGTTCATATTGTCAGTTATTAGGGGTGTCGAAGTTATTATATCGAAATCATTACCATCGATGGATTATTTTTTTGTTAACGTTTTGATACCAATTATTTAACGATTAGGCTGTATTTCAGCTGTTAACTTGGTTAGATTGGGTGAAAAATAAAAAGGAGAGCCAAATGGCAAAAGTAATGCCTTCATTGGTTGCTGTAGCGCTATCAACTGTAATTGTAGGTTGTAGCCCAGCACAACAAGACCCTAAAATCACAATCAATACCAATCCGTATCCTAGTACTTATCAAATATTGCCTAATTCAACCACACTGCTTAAAAATGCCATTGTATTAACCGGTACTGGTGAGCGTATTGATAATGCTGATGTATTGATAAAAGACGGAAAAATTAGTGCTGTTGGTCAACAGCTATCCGCTGCAGGTGCCGTGGTAATCGATGCTAAGGGTAAGTGGATTACTCCAGGTATTATTGATGTCCATTCACATTTAGGCGTGTATCCAAGCCCGAATGCTGAGTCACACAATGATGGCAACGAAATGACCAACCCAGTAACCGCTGAGGTATGGGCTGAACATAGTGTTTGGCCACAAGACCCTGGGTTTAATCGTGCCCGAGAAGGTGGTATCACTACGCTACAAATTTTACCGGGTTCGGCTAACCTAATTGGGGGCCGTGGGGTGACACTCAAAAATGTTCCCGCGACAACCATGCAAGCGATGAAGTTCCCAGCTGCGCCTTATGGATTGAAAATGGCCTGTGGTGAAAATCCTAAATCTTTGTATGGTAGCCGTAACGAATTACCTATGACTCGTATGGGTAATATGGCGGGGTACCGTACAGCGTTTATTCAAGCAACAGAATACAAACGTGCTTGGGATAAATATGATGCTGACTATGCCGCAGGTAAGAACCCTGTAGCACCAGAGCGCGACTTAATGAAAGACACTCTAAAAGGTGTGCTTGAAGGTGATATTTTAATTCACAACCATTGTTACAAAGCTGAAGAAATGGCAATGATGATCGACCTAGGTAAGGAGTTCGGTTATCACGCCGGTACATTCCATCATGCTGTAGAAGCTTATAAAATTGCCGATTTACTTGCTGAGAATGGTAATTGTGCTGCTATGTGGCCTGATTGGTGGGGCTTTAAACTCGAAGCATACGACATGGTGCTTGAAAATGTTGCTATGGTCGATGCGGTTAAAAACTCTTGTGCTGTCGTGCATTCAGACTCTGGCGTAACCATACAGCGCCTTAATCAAGAAACAGCGAAAATCATGCATAACGCAAATGCTAACGGCTTTAACTTAAAAGCTGAGCACGTGATTGGCTGGATTACTGCTAACGCAGCAAAATCATTGGGTATTAGCGATAAGACTGGTTCACTCGAAAAGGGTAAAAATGCAGATATGGTTGTATGGAATACCAATCCGTTTAGCGTATACGCTCAAGCTGAACAGGTATTTATTGATGGTGCAAAAGTGTATGACCGCCAAGACCCTGCCTATCAGGCACAAAGTGACTTTATGTTAGGTCAGGAATAAGGAGCAAGACAATGACATTATTTAACAAATCTGCGCTTGCTTTGAGTTTATCAATGAGTCTTGCTTTAGTGACTAGCGCTGTTAAGGCTGAAACTATTGCCATTATTCATGCCACCGTTCATACCGCCACCGAACAAGGTGTATTAAAAGATGCTTCGGTTGTGATTGAAGACGGTAAAATTGTGGCTATTAATCCTCTATTACCGACTGCGGACACCATTATCGATGCCAAGGGTGCAATTTTAACACCTGGTTTTATTGCTAGCATGAATGATTTGGGCTTAGTGGAAATTGGTGCGGTAGCATCTTCACGTGATGCTTACGAAAAAGAAGCTGATGTTGTTTTCGATCCTAGTTTAGCTTACAACCCCAAGGCATCTACAGTGCCATTTGCTCGCAAAGGCGGGATAACTCGTAATGTAGTGTCATCAGGCGGTGGCGAAGGCATTTTTGCAGGACAAACATTTACCGTAGACTTAAGTGGTGATTGGGACAGTATACTGGCCGCTAACACCGGATTAGTTGTTGCATTAGGTGCTAAAGAAGAAGGCTCTCGTGCAGCAGGAATGCAGCAATTGATCCATAAACTTGAAGATGCTAAAAAAGCGCAAGCCAAAAAGAGTAAAACGAAAAAAACTGCTGAAGATGATAGCGAAGTGCCAAGTCGTGAAGATGAGATTATTCACGCGGTACTCGCGGGTGAAAAACCATTAATTATCGACGTCGACCGTGCCAGCGATATTTTGCATTTAATTAAACTTAAACAAGACTTAGGCATAGATCTTATCCTGGTCAATGCTGCAGATGCTGTATTAGTGGCTGATAAGCTAGCGCAAGCCAACATTCCCGTGGTTATTGATAGCATGCGTAACTTACCAGAAAGTTTCGATGCATTGCATAATTCTCTCGAAAATGCAGGTAAACTGGCAAACGCGGGTGTCAAAGTAGCCATTGCATTACCGGGTGATAGTCATGGTATTTACGCACTACGTTTTAGTGCTGGTAATGCGGTTGCTAACGGGATGAATTATGATGATGCCCTTGCTGCTGTGACGGCAAATGTGGCTGATATTTTTCATTTAGACTCTGGGCGGATTGCGGTCGGCAAGTCTGCAGATTTAGTGTTATGGAGCGGCGATCCGTTCGAGTTTAGCAGTAAGGTGCAAAAGATGTGGATTGCAGGAGAGGAGCAAAGCACAGACAGTCGTCAAGACAAGCTCCGTGATCGCTATTTACAAAAAACGGCAATGCCTGAAGCCTATAGCCGATAGCATCTCACGATTTACGTGGGACGTTTCCCTAAATCGTTAATGAAGAGACAAAGCGAATGACAGATAAGTATGCTGTATTTGGTAACCCAATAGCACAAAGTAAGTCACCATTTATACATACTGAGTTTGCCAAGCAAACTCAGCAAGACTTAAGCTATGAAGCTATTCTCGCACCGGTAGATCAATTTGACTCTTGGTTAACGGCATTCTTTGCCGATGGTGGTAAAGGTGCCAATGTTACTGCGCCTTTTAAAGAGCAGGCGTTTGCCATGTGCGATGAGCTCAGTGAGATGGCTAAACTCGCTGGGGCAGTCAATACCTTGTTTAATTTGCCCGATGGCAGAATTGGTGGTGATAATACTGACGGCATTGGTTTGGTTAATGACCTCGAAATGCTGTTTGGCTCCTTAAAAGGTAAACGAGTGTTACTGGTGGGTGCTGGTGGCGCGGCAAGAGGCTGCATTTTGCCTATTTTACAGCACAATGTGGCTCAGCTAGTTATTTGTAACCGGACCCACGAAAAAGCAGTGCAGCTTCAAAGTTTATTTAATGAATACGGTAATTTTTTTGCTAAACCCATCGATGACCTGAAATCTCCATTTGATTTAGTGATTAATTCAACTTCAGCCGGTTTATCGGGGCAGTTAATTGCTCTTCCGAGTGTTATTGTTGATGAAACTACTGATTGTTATGACATGACTTACAGCCGCCAAACCACTGTATTTAATCAGTGGGCTCAAGATCTACATGCCCATAAAACTGCTGATGGTTTAGGTATGTTAGTCGGCCAAGCTGCAAAGAGTTTTAGCCTATGGCGTGGTGTCGTTCCAGAAACTGCTTCAGTTATGCGACAACTACGAGAATCAATGATGCAAAAGGTAGCGGATTAATGAATCAAAGCGTAATTTTTTCCGATCAGCTGTTTATTGAAACGAATCAAGTAAGGTTCATTGCGCAGCTGCAGGGCATGAATATTAACTGTTTTGCTAGCTTCGGTATTATCAGCAAGCTCTGTGATCATCAAGACGTAAGTCAACATAATGCTGCCGGTTTATTTGAGCAATGCCGTTTTGATTTAGAAGACAAAGCGGAAAGTCTTATTGAACAAGAAGCTTTTAACGACAGCGGTGAGATTATAGTGGTGTGTTGATGTGCCTAATGAGTATGATTTATCTTGTTAGTTGCGCAACCTTCCGCAGCCGGCCTTTTTTTGAGACCTTTCTGGATGTACATATTGTTATCCGCCTGCTTAAAGGCGCTTGCCCAATCTTGAACATAGTGCGCAATCCCGAAACTAAAGTGAATTCCCGGCGATAAAGCCGCTAAGTCTTGTTGCAGTTGGCTGATTTGTTTTTCGATGGTTTCTATAGGGCCACGGCATAATGCAACAAATTCATCGCCACCATAACGAGCAAGCAAAAATTCAGAGTGCCATAGCTTTTTTAATGATTGCGCAAAGGCTTTTAATGCATTGTCACCCGCCTGATGTCCATGTTGGTCATTTAGCGGCTTTAAATTATCCATATCTAAAATAATAATGTAGCTGGCTAAGTCTGGCTCATGTTGCCATTGTAAAATCGCGCTATCAAATTTCTTCCGGTTATACAGCTCAGTTAGTCCATCATAATCTGCCATGATTTCGATTTTTTTAGACTTCTGATACAGTGAAATTGCGTTAGCTGCTTCTGATGTAAGAATATTAACCAGATTTATATCATAATCACCAAAGGCTTCCATCTTGCTACTGTCTAAATTCATCATTCCATAAAGTTTACCGTCAATGCGTATAGGGCTCGATAAGGTTGAGCAAATCGGCTTTGTTGAAGCATGTAAGAGTGCATGTTGATCATCGCTAGTGAGAGTACTTTTAGCATTAATGTTTTTCATATTGTTAATCACAACGGCTTTATCACAGCGCCCATTCGTGCTTCGAAATTGAAAGGTTTCCTCTAAAGTAAAATTTATTTTTCGCAAAGCCTCTAAATCTAAACCCACAACCGATTCAAATTGTAATCTACTGGTGTTCTTATCAACCAAAATCATACTGCCCATTTCGGCATCATCTATAGCAATAACCGCTTTTTGTAGTAGGGCGTCTAAGAAGGCATTTTCAGAATTGTATTGGCTCGATAAATTAACTAACTCATAAGTAGTGTCGTTAATATGGATAACTTGCTCTAAATGCTGCCAAAGCCGCAAAATATTCTGTTTATGAATGTAATAAGCGATGCAATAACTCAGTGTGTAAACAGCACAAACAAGGAATAGAGATAGATAAAAGAACGAATTATTAGGTATGGCGAATGTGAATATAATAATAAATAGCGATAAAGGTACTGCAAGCAACAGAAGGTGACTGGTAAAATCGACATAGGCGATGTGTTTATTATTAATCTGACCTCTGGTATTCACTTCAAACATCCTGGGTTATAAATAGCTAAAACGACTTAACGATTAAACATCGTGTCAGTTTTATATTAAGTTAAGTTGTCGCCTCTACTAATTTAACCCTAGTGATCAGCATTAGTACGATAATGGCAGTATAAATCATACTGTATGTGTTAATAACTCTCTATCTTGTTCATCACTATAGTGGTTAAGCCAATAATATAAATGTGTTGAATAACTCATTTAGACAAAACTTAAAACGATATAGACCAACTTCATACAGATCTATATCGCTTACATGGGTTTCTCTATTGCTGTAAATCCACTAAGTATTCATTTTTTAAACGAACATAGTTATCTGCAGATATTGGCAAGAAGGCACGTTCTGCGTCAGTTAAAGGACGGACTTGTTTACAAGGACTGCCAACATACAAATAACCACTCTGCAAAACTTTATTGGGTGGTACTAATGAACCCGCTCCAACAATCACGTCATCTTCTACTATGGCCCCATCAAGTAAGATCGCACCCATTCCTATTAATACACGATGACCAATCTTGCAGCCATGCAACATTGCCTTATGACCAATAGTCACATCGTCACCGATAATCAAGGGATTTCCTTCAGGATTAGAAGGCGATTTACGCGTGACATGCAATATACTCCCATCTTGAACATTACTGCGTTTACCAATGCGGATTTTATTCACATCACCACGGGCGGCAACTAATGGCCAAACACTTGCGTCATGGTCTAGTTTTATATCGCCCACAAGTACCGCAGACTCATCAACATAGACGTTATCAGCCAAATTGGGGTGAATTCCTTGGTAAGTTCTTACATTAGTAGACATAACAATCCTTATATATTCATGGTTTATGACAGTATAATGCTTAAAAACTAGCTGGTCAGGCTAAATTATCCGCAAACAAGCCAAAAATAACAAATAACCTCAAAAAAGGCCTTGCACAAAATCTTAAGCTGCCTATAATGCGCATCCACTGACACGGCAGACAGCGAAAGCGGTTACCGAGTTGGGTTGAGTTAAGTGGTTCATATCACTGGATTCAAGGCGAAAAGAAAGTTTGAAAAAACACTTGACGCCGACACGGGAAAGCGTAGAATACGCACCCCAAGCCAACGACCTAGCGTCTTACGGCGATGTCTGAAAAATCGACATCACG
>NZ_JACJFJ010000014.1:0-43219 GCF_014164545.1 Shewanella sp. SG41-3
TATTAATTATTATTTAGTTGTTGGTTTTTATACTTTCTTTTAACAATAGCGATGAGTTAGGTTTTTTGTGGCGACCTATATTCAATCGATTTATCTTCCTAGCAATTGGCTTGTTTTTGTCAATACCTCAAGAGGGGGATGCGAGAGATGTTCAAAAAGTTTTACAGAAAATATGACCATTTTTTTGATAAATTGTGATCCATCTGACAACAACTGGAGATCATTTAAGAGTGATTTTCACTGTAAAGGCCTGATTTTTTATATCAAAATATTATCCATTCGAAAAATCTAATGTTTATCACATTTTTGACTAAAAAATATGATCTCCTAGGTATTTATACCGTAAGATACAAGGCGTTTAAGATTGCACTTGAAAACACAGGCAAACAGATTAATTTATCATTTTTACTCATTGGTGAGTTATCCACTGCTTCAATATGACCGTTTTCAGGTATAACATCATCATTATAGTAACCCCGTGTTACTGTGTAGTATTTGGTTGTACTGAAGTAAGGAGCCGCCAATGATTATCGAAGAGGTCGTTGAGCTATCGCGTTTTCAATTTGCGTTGACAGCCATGTATCATTTTCTATTTGTTCCACTCACCCTAGGTTTAGCTTTCATCCTTGCGATTATGGAATCACTGTATGTGATGACAAATAAGCAAATCTATAAAGACATGACAAAATTTTGGGGTAAGTTGTTTGGGATTAACTTTGCTCTAGGTGTTTCTACGGGTTTAGCAATGGAATTCCAGTTTGGTACTAACTGGTCCTACTATTCTCACTATGTAGGTGACATTTTTGGTGCGCCTCTGGCCATTGAAGGCTTAATGGCTTTCTTCCTCGAGTCAACGTTAGTCGGGATGTTCTTTTTCGGTTGGGATCGTTTTAGTAAACGTCAGCATTTAGTGGTCACATGGCTTGTTGCCATCGGCTCTAATATGTCAGCCTTATGGATTTTGATTGCCAATGGTTGGATGCAAAATCCAGTAGGTTCAGTATTTAACTATGAAACCATGCGCATGGAGATGGTTGATTTTGGCGCCGTAGTGTTTAACCCTGTCGCGCAAGTTAAGTTTGTTCATACTGTAGCCTCTGGTTATGTTGCTGGTTCGATGTTTGTGTTAGCTATTAGCTCATACTACATATTAAAAGGGCGTGACTTACCGTTTGCTCGGCGCTCATTTGCTGTTGCAGCAAGCTTTGGTATGGCAGCGATTTTATCGGTTATCGTATTAGGCGATGAGTCGGGTTATAAAGTCGGCGAAGTTCAACGTGTTAAGTTAGCAGCTATTGAAGCTGAGTGGCACACTGAGCCTGCTCCAGCAGCCTTTACCGTCGTTGGTTTTCCTAATCAAGAAACCATGGAAACCGACTATGCGATTAAAATCCCTTATGCCATGGGTATTATTGCAACGCGAACATTAGACGAAGAAGTGACGGGTATTAAGGATCTTATTAAAGATCACGAAGTACGAATTCGTAACGGTATGGTTGCCTACGGATTGCTTGAAAAACTACGTGCTGGTGATAAATCAGCAGAGGTTAGAGAGCAATTTGAAGCGACTAAAATCGATTTAGGTTATGGTTTCTTGCTTAAGCGTTATACCGACAAAGTGGTTGATGCTACCGAAGAGCAGATTAAAGCGGCCTCTTATGATTCTATTCCAACTGTCGCACCTATGTTCTGGAGTTTCCGGATTATGGTGGCAGCAGGGGTGATTATGTTGTTTGTGTTTGCAGCCGCTTTCTGGCAAAGCACTCGTCATCAAATCGCTGAGAAGAAATGGGTACTGCGTGCAGCACTTTATAGCTTGCCACTTCCTTGGATTGCCATTGAAGCCGGTTGGTTTGTGTCAGAGTTTGGTCGCCAACCTTGGACTATTTCTGAAGTGCTTCCGACCTTTATGTCGGCGTCTAGTTTAACCACGGCGGATCTTTGGTTTAGTATTATTTCGATTACGGTGTTCTATACCATTTTACTGGTGATAGAGGCTTTCTTAATGTTCAAGTTTGCTCGTCTTGGCCCTAGTAGCTTAAAGACTGGCCGTTACCATTTCGAAACCCAAGATGCTTAATCTGAGGACCTGATTATGTTTGATTACGAAGTATTAAGATTTATTTGGTGGGCGTTAATCGGTGTATTATTGATTGGTTTCACCGTGACAGATGGCTTTGATCTGGGCGTGGGGATATTGTTACCTATTATAGGTAAAGACGATACCGATCGCCGTATCATGATCAACACAATTGCTCCGCACTGGGATGGTAACCAAGTTTGGTTAATCACTGCTGGTGGTGCATTATTTGCAGCTTGGCCTATGGTATACGCAGTGGCGTTTTCTGGTTTTTATGTGGCAATGATGCTGGTGTTGTTCGCACTCTTTTTGCGTCCTGTTGGCTTTGATTACCGCTCTAAAATTGAAGATCCAAAATGGCGCAAAACATGGGACAAGGCATTATTTGTCGGCTGTTTCGTACCACCATTAATCATTGGTGTTGCATTTGGTAACTTACTCCAAGGTGTACCGTTTAACTTTGATGAATATTTACGTGCTACCTACCATGGCGGTCTATTCGGTTTATTAAATCCGTTTGGGTTATTAGCTGGTCTTGTGAGTGTCACTATGGTGATAATGCAAGGGTCTACATGGTTACAAATGAAGACGGACGGCGAGCTTCGTGTGCGCAGTGCTAAGACATCACAAATTTGTGGCAGTCTATTAGTGGTTCTGTTTGGTGCAGCAGGCTTTTGGTTGGTCAATGGTATTGATGGTTATGTGATCACTTCAGCTCTTGACGTCGCTGGAGCATCAAATCCAACCACTAAAACGGTAGCGGTTGAAGCCGGTGGTTGGTTGATAAACTACGATAAATATCCTTTGACTATGCTATTTCCTGTATTAGGTTTGTTAATGCCAGTACTAGTGGTATTAGCCAGTCGTTTGAATCGTAGTGGTTTTGCATTCTTTTTCAGCTCGCTTGCTGTTGCGGGGGTGATTTTAACGTGTGGTGCTGCTATGTTCCCATTTGTTATGCCTTCATCATTAGAGCCTAATGTGAGCTTAACTATGTGGGATGCTACTGCTAGCCAAATGTCACTTAAAGTAATGACCGTTGCCGCTATCATCTTCGTACCGACTGTCCTAAGTTATACCATTTGGACTTATTACAAGATGTTTGGCCGCTTAAATCGTGAGTTTATTGAAAACAATAAAAACTCACTTTATTAAATTAAGGAGCAACATTTATGTGGTATTTTGCTTGGATTCTTGGTGTATTGTTAGCGTGTTCATTCGGTATTATCAATGCGTTATGGCTTGAGAATACTGAAAATATGGATCGTAACAGCGACAACTAATCGCGACATCTGTAATTGAAAAACCGTCTTGGTAACAAGGCGGTTTTTTATTGGCTTTTGTTTGGTAGGTAATAAAGCACACGTCTAAACAGGCTTGATAGTAGTCGAATTACCAACTTATCTTGGTTATTCATTCAGACTGTAGCCAACCTTAACGAGCAAATATAAAGTCACTTTACGTTATGTTGATGTCTATAAAGATAGAGCCCAATCGATGTAGGACGCCGATGAGGGGGATTGATGCAGAAGGCTGAGAAAGATAACTGAAAACGATAACTGAAAACAATCATAACAGTGGGATGACACCACAGTAATAATGCTTTCAATATAGTGATAATTGAGACTTGCAGAAGAGATAAATCGCGCTGTGCTGTACTTGAATATTAGTGATATTTGAGTCGCGTGGTAATCGGGTATCATGGGCCTGAAGAGTATTTTATTGGATCAGAACCCAATTGCTGAGCTCTGATCCCTGTTATCAATTCCAGTCAACTACACGACTTTAAATACTCCAATTTGTTGCTTGATGCTGACAGCAAGTGCGGTTAATTGTTCTGCATCACTAACTGCTTTTGTTGCCCGTTCATCACTATTTTGTGCCAACGTCGCTATAGTATGCAAGCTATGAGACACCTCATCTGCAACTGTGCTTTGTTGATTAGTTGCACTGGCTATACTGGATGAGAATATTGCCATTTCACCGATACTCTGATTAATCTGACTGAGTTGGAGATTGACGATATTAGCTTGTTCAGCTGAAGATGCTCCTAACTGCTGGCACTCGACCATTTGTGTCGCGGTAAATTTTACTTGATGCTGTAATTTAGCTATCGTCGAGCTAATCTCACTAATTGAACGCTGCGTTCTTTGCGCAAGAGAGCGCACCTCATCAGCCACAACGGCAAAACCACGACCTTGTTCTCCTGCTCTAGCAGCTTCAATAGCAGCGTTTAATGCTAGCAAGTTAGTTTGTTCTGCAATGCCATTAATCACTTCAGTTACTTTACTAATAGCTTGGCTCTCACTGCTGACACTTTCAATATTTTTTTGACTTTGGATGAGTTGCTCACTTAAAGATTGCAGCGCGGTGACCTCTTGGCTTAACTGAGCATGCCCTTGAGCTGATGCACTATCAATTTCCTGCGCTTGCTGTGCTCCTTGACTAGCATTTTGGGCGACGTCTTTAATCGAAGAAGACATCTCTTCGATAGCCGTCGCAATTTGCTCTGTTTGGTTTAACAGTGCTTTTGCTTCATGACCATTTAACTTTGATGTTTGTTGGCTTTGATTTGCTTGGTTTTCTAAGCTAATAACCGACTGTTTTAATGATTCAATTAAACTCGCCAAACTCGCAGCCATTTGGGTCACACTGATAGTGATGTGATCAACTTCATTACCACTGCTTTCAGAGCACTGCATGAATGTTTGTGAAAGATCGCCTTGACCTAATTTAGCGATTTGTTGCTGTAGATTTTTTAATGGCTTCATCGCACGATTGATCACCATAAACAGTAAAACAGCAATCAGAACTATGCCTATCAATGCTAAAATCACGTTAATTTTTAGCATAGCTAAACTTTCATTATTTAATTCTTTGGTTGGCACATAGCCAACCATGGTCCAATTCCAACCTGCAATCTTTATTGAATAAGCATACATCTCTTCATCCGATAATGAAGTGTAAACCCAGCTGCCTTTATCTGTGAGTGCCTGTTCAAGCGATAAACCATTAAACAATGATTCAGTAAAAGGCGCTTCAGTGTTCAAATCGCGATGAGAAATAACTTGTTTATCAGAATTACGGATAATGGCATAAGATCCTGACTCTTCGAGTGTGAGTGTTTTAAGTGCATTCTGGATTTGCAGAATTGATTGGCTAATGTCATAACCGATAAAAAGGATAGCATTAACTTTGCCGCTGCTGTCTTTTACTGGGCTATAAATTGTCATGTAATCTTTGCCAAAAAGCTTGGCATAGCCTTCGTATTTTTGACCACTAATTAATTGCTTATAGCCTGGGTGATTAACCCCTAGATAAGTCCCTAGCGCACGGTTACCATCCGTTTTTTTCAGTGATGTTGACACTCGAACAAAATCATCATTATCACGAGCAAATATAGTCGCTACGCCGCCAGTTAGTTGCGAAAAGCGGTCTACATTATTATTTTCATTATTAACTTGTTCATTATCATGTAAAAGAACCGGAGTCTTAACGCCTAACACGTCAACGGATTTATTTTCTATCGAGAATTGTCCTGGATATAAAGTACGAAGAATATCGGAGCTACGTTTCGCCGAAGACAACATACTGTCGTATTCCAGTTCAAGTAAATGAGTATTACTGTCCATTTGTGATTGTATAGCTTTGATCGCTTTATCATGTAATACAGTGGAAGCGGTTAGATATGAAAAACAAGACATAGCGGTGAAAATAATAACGGATGACAACACGACAAGAGAGCCTATTTGTTTTGAAATAGGCCAGTTTTTATAGTTCATATGCTCTTTCTCATAATTATTGTGATGATTAATCTAAATAGATATGGTTCGCTCAATTTAATATACCGCGTAAATGTAAAGATTGTCTGATATGAAGCCAAAAGTGTGAAACAAATGAAGATTCATGTTCTATGGGGACATTTATCGCATAATACGACTAGGAATTTTAAATTTAGACTGTTTTTTTAGGTTAATCAATAACGCTTATGTTAACAATGCCTAAATTAGCATCAGCCTTTTTGCTCAGGCCACTACCAGCAAGTATTAAGAGGGTAGAGCTAACCATAATATATTAAGTTGACTTGAATTATTATCTTGTTTATTTGACCAAATTGTCGATTTATACCTAATTGCACGGTGCAGGTTAGTGAAGTCATGTGGCTTATAAGGTTGGACGAGAAAGTATGTTGGGCCGGTGAAATGCTCGACAAGTATTCAGATTTAACCTTGGTTAATTATGGCTTTGTTTACCACAGAGACATTAATTTCCCCCAAGACGACACCAATTGGTTCTTGTTAGAGAAAACCGTTTAATTTATGTTTGAGTTTTGTGCTTACTGCCCTAAACCGGATTTTTACTGCCAGTTTAGGGCGAAATTTTTATTTTGTATTGAACATTAAATCGAAATTGGCTTCTTGATAAGGTTGACCTTAGGTTTCATCAACAAGGTATACATTACAGGCACCCAAATCAGTGACAACATGGTCGCCAAAAGCGTACCGCCAGCAATGGCTATGGCAAATGGCGGCCAAAAGCCACCACCTGCAATAATTAGCGGTAAAAAGCCGCCTATAGTCGTGATGGTGGTGGAGCCGATATGACGACCACAACTGCTCACAGTACTGATGATCAACTCAATATTACCATGGCGCGCCTCGGGTATATCTTCTAACTCAGCCAAAATAACAATCGCAGCATTAATGGCTAAGCCCATTAATCCCAATAAGCCGATAATAACGGTAAACCCAAACGGATAGCCAAATACATACACGGATAATAAACCTAAACCCGCCGATTGAAATGCACTCAGTAAAATGATTGCCGTTAATCTAAAGGAGTTAAATGACAGCACCACAGTGGCTAGTAATAAGGTGACAACTAACACTACATTTGACAATAAATTACCCACAGCCTCATTACGTTTTGCACTTTCGCCGCCAATTTCAAGATGATATCCCGCCGGAATAGACAAATTAGCAATGGTATCCTTAACCTCGTTTAATACTTGTGCAGGCAGTACTCCACTGGTGATATAAGCTTCAATAGTGTTGACGCGTTCGCCATTTCTGCGGGGGATTGCGCCGCGACTCACATTGATTTCGTTATAAGATAATGCCGCTAGCGGTATACCTGAACCCGAAGGCGATACCAGATTTATCTCGGCTAAGCGTGTGGCTTGTTCGCGACTGTTGTCGCCTAAACGAACGCGAATGGGCAGTGATTCTGTTTGCTCTAAAATGCTGCCACCTATTATACCGGTAGTTGCCATTTGAATTTGATTGGCAATATCGCTAAGGCTCAACCCACTCATTAAGCTGGCATCTTCATTAACTTGTAACCACACTTTTGGCGCGCCAGAACTTAGTGTTGCGCGAGTATGGATCACATCGGGTGTTGCAACTAAAATCCCGCGCACTTGTTCACCCAGTGCTTTCAATGTATCCAGATTGGGGCCGTATATACGCAACTCTACCGGAGCGTTAAAAGGAGGGCCTTGTTCCAGTTTTCGAACCAAGATTTGGGCTTGTGGAAACTCTACATCAAACTCTTTCTGTAATTGTAAAATTAATCGATTAGCCGCAGCAAAATCGGTTACTTTAATCATTGCTTGGGCATAGTTAGTTGCCCCTTGCTGCCGTTGAGTTAAATTGTAATAGAAAGAGGGCGTGTTACCACCGACAACCCAAGTCGCAGCCACAATATCTTCAATTTTTTGCAGTTTATTATCAATCAGTTTTACCTGTTCTAGGGTGTTTTCAATACTCACATGCGGCGCTAAGTAGACTTCAATTTGGAACATATCGCGGTCAGACGGAGGGAAAAATTGTTCTGTCATTTTTCCCGCGGCAAAAAAACCGACAATAGGTAATATACCGATAACAATCGCCGTCAGTATTGGCCGTGTTAACGCAAAGTAAAGGCTGGCTGTATATGCTTGGCTGATTTTGGGAAATGCCATACCTTGTTGATACCAAGCCGTTGGTTTTTCACTGCGGCTAAAGCGCCCAGCAAGGCCTGCGATAATGGTATGCGAAATAATATATGACCCCAGCAATGCAAACATCACCGAAATTGCGATACCACCAACAAACTCACCCGCAGCGCCTGGCATTAACACAATTGGTGCAAAAGCTAACATGGTGGTAATGGTTGAACCCGCCAGTGGCAGCCATAAGTGGTGCAGAGTTTTAGATACCGCTTCAAGTTTGCTCATACCTTGCTGACGGCGTTGCGCAATGGCATCAACAATCACAATTGCGTTATCAACCATAATACCCAGCGCAACCACTAACCCTGTTACCGACATTTGATGGATCGGTAGTCCAGTATATTTCATGCAGGTGAGGGTAAACAGTGCGGTTAGTGGTAATGATATTGCTACAATCACTGCATTACGTAGGCCTAATGTCAGCATTAAGACCAGTAAAATAATCACAAACCCTTGCAGCAGATTAATCACCAAGTCGCCTAAGCGATCGCTGGTATAGCTTTGTTGGTCAAATAACCATTGCACCTTAATATTGGCAGGCAAGTTTACTGAAAACTCGTCAATGGCGTTGCTCACGTGCTGTTGCCATACATCGACGCGGTTATTATTGAGCATGCGCGCAGAGACTAACACGCCTTGTTGACTATCGATTAAAGCAATACTCGATGCAGGCGTTTTAGCTTGGCGGCTAATATTGGCCACATCGCCTAAGCGAATAATTTGGCCGTAAGCGTCTACTTTTAACGGCACTTGGCGGATACGGTTTTGTGAGTCTAATTCACCAGAAACCTCAACTAAGGATCTAAACTGGTTGTTATTAATTTCACCGGCGGAAATTTTGCTGTCGGCATTATTTAAAATTGCCGCGATACCTGCGGGAGTTAAATGCAGTTGACTGATTTTATTACCATCTAATTCTACTAAAATCTCTTCTTCAGGTGCGCCATACAACTTTGCAAAGTCAGTACCGCTGAGTAATCTTAAGCGACTTTGTAATTCTTTGGCGTACCGATTAAGAATATCGACTCTTACTGGGCTGTCATCGGCCCAAACCAGTCCTAAAATAGCGGTATTGGCATACCCTAGCTGATCATCTAATACACTGTTTTGTGCTGCAACGGGTAACAGTGATTTACTGTCGGCAATAAGATCTCTTGCCCGTGACCATACTGGAGCAGTATCGGTAACAGTATCTTTTAATTCTAACTGGATTACCGAAATACCCGGGCGGGAAGTTGACTGGACTAGCTTCAACTCTTCTAAACGGCGAAGTTGATTTTCGAGTACTTCGGTCACAAGTGCTTCAACGCGTTCTGCTGATGCCCCTGGGTATTGAGTAATAACCGATGAAAATCGGTTCGTAATATGTGGGTCTTCCGTACGCGGTAAGCTTGAAATTGCTCCTAAGCCAGCAACAATTAATAATGCAATAAATAAACTGGTTAGGCGGCCATTTTCTAAAAATGCTTTAATCATAATGCCCCCGTTTTCTCAGCTTGAGCTAGGGTGACTTTTTGATTAACCACTAACTTATGCAAGCCTTGAGAGACAATGATATCGGTTGGTTTTATGGCGCCTTGAATATAGGCTTGTTGTTCATTGGTATAGATAATTTCAACATCGCGACGTTCAATGGTATAAAAACCTTGCTCAGCTTTAACTAAGGCAAACACGTTCCATAACCCGCGTACGCCATCGGTTAATGCCGACATCGGCACCCAGTAACCAGATGCAGGCACATCTTGTTGATAAGCCAAATAAGCTATTTCGCCATTGATTACTCTGGCTGAGTCGGGCAAATGAATACGCAACTGCACCGTGCGACTAATGGTATTGACCTCGGCACTAATACCGGCAATTTTAGCGGTAAAGGTTTGTTTACCTACACGGACATCTACCATCTGCTCGGCGGCTAACTGCTGTGCAATATCAATCGGTACCCCAATATAAGCTAAAGGCTCACTGTTACCCACTAAGGTAAAAACCGGACTGCCTAGCGCAATCACTTCGCCGACATTATGAAACCGCTGACTGATAGTGCCATTGAATGGAGCTAACAATGTCGATTTTTCAATTTTTAAATGGGTGGCACTTAAGCTGGCTTCTATGCGCTTTTGATTCGCTTGTAAGCTAATGACTTGTTGCTGGGTTTCATCAAGCTGCTGTTCAGACACATAATTTTGTTGTTTTAGTTTTTGAGTGCGAACTAAGGTGCTTTTGGCTAAATCGATGTCCGCTTGGGTTTGTAATAAACTGGCTTGCAGTTGCTGTTGTTCGGCCGTTAATAACTCGATATCAAGTAGGGCTAATGTTTGACCTTTAGTCACAGTATCGCCACTGTCGACTGAGATATTGTTGAGCTTACCCGCAAGCTCAAAGCCAATACCTGTGGTATTGGCTGAGCGAATTGTCCCTGTATAGGTTTGCATATGCTGGTAATGGTCATTTAACACTAAGCTTTGTGATAACACCGCTTGATAGTCAATTGTATGCGAGTGTTCTTTTACCTCAGAGCCACAACCGCTTAAAACGATTAAGCTTAAACTTAGCGCCCAGTATCGAATGATGGCAGTGAATGTCTTTGACGCGTTCATAAGTTTATTCCTTGCAAAGCAATTAATAGTGTCAATGTTGATTTATTTTTCGCTGTTGGCATGAAAGGCAATAAGCTCATAGGTTTTCAGCACAACGTAAAATGTAACTTTAATGTTAACTAGACTCGATAGTCTAATTTTATAAAACTAGACTGTCCAGTCTATTTTTGGTTACTATTAGGCTAAATGCTGATCAGCAATGCAGAGGCTTGATTTGCTTAATGAGCTAATTTATGGAACCAATATGACAAAACAACACACAGCCCTTAATCCCAGCGGGCAGATCCACATCAGCCGCAGTGAACAAAAGCGTGCTCAGGTGCTCGAATCTGCGATTGATCTTTTTTGTCATCATGGTTTCCCTAATACCAGTATGGATGAAGTGGCCAAGCATGCCGGTGTATCAAAACAAACTGTTTACTCCCATTTTGGTTCTAAAGACGATTTATTTGTGTCTGCGATTGAATCGAAATGTGTTGTGCATCAACTCACTGACGATGCCTTAATTGATGCCAGCCAACCACAACAGGTTATTTTGTTATTTGCACAGCAGTTTGGCGAAATGATTGTTAGCAAAGAAGCCATGACAGTGTTTAAAACCTGTGTTGCTCAAGCCGATACTCACCCAGAAGTGTCTAGATTGTTTTATAATGCAGGCCCTAAGCATGTACTAGGATTGGTTCGAAACTACCTAACAAAAGTCAATGAACACAACGAATACTTTTTTGAAAACCCTCATGAAAGTGCGGTTAGATTGTGTTTAATGTTGTTTGGTGAGCTAAAATTACGCCTAGAGTTAGGCTTAGAAATAGAAGATTTAATCGTCACCAGACAACAATACCTGCAAGATACCGCCGACATGTTTTTACGAGCACATAAAGTGGGCGTAAAATAAACTCAACCTCAAGTTGAACTTAATTGGCCATATAGCAGTATTACTTGAGCAATTAAGCCAAAGTAATATTCAGTTTATTTCATTATTTGAAGGGAAGCAGATTAGTATGACGCTTTACAACACTAAGGTAATTTCTTCTCCGGCACAGAATAAGTCACTGAATTTATCTGTACGGTCATTATTGTGCGTATCGGGTCTGCTGTTAAGTCAGCATGCTTTAGCGGCACCAGAACGTTCACCGTTTTCACTCACTGTTGCTCGTACATCAACGGGCACCGCTAATGTAGGCGCAGAGAGTGCTAACCCTAATCAGTTACAACGAGATACATGGAAAACCAGTTTTTCGGCAAACATGCCACTTAATCGTCAGTGGTCTATAGGGGCAAACTTAGGCTACGATAATCTCGATTATGACTGGGATATTAACCAAAACAGCCTGTTACACAGCAATACTCAACCTTGGTCAACCATCCATCAGTACAGTGCTGGTTTATCACTATCGTATCGCTTAGATAATCATTGGATGTTTCTCATCGCACCCAAATTACAGTATGCCTATGCTGATACGGCATCATCTTCAAATGCACAAAGTTATGGTGTCGTCGCCTCGGGGATGTACCGCTTTGATTCGGGTAATATGCTTGGTTTCGGTGTGGCATATTTAAATGATATTTCAGAAGTGCGCACCTTGCCTTATTTAGCCGTGCGTTGGCAGATAAGCGACAAGTGGGTACTTGCTAACCCGTTCCAAGCTGGTTTTAGTGGCCCTGCAGGATTAGAGTTAAGTTATCAATATAATCGTGACTGGGATTTTGGCGTGGGCAGCTCAATGCGAACAGAGCGTTTTTTAATTGCTGACGATGACAAAACCATTGAAGTTGAAGAATGGGTAGGCTTTGCTCGCGCAGGTTGGCAAGCAACGACTAACGTTAGCCTTAACGCTTATGCTGGTTACTATTTTGGCGGTGAAATGCAGTTAAGTTATCCCGATGTCACTGAAGACATGGAAAACCAAGCCGCATTCGGTTTAGTGTTTAAACTGAACTTTTAACGATTAGTGGTAAACCATACAATGAAAAATGCCGCTGATATCAGCGGCATTGTTGTAAAAGTTAATCTAGCAACTGAGCATTTATCTAATAAAATCGTCTGAACTGCTAATGTGAATCGGCCCTAGAAGTAAGTCACTTCTTTTACCCGCTTAGGGCGATTTTGTTGTTCGTATAACTGCCATACTTGTTTAAAATCAAGTGCTAACTCAGTGACATAAAACTCACCTGCTGGGTAGGTTTTTACCACTTTAGCCCCGCGAATAATGCCACTCACGCTAGACTTAACGTTGTCGTCAGTTAATAACCACTCACTCACGTCGCTGTTTGCGGTAATCTTTTGGCCATACACTTGCTCTGCTAACTCACGATATGCAGCAATTTTTGATGCTTGCATTGCCATTAAAATACGATGCGATGGTTCTTTGCTTGGCTGAGTCGCTAAGGGTGCATAACCAATTGCGGTTAGGGTAGGGAACGAGGCTGGAGCTTCGGTTTCCCACTGGACATATTTATCCTTGCTTACACAGCCAGTTAACAGTACCAGCACAATTAACATTAACGACTTCATAGCTTATCTCCTAATACGGTATAACGACTGTCGCCCTTATTTTCGTGGCGATACAGTAAACCATTACGCGATTCAATCATTTCAGACGGTTGTAAATAACCCGATAAGCTCGACGCCGCCACAAATGATTGCACCGCCGAAACCACTCTATTATTGGTCACATTCACTATTCGGCCGTTAAAGACTATTCCTTCAGGTGTTAAGGTCATGGTTGATACCAAAACGTGCGCTACCGGTAAATTGGAACGCAACAGCTCCCAGTTTCGGCTCAACATAAATTCACCTTGCTCTGTTGCACGTAAATTAGTTGCGACGTTTAAATCAACCAAATTAAACTCATGGGCATGGAATGCAGCAAGCAATCCTTGCTGTAATTGAAGGCCTAACTCATTGGATGTATTTAAATTGCTGGCCATTACCGGCGTAGAAATGAGCAGTGGTTCATCAGGGCGAAGGGCATCATTTTGCAATACTAATTCGTTGACTAACTTTTCTGCCCACACATTGACCTGGCCCTTAGGCGATATTCCAACAGCTTGTATATCATAAGCTAACTTGTGCTGATAAACCTGATCTTCATCGACCACTTTGACAAATTTACCGTTATTACTAAAGGCAAGATTATTGGCAGCATTAGGCGTTTGGGTGCATGCAACTAACGTCAATGACGCCAGTATGACCGTTGGGACAACAAGCCTATTAATCATAATAATTCCTCTTACAAAAATGCCGCAAGTCTTGGTATAAATGAGCCATTTTATCGCCTTATTTATCGGTAACTAAGGTCAATTTTTTACTCTCTAATATTCGTTCCTTTATATCGGCAAATGCGTTAGAAGCTTTACTATAATTACCCTACATCTAAAAAAAACTATTAAAGCGGTTATAGGCACAATTTTTGCTTTGTAAAATATAGAGTAAGCTTAATTCATTTTATTAAGCCAAATAGACGTTTTTTTGACATTAGGACATCGTATGCTGATCCGACACAGCCCTACTAACCGAGCTAATCCCTTTAGTCATCTTGCTGTCATAGCCATATTATGTGCAAGTGGCTTGCTAGTGACAATGTCTGCATTTGCTGAACAAATTGAAGTGACTGGCAAAGCCAAAATTGTTAATGGCGATATTGATAAAGCTCGCGAAGACGCTATCAGCCAAGCATTAAATTATGCCAGTTTAAAAGCGGGAGTTAACTTTTCTAGCGAACAACAAGTTAACCAAGGACGGCTTACTCAAGATACTTTTCAAATGCAGCGTATGGGCTCGGCCAATAATGTTGAATTAATGAGTGAAATGATCAGCGAGCATACTATTACTGTCATTTTACAGCTTGAGCTTAGCGAACAAGAGCCCGATGCCCAATGTAAAAGCCAATCACTCAAAGCTGCGATTATGCTGCCTCAAGCTTATTTACAAGAACGCGAACAATTACGCTATGGTCAATTAGCCCACTTTGAAGAGCGCATTACCGAACAATTAGGCAAAGCGATTAACGCGCAATCGCGTTACAGTTTTGCCAGGCTACATGCAGATGAGAAAATTGATAATACCAATCAATTGGTCAATTTTAGAGGTAACCGCATACCCAGTTGGTTAGGTGAACTCACCGACAGCCAATATTTGCTGCAGCCCGAAATTATTGATATTTCAACTGAACCAGTACAAAGCAGTTATTTGGGCTTTGTAGAAGATGATCCACTGAGGCAATTTATCCTTAAATTAACCCTTTATCATGGCATTAGCGGTGAAGTGGTCTGGTCGGAATCATTTGCGACATCAGCGCCTTGGGAATTTGAACGACAAGAAATAGTGTCACCAGCTAATCAACGCTTTTGGCGATCATCTTATGGCCAGGCGATCAGTGATATTTTACAACAAAGCGTTATGTCGTTAGATAAGCAACTTAATTGCCGACCATTACTAGGCCAAATTGTCGCAAGAGATGGTGATCGCATTATCATCAATTTAGGCCGTAAAAATGGCGTTAAAATGGGTGATAAGTTCCAAATCGTCCTACAGAAAAACATCCCCGACAGATTCAACTCTATGCGCGCTATCGCGACTAAAAGTCGGGCGAATGTGGTTATCGAACAAGTGACCGAAGACAGTTCAACGGCAATCTTTGACGGTATCGACAGTGCTTATAATATTCAAGTGAATGACATTGCGATTAAGAACTAGTTGGTTGTTAATTAAGCAATTAAATTTAAAAGGTTTAATTCGATTATAAACTCAGTATAATCACTGGGTCTCTCTATAGCTCAACAGGATAGAGCAGCCGCCTCCTAAGCGGCCGATCGGGGTTCGAGTCCCTGTGGGGAGACCATAACACCTCTTTTTACCTTAAAAATCAAACGCTTACTAAAATCGTCAAAAGTTGTGCCGCCTATGTGCCGCCTCTGGAAACCACTTTTTTGGAATTTTTTTTTAAGCATTCTTCAAAACTCCGCTTTTCGATAGTTTGAACCCAATCATGGACTCAAAGCCTATTTTTCGTTAAATTCCATTTAAGTCAAATAGCATGATGCGGTGAACATTAAATGGAAGTTTCAGAGATTAATTTACTGGCGAACAAAGAGTCATTAATCGATAACATTATCGATTTAATGCCCGAATCGTTGATAGGAAATATCGATAAAGACAACTTACAAAAAGAATTAGACATTTATGTAGAGCAAATATTTCGATTTGTCCTCAGTGTAAAAAGCTACTATACAGCCATATCAGATACGGATTCAGATGAAGTTATAGTCAAAGCACTTGCCAAAACTCCCCATGGACTATCAATATTTGATGAATTGCATGAGTCACGCTGTCAAGTTTGGGGCATGGCGATAAAACTATTTATAAGTATCATCGATAGCGAAAGTCCACTTATGAGCAAAGTTAAAGAGATAGAAGCTACTCAATCGTTCGGCGAAGCATTAAGAGTTTGTTCACCTAAGTCTGAAGCATTTGTAACACCACAAATTAAAACTTTGATTGCTAGATTTACAGGCAAAACTTCAACTGAACACAGGCATGAATTGTTCAGATTGTTTAAGGGTATGTTGGTCTGTCAATTGAGTGGGCTAAATGAGCAAGCGGATATTTTTGCCGATATGTTAATAAAAGCATTTATTCTCAATCAATAATCACACGCCATACTAATGAGAGAGCAGATTATCAAGAATATTGCTGTTCTTGAGCAGAATAAACTAGCTGGTAAGAAAGGCGGAAAAAAAACTCAGCAAGGTTCTTTGGCAACATCGGAGGAAGCGATCGCACTTTTTCTATCTACTAACGAATTCACTTCTTACACTAAAGCTGCTGAGGCACTTTACCCTCAAATTGTAGAAATTGGCAAAAAACATGACTTCATTTTCAATAGTGTAGTTAATGGACATAGAACTGTGATTAATTGGTTTAGATCAACTGAGCGATTTAAAAAACAGAAAGTCTAAAGGTGTGAAAATACAGTCAAGCAGCTTAATGTATTTTTAAGCAGCTTGATTGTACATACACTCTAATCCAATAATTTTATTCTCACTCCTGAAATATATACATTATTAGGAGTTAACATGAATAATCTATTACTTACCCCTGCTCAGGTTGCTGAGTTTTTAGGTGTCACAAGTGGCACTCTTTCTGTGTGGCGTTGTACTGGCCGCTATCCTCTCTGTTTTATCAAAGTTGGTCGTCGTGTGATGTACCGCCAAAGCGATGTTGAAAACTTCGTTAACGGGAGGGTATATGAACACACTGTATAGCTTTTTAGCGGGAATGATTATTTGCTCGCTATTAAATATAAATAGCACTCTTAAAAGATCTGTTAATGAGCTTAAAGAGCTTCGTGAACCTAACGAGTACATTATCCTGTTACGGCAAAATGAAGCTTGTGAATCGAGCTTGTACCCGTTAACGGAACATGTACCTGTTAACAAGCCCATGGATGACAATTCTGACAGTATAGAAGTGAGCCCGTTACATAATGTAACGGCTTCAGATAGTGAAGGAGGCAAGTAATGGCCGCCTTTACTAATGAACAAGTCACATTCATTGAGTGGTTATCTCAAGATAACCACATCGAGGTCTGTATTGAGATATGTCCCGACCTAGGCAAGATGATCGGTTATGACTCATATACGGGTCATTTTCAAAAACGAACATTGTGTAAATTGAAGCTACAAGGCTTCTTAGTCGAGAGTCCCCATTACATTGCGGGCGTAAAGTGGCAACGTTGCTCACTCAATCATCGTGGGCATGAATGGCTAAAGCAACATGGAGGGCAATCTAATGACTAGAGTTGAAATGGATAATGCTCGCTTTGTGGCTAAAAGACTTCATGGCATTCCTCAAATCTATAAGACTGTACTAAAGCAACGTTATGATCGCTTTTCACACCATAGTGAAGCTAATTTAGATTTGTTACAAACAACGAAAGCTATTTCAAAAATACTGGGTCACAGCAGTATTCGAATGACTAGCGTTAATATTAAATCTCCCAATTTTAAGCAAAAGTCTAAACACCACGCTCGCCAATGCGCCAATATGGTTATTAGGCATTACTCTAATGGTTTAAAACATACCTATTTTGCAATTTCGCGCTATATAAATTGCAATCAAATTAAGCCGCGCCCATTAACGGATACTATTTTAAATCACCTCGAAAATGACTGTTTGAGTGATGAAGAATATTCAAAAGTCATTGGGGTGATTAAGCGTGCTTGTGATCCGCTATGGTGGAAGCCAAAACTTAGACGGCTCCATAACAGGCAAGTTGAAACTATTTCGCGGGTCCTAAACCAAATTAATCGTCATCGTAGTATTTATGCCAGTGACATTACCGTTGAGAGCATTAAGAGCCAATGGCTCAGCAGTCGTGAACAGCTTGAGAATACCTTAGCCACTAATGAGCTTGATTACAGTGTAAGCCTTGCTGAATTATCAGACCTTAATGTGTCTAATCCTAAAATCCGTAAAGCTGAACTGATGGTGCGCATTCGTGGCTTTGAAGATTACGCCACAAAGCATGGCTACTCAGCTGTATTTTTGACAATGACCACACCGTCTAAGTATCACCGTTGCTTTGCTAAATCTGGTGCAGAAAACCCTAAGTGGCAAGGCGCAACACCTTTGGATGGGCAAGATTATCTCAATCGAACATTCCAAAGAATTAGAGCATCACTTAATCGTGACAAAATTACTCCATTTGGTTTTAGGGTAGCAGAGCCTCACCATGACGGCACACCCCATTGGCATTTATTGTTATTTGTTGAAAATGAGCAGCAACAACAATTAGTCGAAACCTTTCAAGAATATTGCCTACAAGAAGAGGGGGACGAACAAGGTGCAAAAGAACACCGTTTTAAGGTTGAATACATCGATCCTAATAAAGGTTCTGCAACGGGATATATTGCCAAGTATGTAGCCAAAGGAATTGATGGTGAAGGGATTGAACATGACCTTTATGGAACTGAGTCTGTCACCGCAGCTACACGTATTCGTGTTTGGGCTTCCTGTTGGGGGATTCGTCAATTTCAGCAAATTGGTGGAGTAGGAGTAACACCTTGGCGTGAATTAAGACGGTTAAGTAAAATAACTGATGAAAGCCTAGAGTGGGTGGAAGAAATTAGGCAAGCCGCTGATGACTCCGATTGGGGTCGTTACACTGAACTCATGGGCGGCGTTTTTTGTAAGCGTGATGATCAGTTAATTAGACCTTTATACGAACATAAAAAACAAAAGTCTTTAAATCATACTTCTGATGACAATTGCCGCAATGCCTATGAAGACTCTAGGGATGCAGTGGCTCAACCTAAGTTGAGTTCAATCGGTGTGCCCATACCAAGTTCGGAAAATGCTAAGTGTCATCAGGGATTGAACACTAATGGTATTTCTGGAAATTCAGCAAAATTCCAAGATGCCAATGCGGAAATTAATGCGGGAATAGCTTCTGATAGAAGCGAGGTATTACCTAAGCAATCCCGTAATTCAGTTCATGGTAATGTTGAATCTAGTATCTATAAACTTAATCGATATGGTGACGAACTTATCGTGCAGTTAAAAGGCATTGTGGCTTTAGGCTTTGAAATCGTCACTAGAGTACATGAGTGGACGTTAAGCTATTCACAAGCTAATGGTAAAATTGAGCCTAATCGCTCTAACTTGGAGTTCTGTCAATAAGTGTACTAATTTTATTAACTTATTGATTGTACATTGCTTTGAAGCAGATTATATTGATAAATAGATATAATATAGACGAACTAAAAAAATAAGGGATTATTATGTTTGATCAGTCTTTTTCTGCACAAAACCTTTACTATATCTATAAGAGTGAGAATAATAATGGGAATAACGTTTTTTCAAAATTATTCCCTGAAGTTATTGATTGTTATGAAAAAATAAAGAGGTTGAAAAGTGCTATTTCGAAGCATTATAGTAGGAGAAGGAACTATTCTAAAGACTGGTTCGATTTAAGAGTTAGGAATTTATATTTGCTATTGAAGCTGTTAAAGAGAAACAGGGATGAAATAATAAGTAAAAAATTAGAAATTGTTTCAAAAGAAATATCCTCTAAAGATTTTTATTTTGAAATTAAAAAATCTTTAAAATTAATTAATAATAAAGCTGTTTACTCAATAGGTAATAGTGCGAGCTCCTTATTTGCCGAAAAGCAAATTCAAAGAAATATACGATATACATATGGTGTTAAACAAAATGATAGGGATTTGATTATTCCTCAATTATATTCTTGTTTAAATAATAAATATCCTTTTCATATAATTAGGACTGATATTAAATCATTTTACGAGTCTATATCTCCAGTGCTTTTATTAAAAAAATTAAACGAAAGTGCAGCTTTAAGTTTGTCTAGTCGAAAAATAATTGCCAAGTTATTGCGTTCATACAAAGTCTTTAGTGATAAAGGTATTCCAAGGGGTATCGGTATAAGTGCATATTTAGCTGAGCTTTATTTGAAAGATTTTGATTTTAAAATTAGATCTTTAGAGAACTTAGTTTTTTATGCTAGGTATGTAGATGATATCATTTTAATCGTCACTCAAAAAAATAGAGATTCTAACGATAATTATCTGGATTTGATAAAGTCTTATCTTGAAGAGGAAGAGCTCGAGTTAAGCACTGAGCTTGAAAAAACTTCAGTGCACTCAACTTTTGAGTCAGATGTTTTTGAATTCGATTATTTAGGATATAGTTTTAAAAAACAATCAAATTCTATTGAAATTGGTATTTCTAAAAAGAAGAAAGATAAGTATATATCAAAAATAAAATTCTCTATTGATAAGTATAATAATAGTTATATTAAAACCCCGAAATTAGCAAGGGCTGAACTGATGTTAAGGCTACGCTTTCTAACAATAAAGGTAATGCAGTTATCGGTATATATAACAATAATAAATGGGTGACAGATAAAAAATTTCTTAAATTACTTGATGACCAACTTCAGAGCGAACTTTCAAGTTTAGAAAACGCTCCGCTTCTTAAGAAAATTAGGGGGATGTATTCCTTTGAATATGGTTTCACAAAGAGAAGTTTTGTTAGTTTTAACTTAAAAGAGTTTTCAGTTATTGGTCGAGGGTGGGGGTTATGAGAACTAGGTTAAAAGTTAAAAATACTAATGAAAGGGTTATTCTTTCAGACACTTTACCATATGAGACGCCAATAACGTTTTCTAATCGTTTTTATTATGACTTTTTAATTGACACTGAATTAAGAGTTGAGGAAGGGGTTGCGACCTGGAAAATACTACCAGTAGCTATTGAAGCAATAATATTATTACTACTTGGTATTAATAGTAATGAAAAAATTAAAATAAAAATCAAAGGCGGAAAAAGAGTATTTAATTACTCAAATAATAAGTTTATAACTATACCTTTCTCATATGGAATTAGCCATAAAGAAAAAAGTCTTAGAAAGCTTTCTGTAATTCACCCAAGAAATCAACTTGATGTTATAAGTTTCTACAGTCGCTTTAAAGAATTGATCATATATAACTCAGGAATATCTAGCTTCAGCCTTCGAGCCCCTTCTCGAATTGCAACGACAAGGTTTTATGATGAAGAAAAGAAAAGTTCAACAGTTATTTTGTCGAATGGTAATGAACAGGTTTATGATAATAAATATAAGAACTTGAAGTCGTTTTTTGGATATAAAAAGATTAATAATATACATCAGTTTTTTGAATCTATTGATTACCATAAATGTGAAAAGAGATATGATCATATGTCTCAACTTGATATTTCAAAATGTTTTGATTCTATATATACACATTCAATTGCTTGGGCTGTATTAGGAAAGGGGGCTGTTAAACACTCAATAGCTTACTCTGGTGGGCAGGATGTTTTGTTGAAAACTTTTCCAGATAATTTCGATCGACTTCTAAGAACTCAAAATTATAATGAAACTAATGGGATTTTAATTGGTCCTGAAGTTTCTAGGATTTTTGCTGAAATCATTCTGCAACGTATTGACTACAATCTTGAAAAAGACCTTGATTTACAAAATTTTAAATTTGGCGTTGATTACGATGTGTATCGGTATGTGGATGATTACTTTGTGTTTTTTAATGATGAAAAAGCATATAAAGCTTTGTTTTCTTCTTTAGAGGGGTTGTTGAGTGAATATAAGCTAGGTATAAATTCAGAGAAAGAGATGGTTTACAACAAACCAATTATCACGGAAATAACAATTGCAAAAAGAAAAATATCAGATTTTTTGACGAATAGAATTAATCTTGAGTTAGTTAAAAGTGAAAGCGGGGACGGAGAACTAACTCCAAGATTTAATGTTAAATCAAAATCTCTAATTACAGATTTCAAAATGATATTGGCAGAAAGTTGTGCCGATTATAAGAGTGTAATAAATTATACACTTACTATTGTTGAGGCAAGACTTAAAAAAGCATTTTCTGATTATATCTTGGGGGTATCAAATCAAAATGATTATAAATCCTTTTTACTTTCTATTCACTCTTGTTTGGAATTTTGTTTTTTTATTTATACAGTTGCACCAAGAGTTAACACGACGATAAAGCTAAGTCGTATTTTAAAATTAATTATAGATTTTTCAAGAACTAAATATATAAAGTTCGATGATATGCATCAAGTTTTTAAGATAATATATGATAATGTTAATTTTGTAATGCGTAAGTATGAAAGTAGGATGTACACTCAAGTTGAAACTTTATATTTGTTAACGGTAATCTCAGAGTTAGGGAAAGATTATTGGTTAAGTGAGAAGTCATTAATTAGTTACTTTGGTGGTATTGATAATCGAGGACTCTTAGAGTTTGATTTGAAATTAAACTATTTTTCAATTGTTGCAATAATATTTTATGTGAAAAATAAAAAAAGGTATAACTCGATCAAGAAAGCTGTAAAAAAAACCATAGTGCTGAAGATTAAAGATAGCTCATCAACCCTAACTAAGGATAGCGAGTGCTTTTTACTTTTGATGGATTGTATCGCCTGTCCTCATTTAATGAGTAGCTTTAAACATTATCTTTTAAAAATTTATGGTATAACCTCTCCGGCTGAGCGAAAAGCAATAATCGAAGACAATAGACTGCATTTCACTAAGTGGGAAAATTTTGATTTTGGTAAAGAACTTGACGCTAAACAAAGTGATAGCGTATATTAAGCATGCTCTACATCACCTCTACCGTTAATCGCTGTAGGCAGCGCTACACACTCGTAGAGTGCAACTGGAGCCCTATGAATGGGAAAGGTTGTTTAGCAGCTTAGGGGTGAGCTGCTTCCAATATAGAATACAAGATTCCTCTAATGAATTGATATAAAGCTTTTGCTATTTTTTGCATGAAAAAGCACTCCCCCCAAGACTTAGTCTAATATTCCTCAAATTATTGTGAGTATAATTATTATTTCAAACTAATTTTCTTAACAATACTCGTAGCTCCTGTAATTAATATTTAGTAAACTTGAACGATTCATTTGTGAATAATTAGGTTAAGCATGGATCAGCTTCTCTCTCGCTCTGCTGAGTTCGAAAACTTTGTTAATGGACTGCTAGCACATCCTGAAGCACAAAAATCAAAACGAACCGAAGGCGCTCGTATTCTCTGCTCAGTTGTTATGGAGCATGCACTGAGTATTAAAATTCTAATGCACGCTAATGCTTTTACATCAGCTTTAGGCCTACTAAGGCTCCAATATGAGGCTTTAGTCAGAGCGCATTGGTTAGTTTTCGCGGCATCAGACATTATGGTGGATAAATTACTTTCAGAGCTTACAAACGAGTCTGCTCAAGCGGCTAATTCAATACCTATGGTCGGTGAAATGATGAAGGCAATGGAAGGAAAAGCACCACAAAATGCACTTCAACCGCTACTTGAATTCAAAGAAAACTCATACAGGTCTCTCAGTTCTTATATCCATGGAGGCATACATGTCATCAGCCGTAAGAAGCAGGGCTACCCAGTCATACTGTTGGAAAATGTTCTTAAAAATTCTAACCAACTCAGCGGAGTCGCAGGGTACTTTTGGTCTCATCAGACTCAGAACCCGCTGATTATTGCTAATGCTATGGCTTCTTTTAAAAAATATCAGGATTGTTTTAATTACCTGACACAAGATAATTAGGAGTATTAAATGGAATTAGATGCAGTTTCGAAGTTGATTACTGGTGAACTCTAAACGCAATGTCATTAACAAAATATCGAAAATAAATTAAAAAACAAGACGTTAGTCACTAAAAGGATACACCTTTTCATTTAAGTTATTGCAAACAAACCTAGGAGTAACTTAAATGAAAATAAGTGCAATAGTACTTTCAATACTATTAACAGTAACGCTTTGCATCACTTCTGTCAGTGCAGCCACACCGCAACCAGGAGAGCAATTGTCCGATGGAACACTTACACATGCAGGTTTCATTAAATTATGTTCACTTCCAGAGCAATCTAATCAAGATGCTTGCATTTTTATATTTTTTCATGCTTATCAGGCTCTCTCTATTGGGTACTTAACAGTAAACAGGTTAGTTCTAAAAAATGATGAGCCTATATATTTTTGTATGGATAAAGCTGCTAAGTTGACAGGTAAACAACTTCTTGAAGATTATATTGAAAAAACTAAGGCGTTGGCGAAAACCCCTCAAGGTAAACAACAAGCATTATCAACTATTCTCGCACAGTATCTCGCGATCGTTTTCCCAACATCATCTTGTTAAACAACATGTTAATACTGCAAATTAACATTTTATAAAAAATTTTAATTCAATATAATCTATCTAGCAGCTCTCTTCTTTCCTCCGTGGAGAGCTGTTCTATTTCCTTAGCCAATCTATCCACTTTCGATTCATGCTGAAAAGTCCCCAGTAAATGAGCAGTAGTGATACCTAGCTCTTGCCTAACATGTTCAATATCTAAATGAGCATAAGTGCTGGCTGTAATGCTGATATCGCTATGTCCTAATAGTTTACTCGTTGTTTGAATGTTACCGCCTCGCATGACGCTCCAACTTGCTATGGTTCGCCTTAAATCGTGAATGGTGACGTTATCACCTTTTTCAGTACCGCGAAGCTCTGCACGTTCTGTAATGCGATGCCAGAAGCTGCCTTTACCTGCTTTTTCGATAATATGGCCTGATTGACTGCGCTCACTCGGGAATACAAAGCGTTCACCTTTAGCTGCTTCTTGGCTGCGTCTGGTTAGAATATCCATCGCTTCTTTAGTGAGTGGCACAGCATGAGGCTTTTTAACTTTCATTTTGCTGGTAGGGATAAGCCAAATACCACGTTGGTGATCTATCTCGCGCCATTCCATACTGAACACGCAGCTTTTACGCTGGCCTGTTAATAGCAGCATCATCACCACATCGCGGTAAATAGGTAGCTCTAACTCTAAAGCTTCAAGTAGTCGCTTAACTTCATGCTCGGCTAAAATACGTTCTCGCTTTGTGCCTGCTAGTTTTTTGATATGCACAAACGGATTAGCAGGTTGGTCATTGAACATCGACTTGAGCAAGGTCAGGCATTTGTTTCTGATGGCGGCAGAGTTTTTAGTGATAATCAGTTTGATAAAATTTTCAGCATCCGTTTTAGAAATGCTTTCAACTCTTAAATGACCAATGCGCGGTTTGATATGTTTATTCCAAATGGAATGAACATCATCTAATGACTTTTGCCGACGTTCACCAGATTTAATCTTGATGTTGAACTCAGCAACGTATGCGTCAAATAATTGTTGAACAGATAAGGATAGGGCATCTTCAAGGGCTATCGCTTCTTTGGCTTGTCGTTTAGATTCGTTGGGGTTAATACCTTGGGCAATGTCTACCGCGATTAATTTGGCCTGCTTACGTGCCTGCTCAATGGTCAAATTGGGGAAGAGGCCAATAGTGACGGCAACGTCTTTGCCTAAGTGCTTGCGTCTAAAGCGAAAATACTTTTTTCCTGATGGCATAACTTCTAAAATTAGGCCTTTTACTGACTCTCTTTGGTCTAAATCGGCAATTCTATAGCGTTTTGGGGCACTTTTTAGCTGTTCAAAACAGCGTTTATTGAAAGTAAATTCTTTATCCATAATCACTTAGCCTCAAAAGTTGTGCCGCCTATGTGCCGCCTCTGGAATCTATTTTGACTAATTTACAGTAATTTTGGTTAATGTCAAAAATGCAATTATCTATTTAAGGTATTGATAAATAACATTTAGTTAATTTTGGTTAACTTTGGTTAAAGTCAACCAAACTCACCTGTGGGGAGACCATATAAACTACTCCTATGCTCATTCTCTGTCTTTTCTCATCATCTGATTTATTTCATTGTCCCTTACCAGAATTAAGATATTTACTCGTATCAATATTTTTAACTACAGCATTAATCTTTTTAACAAATCATCTCATCATTTGTGTTTATCACTATCGCAGTCTGATCGGCTTTAGCGCTATAATTGTGCTTCATTTTTTATTGCTAGGAGCAGTTGTTTGTCACATTCATATATTCCGTTTGATCTTTATAAGCGTAAGTGGATTTTTAACCATAAAGATTTGCCTGTATCAGATGATGATAAGGCCTTGATTAAACCACTGACCGATAAAAGTGCCATGGAAGTGTGGGATAAGTGGATAAGCAATAAGAGCAGTCGTGCGGAATTATTTGAGAAAGGTGATTGGCCAATAAAGCAAGATGCTTGGACGGCAACAGAACATTGGCAATCGGCGTGGGACTCTCTGGACAACGCGATGCCTGAAGCTGTTAGTACACATATTCAATGGCCTGATGATGTGGTGGTGTATTTTTGTTATGAAAAGTACCAAATCATTGAAACGCGTTGGGATGTCTTTGTGCGTAATTGGAAGTGCTTCTTGTTTTTCGATGATGGTCCAATTTTAATTTCACCTAAGCACAAGCAAGCGTTGATGTTTAATCAGAATGGCCAATTTAAGTTAGGTGTTCGTGGTTAACCCCTTATTCAACCTCGAAGTGCAATACTCGGCAAATAAGCTATTAACGGTTAATCGCTGAGTTTTAGTATGTGATTTGGTTGCGGTATATATTGCCAGGCATAAAACCACTTTTTATTCTTTCTGTGGTTATTTTTGTGGCGTTTTTTTAGAGAGTTTATATGAAGTTATTAGCTTTAATGGGTATGAGTTTAGTGTTGATGCTGCCGTCATTCGCGCACGCTAAAGTGATTGGCGATATTGATGTGGTAGAGCAAATGACGGTTGCTGAGCAACCATTAATACTGAATGGCGCAGGAGTGCGCAGCAAGTTTTTTATTGACTTATATGTGGGCAGTTTGTATTTACCGACAAAAGTGCAAACCTTAGATGATGTATTGGCGCAGCCGATTGCGGTTATACAGTTAACCATTACCTCTGGAATGATTACCTCAGATAAAATGCGTGATGCAATTACTGACGGTTTTGATGCTGCTACGGACGGTGACACTCATTCTATTGCCAAAGATATTGAACATTTTACCCAGCTGTTTGCTGACGAGATTGTTGAAGGTGATCGATTCACTTTTGTGACTCAAAAAGGCAAGGGCGTGAGCAGCATTAAAAATGGTATGGCTCAGGGTGATATTGCTGGTGAAGCATTTCGTCAGGCATTACTTAAGATTTGGTTAGGTGAACATCCTGCGCAACAAAGTTTACTTGAGGCCATGCTCGCTCAGTAAATCTCCTGCTAGGAAGGAACGATAACAAGCGAACACTGCGCTCACGGTGGCACTTGGCTCGTTATCGCATGTCATCGCTCGTATGGCTTGCTACCAAGATTTTAACGCTAGGCTGAAAAGTCATTCCCTAGCGTTGAAATGGTCGACGTTTTGCCTTTGTCATTGTAGGTCAAGCTTGAAGCGTTGCGGCTAGCTTGTAATGCTTGTGCGAATCTATTGAGGCTGGCGATATTGAGCTCAATTAAACTGGCATTTTGGCTATTGATGTCTTTGCACTCAGCGAGTATCGATTTTGCTTGAGCAACTTTTTGTGCCAGTTCAACATCTGTGGTGATCAGCGTGTGGTGTGGATGACTAGCCAGTTTTTCGTCAGTGGTTTTCATATTGAATAAACACTGGGTTTTATCTTTGGAAAGTGCCAGCAATTGATCGGCGTCTTGCTTTTCTAACGCAGCTTTCTCTGCTGAAATCAGCTGTTTTAGCTGAACTAATGTCTGATTTTGCGTATCAAGCAAAGTATGCAGTTCTGTAAGTAATTGCTTGTTTTGCGGATCGTTGGATTGTCCTGAGGATTGTACGTTTACTTGTGTCATAAGTTACTCTTGTTTTTTTTACTAACACTTCTCTATGATGCAAATGCGCACCTATTATTCTAGTGTTGTTAAAGCAAATTAAAGAGTAACATTTAACGGTTACTCTTTGTCAAATGATAGACTGCCTAGCTCTGCTTCAAAACTAGCAATATTAGCCGCAAGTTTTTCTGGGTCGACTTTATATCGTCCTTCAGAGATTGCGAGTTTAATTTCAGCGACCTTTTTTTGGTCTACTTCAGGCAATGATGCCATTTTAGTTTGCGCGCCCTGTAGCTGTTGAGCTTGAGAGGTAATGCTAACCGAATCAGTTTTAACTGGAGTCGCTGTTTTTTGCGCCACAGCTGCAGTATCAGATTTGGTATTAGACTGCGTTTCACGTGCAGTGCGCAGTTGTGTATTAGTAGCAGTGTTATGCTTAATGTCAATTGCCATGGGAGGCTCCAGCGTAATTATCAGGTTTTCCAAACAGGCTATCGGCAGTCCAGGAAAAAACTTTAACTCTATTTTACATTCTTACTTCAACTTCGCCAATGCCAATTACTACAGCATCAAATTGTTTGCTCGTATTACTATTTTTTACTCTGATAACCTCATTGAGATTACCGTCCCGTAAAGCTTCACCAAGGGTTTTAATTTCAATATTAGCGGTTTTAGCATAAATAGAAATCGTGTCTCCTTTGCAAACAAAACACAAGTTATTACTTAAGACTGGAGAGTCTTTCGCAACCCGACGTTTTACTCTTGAACCAATTAATGAGTTGATATCTGAAAAAAATTGGCCTTTTAGACTATATTGATCAATATACATAATGTGTAAATGTTGTTGGTCAATAATTTGGTCTGGTGACAGTATCTGGTTTGCCGCGACAACGGGGTATTGAATTTCAACTCGAACTGAGAGATACATTTGCCATGGGTAGTCATAGTCTGGACTATCACAGCTCAGTTTTACCATATTATTGCGACTAATCGCTCGTTCACTGGCAAGCTCAGCCGTTATCGGTGGATAGCACCGCGGAGGATTGACACGACCTTCAAGGTTTTGTGGGGTGATTTCGACCTTAGCTTTTGAGTCTGCTTCGATTTTTTTTTCTATCGTCTCTTTAGCTAAGTCATAAATGGTCGATAGTGAGGGTGTTATTATCTCTTCGCTGGCAAATGCTGGCAAAAAAAATGTTATTGAACATAATAAACATAAAAAAAATACTTTCATAATGAAGATACTAGCTTGTTTTGCCAGAATACACCTATACTTTTAAAAACGGAAAATATGCGGGCTATCTCTGCATACACAATAAGCTAAAAAATATGTACCGATGACATAATAATTTCATTATGTCCCCGTCAAAAAAGTGTCAGCTCACCGTGTGTGAGTTAATTAATACAAATTAAAGCAAGTTGTATGCCCACTTTTTTAATTTAATGAATAGATAAGTATTCGCTGGGTTGTTGATGGTTTACACTCAAGGTTGGTAGGTCTTTAGCGATAAATGAGCTAGATGTAATGAGCTAACGTATTGTGTTGAACCTGGGTTTACTATAATTTTAATGAATAATTTTTATCCTTTTGGGTGACAGTTAACTACAAGGTCGTGTTATGTCGAGCATTTTAGATTCAGTCAATAAACGTACTCAGCTTGTCGGGCAAAACAGACTCGAGTTACTATTATTTAGGCTTAACGGCCGCCAACGGTTTGGGATTAACGTGTTCAAAGTGAAAGAGGTTTTACAATGCCCACCACTGACAACCTTACCTAAATTAAATCGTTATGTTAAAGGTGTTGCTCATATTCGTGGCGCAACGATTTCTGTTATCGATTTAAGTGCTGCAACGGGTGGTCGTCCGCTGACATCAACAGAAAATTGCTTTATTATCATTTCCGAATACAACCGAAGCATTCAAGGCTTTTTAGTGAGTTCTGTTGAACGTATTATCAACATGAATTGGGAGGCAATTATGCCGCCTCCACAAGGTTCTGGTCGTTCTTCATATTTAACCGCAGTGACAGAGATAGAAGGCGAGTTGGTTGAGATTTTGGATGTTGAAAAAATTCTTGATGAAATTTCACCGGTTAAGACTTCGATCAGTCAAGAACTCAACGAAACTTTAACGATTGATAGAGAACAGCATTATCATATTATGGTTATTGATGATTCTGCAGTGGCACGTAAACAGATTATTCGTTCGTTAGAGTCTTTAAATCTGCAAATCGATACTGCCAAAGATGGTAGAGAAGCGTTAGAGATGTTGAAAAATATTGCCAAAGAAATGGATGATGTATCAGTGGAAATTCCGTTGATTATTTCTGATATTGAAATGCCTGAAATGGATGGCTACACTCTAACAGCAGAAATTCGTGATAATCCAAAGTTAAAGAATATAAAAGTCGTACTGCACACATCGTTAAGTGGTGTGTTTAACCAAGCGATGGTACAAAAAGTTGGGGCTAACGATTTTATTGCTAAGTTTAACCCCGATGAATTAGCCGCAGCGGTTAACAAACATTTGAGTTTATAATTGTTTAGAATTGAATAATATTGAACGTTCGGTCGGCTCATCGGCAAACATATTAGGAAGATAATGTGACAGATAAATCACTTGCTGAAGCAGAGTACAATCAATTTAGGCTGTTTTTAGAGCAGCATAGCGGTATTGTGTTAGGTGAGAACAAACAGTATTTAGTTCGTAGCCGCTTAGCGCCACTGATGGGAAAGCATAATTTGCCTTCTCTATCTGAGGTGGTTAAAAAGTCGATGAAACCGATAGAGCGTCAATTACGCGCTGAAGTGATAGATGCGATGACTACTAACGAAACCTTATGGTTTCGAGACCGTTATCCATTTGAGTTGCTGAGTAATTCTTTGTTGCCTGAATACAGCAAGTTGGGCCGACCATTAAAAATATGGTCTGCTGCTTGCTCATCTGGGCAAGAACCTTACTCTTTAGCTATGACAGTGTTGGAATATCAACAGCGTAAACCCGGTGCTTTGCCTGGGGGCGTGACAATTCAGGCAACAGATTTATCACCTTCTATGTTAGAGCGTTGTAAGAATGCTGAATATGATGGTTTAGCTCTGGCTCGTGGTTTGTCTGAAGAGCGTAAACGTCAGTTTTTTGATGCTTTACCGTCTGGCAATATGAAAGTGAAAGATAACGTAAAACGTTTAGTGAACTTCAGAGCACATAATCTACTTGAAAGTTATAGCTTATTAGGCAAGTTCGATATCATTTTTTGCCGTAATGTATTGATTTATTTTGCGCCAGAGGCAAAGGCTACCATTTTGCGGCAATTTGCTGCCGCACTTAATCCTAAAGGTATCTTATTCTTAGGTGCGTCAGAATCTCTTGCGGGGTTAACCGAAGAGTTTAATATGGTTCGCTGTAATCCCGGTATCTATTACCAGAAAAAAACCTAGCTAAAACAGTTGATTAGGTTCACCCCATGCCGACGATCGTCGGCATGTTAGTTTTTTTATTTTATTCTCCCATTATAAAAATTGTTGGCATAACCTTTGCTTTATATCTATCAGTTAGCTGATGGAGGCAATTTTATGGCGATTAATTTCGATAATGCATTAGGTGTTCACCAATATTCTTTGGGCGTACGAGCTCAAAGAGCTGAAGTGATTTCAAGTAACATCGCCAATGCCAATACTCCTCATTATAAAGCTCGAGATGTTAATTTTGCTTCTGCTATGCAAGCAGCAAGCTTACATCAGAAGGGTTTGAGCATGAGTCAAACCACAGAAAAACATTTCGATTTAACAGCGTTAAGTCAACAACATGTCCAATATCGTGTTCCAAATCAGGCCGATACAGGTGACGGTAATACTGTTGATACGCAGAAAGAACAATCAGCATTTATGCAAAATGCGCTCGAATATCAAATGTCATTAGGCTTCCTTGAAGGTAAGTTTAATGGCATGCGTAAAGCTTTGCGAGGTGATTAATCATGAGTTTATTTAATATTTTCAATGTGTCTGGATCAGGTATGTCTGCGCAGTCAGTGCGTTTGAATACCACTGCCAGTAATATTGCCAATGCGGATTCTGTATCAAGCAGTGTTGATAAAACTTATCGAGCACGTCATCCCATTTTTGAGGCTGAAATGCTTAAAGCTAATAGCCAGCAAAATAGTTCGCCGGGTGTTAACGTCAAAGGCATTGTTGAAAGTGATAAACCATTAATAAAAGAATACTCGCCAGATCATCCGATGGCTGATGGTGATGGTTTTATTTATAAACCGAATGTCAATGTGATGGAAGAAATGGCCGATATGATTTCTGCATCACGCTCTTATCAAATGAACGTTCAGGTGGCTGATGCAACTAAGTCTATGTTGCAACAGACGTTAAGGATGGGTAAATAGTATGATTATTCAAGGAGGTAACAATGAGCCTCGTTAATTCTTACAGTCAGTCTTTACCGCAACAATCCAGTAGCACATCAAATACAAGTGCTACCACGAAAAGTTCTGTACAGACAAATACAACCAGCACTACTACTGGGAACCCTTTCCTTGACGGAATTCGATTACCTGAAGAAAGTGCGATCCCTGAATCAAAAGATCAGATGTTAAAGCAAGAAGATTTTTTTGCTTTACTCAGTCAACAGTTGTCTATGCAAGATCCTTTTAAACCGGTTGATAATGATCAAATGATTGCCCAAATGGCATCGTTTTCGACGGTTGACGGTATTTCAAATCTGAATGATGAGATCCTTAACCTCAATACGGTAATGAGTTCTAGCCAAGCGTTACAAGCATCAGGCTTGGTGGGTCGAAAAGTGCTTATCCCTTCTGATACCGGGGCAATTTCTACTGAAAGCCCTGAGATTAAAGGTGTGATCAGTACGCCATCTGCAATTGAAACGATTACGGTGAAAATTGAAGATGAGTCGGGTCAGCTGATCAAGAGCTTTAATGTTGATGGCAGTAAAGGCGGCAATGTTGATGTGACATGGGATGGCTTAGGTAAGGATGGCCAACCCGTTAAAGCGGGTAATTACTCGATAAAAGCCAGTGGTAAAGTTGATGGTACGTCGGAAGATTTAGCGGTATCAACTTATGCACATGTGACAAGTGTGTCACTGGGCACTGCAGCGACTGGGGCCATTTTGAATTTGCGTGGAGTAGGCGGAATTAAGTTATCTGACGTACTCGCAGTATCTGAAACATAGTAAGGCCTGTATTGAATTATTGGCTTTATTGATAAATGAATTAATTGTGAGAGGTGAACTATGTCATTTAACATTGCACTGAGTGGTATTGCTGCCGCGCAAAAAGACTTAAATACAACGGCGAATAATATCGCTAACGTGAATACTATTGGTTTCAAAGAATCACGAGCTGAGTTTGCTGATGTGTACGCAAATTCTATTTTTTCGAACAGTAAAACCGCTGTCGGTGGTGGAGCAACCACCACTCAAGTGGCACAGCAATTTCATCAAGGTAGTTTGCAATTTACCAGTAATTCACTGGATATGGCGATCAGTGGCGGTGGTTTCTTTGTTACGTCGTCTGAGTTAGGGTCGCAAGATCAGTCATATACACGTGCAGGGGCATTTAAAGTTGACTCGGCCAACTATATGGTCGATTCAGCGGGTAACTTTTTACAAGGTTTCCCTGTTGATGAAGATGGTAACTCGACTTCTGTGAGTTTAACCACAACCCAACCGATTAAGATCCCTGACACTGCAGGTAGCCCTGTGCAAACCGGAAATGTTGGTTTGCAAATGAACCTTAATGTGGGTGAAACCGCATTAGACCCAGCTAATTTTAATCCTGCTGATTCTGATACGTTTAATAATTCTACCTCGGTGACGATTTATGATTCATTAGGTGAATCGCACATTATGACCACTTACTTTATTAAACCGACCAATGGTTCATTTACAGGTGAAAGTAATTGGGTTGCCTTTTATGCAGTTGATGGCGATCCTGTTGATGTTGCGGCTGGCGCTGGTACTTATTCAACAGATACCAATGGTGATGGCACTGCTGACGCAACGGGTACAGCATCTGCTGCTAATCCCGATGGATTAGGTGGAGTCTGGTCAGGAGCTGTGCTTAAATTTAACTCTGTTGGTGCTTATACTGGCAGTGATCCTGCTAACATTACCACTGAAGCATTAGGTTCTGGCGGTGCAGGTGCTTTAGGCCCTGGAGCCGACGGCACTCAAACACTTACGATAAAATTTAATAATCCAACTCAGTATGCTTCTCCATTTGAAGTCACTGAATTGACTCAAGATGGTATTACCGTAGGGCGATTAACCAATGTTGGTATTGGGTCTGACGGTCTGATTACCGCCAGTTATAGTAATGGTTCAACTGTGCCGTTAGCGCGAGTGGCATTAGTACGTTTTGCTAATGAGCAAGGTCTTACTCAGGTGGGTAATACGTCTTGGAAAGCCAGTTTAGGTTCCGGCGCGGCATTAGCTGGTGAGGCAAATAGTGGTACATTTGGTAGTATTCGCTCTTCTGCACTTGAACAGTCAAACGTTGATTTAACCACTGAGCTGGTCGATTTAATCTCAGCTCAGCGTAACTTCCAAGCTAACTCACGTACGCTTGAAGTTAACAATACCTTGAACCAAACGATATTACAGATCCGCTAAATGATCCTTAGGCTATATAGGTGTTGCCGTTTACGGCAACACCTTGCCTTTTCCACCTCGTTACTTGTCCCCGTTGTTACTCCCCCTCTTGTCGATAGATTCTTTTTTGACACTCATGCGCTACCCATTAATTTTATTGATTAACTGATTCATACAGTTACATCCCAACTCCCTCACTTAAAACTCATTGGCATGATGCTTGCTTGTTCTGTGTATATAGTGTCTTTGCAGAAAGTTTGACGGAGCAAAAAATGGACAAATTTCTTTATATTGCCATGAGCGGCGCAAAGCAAGGGATGAATGCCCTAGCAGTGAGTGCGAACAATCTTGCTAACGCGAATACTGATGGATTTAAAGCTGACATGGTCCAAGCCCGTTCAATGCAGGCATTTGGTGAAGGTTTGCCTACACGGGTTTTTTCGATGATGGAAAGCCCAGGCAGTAACTTTAATGGCGGCCCCATTAAAACTACTGGTCGCGATCTTGATATTGCGGTTAAAGGAGATGGCTGGCTTGCTGTGCAGGCGGCTGATGGTTCCGAGGCATATACCCGCGCTGGTAGTCTAAAAATTGACAGTACCGGCTTGTTATTAAATAGCCGTGATCGTCCCGTTATGGGCGCTTCAGGTCCCATTGTGTTACCCATTCCAGTTGAAAAAATAGAGATTTCGGCCAACGGTATTATTTCTGTACGCCCTCAAGGGGCAACCGCAGAGGTAATAGAAGAGGTCGGAAGGATTAAGTTAGTTAATCCTGGTAACGAAAACCTTATGCGCGGTGAAGATGGTTTATTTCGTCTTATTGCCGGTGGCAATGCGCCAAACGACCCAGGCGTTCAAGTTGAAAGTGGTGCGGTCGAAGGCAGTAATGTTAATTCTGTGCATGAAATGGTCGCCATGATTGATATTCAACGTCAATACGAAATGCAAGTCAAAATGATGAAGAACGCTGAAGAGATTGATCGAGCGTCCACTTCCTTGATGAGAATTAGTTAGGAGTAATTATTATGCATCCAGCGTTATGGATAAGTAAAACCGGTGTCGACGCCCAACAAACCAATATTGCGGTTATTTCAAATAACGTGGCTAACGCCAGTACCGTTGGATTTAAGAAAAGTCGTGCAGTATTTGAAGACCTTCTTTATCAAACGGTTAACCAAGCTGGTGGCATTAGCTCAGACAATAGCAAGTTACCTAATGGTTTAAACATTGGTGCAGGTACTAAAGTGGTTGCCACGCAAAAAATGTTTACCCAAGGCAACATGCTGACTACAGATAACTCATTAGATTTAATGATTGAAGGTTCGGGCTTTTTTGAGGTGCAAATGCCAGATGGTACAGCAGCCTACACCCGTAACGGCCAGTTCAGCTTAGATGATACCGGCCAAATCGTCACACCAGGTTCTGGTTATGTGGTTCAACCGCCTATCACTATTCCAGAAAACTCCACCAGTATTACGGTGTCGGCCTCGGGTGAAGTGTCAGTGCAAACCCCAGGTACAGCTGCCAGTCAGATTATTGGCCAGTTAACCATGACCGATTTTATTAACCCTGCTGGTTTAGATCCATTAGGGCAAAACTTATACACCGAGACAGGTGCGAGTGGCACGCCTATTCAAGGTACTGCATCACAAGACGGTTTAGGTTCTATCCGCCAAGGCGCATTGGAAACCTCTAACGTTAATGTGACAGAAGAATTGGTTAACCTTATTCAAGGTCAACGTATTTACGAGATGAACTCCAAAGTTATCTCGGCGGTTGATCAGATGCTGTCTTATATTAATCAGAATCTCTAAGGAGCTAACATGATTAAATACATTGCGTTAGCGTCAGTATTGTTATTGGCTGGGTGCAGTTCTACGCCCAAGAAACCGATTGCTGATGATCCATTTTATGCGCCGGTATACCCAGATACTGTACCAACGCAAGTGGTGCCAACGGGATCTATTTATCTTGATAGCCAGGCATCAAGCTTGTATTCCGATATTCGTGCGCATCGGGTCGGTGACATCATCACTGTGACCTTAAAAGAATCAACCCAGGCGAAAAAAAGTGCCTATAACCAAATCAAAAAAGGCACAGACTTAACCGTCGAGCCTATTTATGCTGGTGGGAAAAATGTGTCTATAAGTGGTATCCCGCTCGATCTTGGTTATAACGACAGCATGAATACCAAGCGAGAATCAGATGCCGATCAATCAAACAGTTTAGATGGCAGTATTTCAGCCAACATCATTCAAGTACTTAGCAACGGCAATTTAGTTATCCGTGGTGAAAAATGGATTTCGATCAATAACGGTGATGAGTTTATTCGCGTCACTGGCATGATCCGCAGTGAAGACATTAACCCAGATAATACAATTGATTCTACACGAGTGGCTAACGCTCGTTTTCAGTATAGCGGTACCGGTACGTTTGCTGACTCCCAAAAAGTCGGTTGGCTGAGTTCATTCTTTATGAGTGACTGGTGGCCTTTCTAAGGAGTAATGCATGAAAACTAAATTGATCGTGTCGCTTGTAGCGTCGATATTAATGCTCAGCGCTTCTGCAAATGCGGAGCGGATTAAAGATATCGCCAGTATTCAGGGAGTACGAAGTAACCAACTAGTGGGTTATGGCTTAGTTGTTGGTTTGCCTGGTACCGGGGAGAAAACCCGGTATACCGAACAAACATTTAGAACCATGCTAAAAAACTTTGGCATTAATTTACCTGAATCAGTTCGTCCAAATTCAAAGAACGTAGCCGTTGTTGCTGTACACGCTGAAATGCCAGCCTTTATCAAGCCGGGTCAAAATCTTGACATTACCGTGTCTAGTTTAGGCGAGGCAAAAAGTTTACGTGGTGGCACCTTATTGCAAACCTTCTTAAAAGGGGTTGACGGCAATGTGTATGCCATTGCTCAGGGCAGTTTAATTGTGAGTGGCTTTAGTGCCGAAGGGCTTGATGGCTCTATGGTGATTCAAAATACGCCAACGGTTGGCCGTATTCCAAGTGGCGCCATTGTTGAACGCAGTGTGATCAGTCCGTTTGCTAGTGGTGATTACCTGACATTTAATTTACGTCGCTCAGATTTTTCTACCGCCAAACGTACTGCCGATGCGATTAACGATTTACTTGGCCCCGACATGGCAAAAGCTATTGATGCTACTTCTATTCAAGTCAGTGCACCGCGCGACGCATCACAGCGGGTATCGTTTTTATCAACATTAGAAAACATTGAGGTCATTCCGGCTGAAGAGTCAGCCAAAGTCATTGTTAACTCTCGTACCGGCACCATTGTGGTTGGTCAAAATGTCAAGTTACTGCCTGCGGCTGTGACCCACGGTGGATTAACCGTGACTATTGCCGAAGCTACGCAAGTATCACAACCCAACCCCTTAGCGGGTGGTAATACGGTTGTTACCACCAACAGTACGATTGATGTGTCAGAAAAAGATCGTCGTATGTTCATGTTTAATCCAGGCACCACTCTTGATGAGCTTGTCAGAGCCGTGAATCTAGTGGGCGCAGCACCATCAGATGTTCTTGCCATACTCGAAGCGTTAAAAATGGCAGGCGCTTTGCATGGTGAACTTATCATCATCTAAATATTGTCGGAATGACTATGGAAAAGTTGTCAGCTTCATCGAACTTTCTGGATCTAGGAGGACTAGATTCACTTCGTGTCCAAGCCCAGAAAGACGAGAAGGGGGCACTTAAAGAAGCGGCTAAGCAATTTGAAGGGATCTTTATTCAAATGCTCATGAAAAGCATGCGAGATGCTAATGCCGCGTTTAAGTCAGACAATCCAATGAACAGTGAAACAACAGCATTTTTTGAACAAATGCGTGATCAACAAATGTCTGTCGATTTATCCAATAAAGGCATGCTAGGGCTGGCTGAAATGATGGTGCAGCAATTAGACCCAGAAAATAGCCCTATTACTCCGGCATCAGTATTACGCGGTAATAGCGACTACAAAGTAAACCCGAGCATGTTTGTTGCGCCAGCCACAGAGTTAGATAAAGACACCTTAGATGCTATAGCACCAAAAGATCAAATAGCGGCATCGCATTCTGTTATTGATCATGCGCAGTCTATGCAACCTATGACAGCCAAGCTTTCTCGGGTGTTATCTGGTGAGCAATTAGACAGTGTGTTACGCGGCGAGCAATTAACCAGCCAAGCGTTACAAACGGGCAAAAGTTTGCCGCCGGTTGATACCCCTATGGCAAAAAGCAAAGGTATTGCGGTAAGTCAATTTACCAGTCCAGAACATTTTATTTCGGTGTTGTATCCCCACGCTGAAAAAGCGGCTAAATCCCTGGGTACCTCAGCTGAAGTGTTAATCGCTCAATCAGCACTCGAAACCGGTTGGGGCCAAAAAGTGGTACGTCGTAATGACGGCACTATGAGTAATAACTTATTTAATATCAAAGCTGATAAACGTTGGCAGGGTGACAAAACCTCTGTTAATACATTGGAATTTGAAAAGGGCATAGCGGTGCAACAAAAAGCGGATTTCAGAATGTATGACAACCTTGAACAGAGCTTTAACGATTTTGTGTCGTTTATTAGCCAAGGTGATCGTTATCAAGATGCGCGTAAAGTTGCCGCAGAGCCGACTCAGTTTATTAAAGCACTGCAAAAAGCAGGCTATGCCACCGACCCTCAATATGCCAATAAAATTATCAATGTGATGAAGTCGGTAAAAGAAGGCCTTAAATCTGTATTACCTGTGGAGACTAAATAATGTCGATTGACTTACTCAATATCGCTCGCACAGGCGTTCAAGCATCTCAAGCGCAATTAGGCGTCACCAGTAATAACATTGCCAATGCAAATACTGCTGGTTACAACAGGCAAGTTGCTACCCAGTCATCATTAGAATCACAACGCTTAGGCAATAATTTTTATGGCACCGGCACTTATGTGTCCGATGTTAAGCGTGTTTATAACGAATTTGCCGCGCGTGAGTTACGCATAGGTCAAACCAGCATGAGTGCGGCTGAAACCTCTTACAGTAAGTTGAGTGAGTTAGACCAGATTTATTCTCAAATTGGCAAAATGATGCCAGAAAATTTGAACAATTTTTTTGCTAGCATCAATAATGTAGCCGACTTACCGACCGATTTAGGTATTCGCGGCAGTAGTCTCAGCTCTGCAGAGCAGTTAGCCGCTGGTCTAAATCAAATGCAGTCGCAACTTGATGGTCAGGTAAAGCAAACCAATAGCCAAATTGAATCCGTTACCACTCGTATAAATGAGATAAGTAAAGAATTAGGCAGCATCAATTTAGAATTGATGAAATCTCAAGGCGATGACAGCCAAGTGCTGGACAAGCAAGACGCACTCATTTTAGAGCTCAGCCAGTATGCTCAGGTGAATGTTATTCCATTAGATACTGGCGCAAAATCAATTATGCTGGGCGGTTCAGTGATGTTGGTGTCAGGTGAAGTGTCGATGTCAATTGGCATGAGCCCAGGCGATCCATATCCAAATGAACCGCGCATTAATGCTTCTATTGGCGATAAAACTCTTAACATTGATCCGTCTAAATTGGGCGGTCAACTTGGCGCATTATTTTCATTTAGAGATGACACTTTATTACCGGCCAGCACTGAACTTGGCCAATTAGCCTTAGGCATTGCAGACACCTTTAACGAAATGCAATCCAAAGGTTTTGACTTAAACGGTAACGTCGGTAGCGATATCTTTCGTGACATTAACGATCCATTAATGGCATCAGGCCGTGCAGCAAGTAATTCTACCAATACTGGTACAGCAGCAATGTCGGTCAATATTGATGATGTGGGTGCATTATCTGGTGGCAGCTACGAGTTGAGCTATACCATCGCAGATGGTTACCAATTAAAAGATACTAAAACTGGAGAGCAAACCACATTAACAGTATCGGGTAGTCAACTTACCGGTGGTGCAGGTTTTAGCATTAATATTGCCAGTGGTGCCGTAGCGGACGGTGATAAATTTGAAATCCGCCCAACCGCTGGTGCCGCTGCAGGCTTAAAAGTGGTGATGACCGATCCTAAAGGCATTGCTGCTGCGGGGCCTAGTTTAAGTGCCGACGTTGCCAATTCTGGTAATACTTCTATCAGTTTAAATAGCATGAACTCCAGCGCTGCGGGTTTCCAGGGTGTTGGATCGTCGATTACTTTTCAAATCAATACTGCAGCCAATACTTACGAAGCATTTGACAGTGCTGGCGTGTCGTTGGGAGTAGGTGCTTATACCGGCAATAACATTAACGCTTTTGGCATGGACTTTAATATTACCACTTCAGGTACTGCGACTGGCGAACGTTTCACGTTTGATTTGTCATTTGCAGAAGGCGACAACAGTAATGCAGTTGAAATGGCTAAATTGTCTGATGCTAAATTGATGAATAACGGCACTGGTACCTTAAACAGCGTATTTGAAAATACTAAATTGGATATTGGTAGCCAAACTAAGTCTGCTGAAGTGCGAGTGGGCTCGGCAACGGCAATATATCAACAAGCCAGTAACCGTGTGCAAAGTGAATCTGGTGTCAACCTTGATGAAGAAGCAGCAAATTTATTGCGTTTTCAACAGTCTTACCAAGCCTCCGCCAGAATAATGACAACTGCACAAACCATTTTCGACACTCTATTAAGCTCGGTTCGCTAGGAGATATATCATGAGAATTTCTACCGGACAGATGTTTCAGCAAAACACTAATAGCATATTAGAAAAGCAATCTGCCACCAACACCATAATGGCACAAATTTCTAGCGGCAAAAAAGTCAATACCGCTGGTGACGACCCAGTTGCGGCTATTGGTATTGATAACTTGAAGCAAAAAAATGCTTTGGTGGATCAATTTGTAAAAAATATCGATTACGCCACTAACCATATCCAACAAGCCGAAAGTCAGTTAGGCCAAGCAGATACCTTGGCTGGCAGCATGAAAGAGTCAATGCTTCGCGGCATTAACGGCAGCATGACTTCCGCCGAGCGGCAAGTGATTGCCGATGACATGCGTCAAAGTCTTGAACAATTAATGTCCATTGCCAACACCAAAGACGAATCAGGCAATTATATTTTTGCTGGCAATAAAACCAACAGCGCACCATTTGCGTTTGATAATAATGGTGATGTGGTTTACAGCGGTGATGCCGGCATTCGTAAAAGTAATATTGCCCAAGGAGTCCAAGTTAATACCAATACTCCTGGCGATGCCGCCTTTATGAACGCGCCCAATGCCATGGGCGACTATGGCGTCAATTATTCGTCAACTCAACAAGGTGATTTTGTCGTAACAAGCGCCAAGGTTACTGATACCGCCAGTTATGTAGATAGTAATTACACATATAGCTTTGCATTTACCGATGATGGCACCGGTGGCCTGAACGTAGAGGTGACAGATAATGCCACACCGACGGCAAATGTTGTCTATCCAGCAGCTCCTTTTGACGCTTCGATGCCGGTTAAGTTCAACGGCATGGAAATTAACATCGATGGCGAACCTGCAATTGGCGATACTTTCAGCATAGAAGAAGTGGCACAAGTCAGTATATTCAATACTTTCAGCAAGGCTATCGCATTATTTGAAAGTGGTGATGATGCACAAACACCTGCTGGACAGTCAGAGTTGGCACAGCTCTTGAATAACATTGATAGTGGCGTCAATCAAATGAGTCAGCAACGTAGCTTAACCGGCAACAGCCTAAAAGTGCTGCAGCAGTATAGCGACAACCATACTGATGAAAAGTTGATTAACACCTCGGCATTATCAAAGTTAGAAGATTTAGATTTGGCTTCGGCCATTACCGAATTCGAAAAGCAGCAACTAGCACTCAATGCAGCATCGAGTTTGTTCAGTAAAGTAAGTTCGACCAGTTTGTTTGACTATATATAACGTCCATTTTGCTTAGCGCGAATAGACACAATTTACTATCAACAATGTTTACCTGTTATTAATCCGCGGCATCTGTTTATAGAACAGTTTTGATTCAATAACTTGATTAACACGTTTAGCCAAGCTCCTAGTCTTGGCAATGCTACTAAGAGAGGAACGTAACATGGCTATTTCAGTTAATACTAACGTCACATCAATGAAAGCGCAGAATAGTTTGAATGGCGCTAATGGTAAACTTTCTATGTCAATGGAACGTTTATCATCTGGTCTTCGCATTAATAGTGCTAAAGATGATGCTGCAGGTTTGCAAATTTCTAACCGTCTAACCAGCCAAATTAATGGCATTGGTGTTGCTATGCGTAATGCCAATGACGGTATTTCGATTGCGCAAACAGCTGAAGGTGCAATGCAAGAGTCGACCAACATATTGCAACGCATGCGTGACTTATCATTGCAATCGGCTAACGGTTCAAACTCGACCGATGACCGAACTGCAATGCAAAAAGAAATGTCAGCCTTACAGACTGAGTTGACGCGAATTTCAGATACTACCTCATTTGGTGGGCAAAAATTGATTGATGGCAGTTATGGTACTCAAAAGTTTCAAGTAGGCGCTAATGCCAATGAAACGATTTCGGTATCTATATCTTCAGTGGCGGCTAATAAAATCGGTAACCACACCGTGTCTGGAGTTGGTACTGATTTTGGTGTTGAGGCCAATACCGCATTAACTTCAACGGTAGCTGCTGACACTACGTTTGGTGTTAATGGTAAAGTTGTTGGTGTAACCTTAGCCGAATCAGC
>NZ_JACJFJ010000015.1:0-32221 GCF_014164545.1 Shewanella sp. SG41-3
AGTCTTTGTACATATTACTATGAACATTCATCGTTGCATTGAGTTTAAATTTTTTGATTGCCAACATTCCGAAGAACAGAAGACAATTTCGAATAACTCAATACCTGTGAATGTCCACACAGATTACTTGATAAATTGTTAAAGAGCGGACTTGGTAACCTGCGTTAGACGCCGTGTTCCGTGTCAGTGGGGTGTATTATAGGGAAAACATTTTATAGCGCAAGCGCTTTTTAAAGTTTTTATGACGATTAAGACTCAACTGCGTACTATTTAAACTCAAAGCCACATTTAAGGATGTTTTTGCTGTATTTACGAACAAAAACGGCCAACTACAGCAGACCTTGAATATATTTCCCCTGCCTATAGAAGGCTTAAGATGTGCTTCATTGAGATTTAAGTAGCTAATTTGGCTTGTTGAGGCTAAATATTTACTCAAGCAAGGTTAATACAGTGTTAACTCAACTGTAAATTCATCTCAACACACAAGGTATAGGTATTTTTTAATTTTACTGGCAGCAAAAGCAAAACGAAGAAAGCGGTTTATAGATGGATAACAGTCAACCGATGTTCATATATAAGTAGGTTAATGCTTATATATGAACAGGTAGGAGATATTTTTTGCTTATCGGCAATAAACAGACACTTTCGCTTATCGGTTTGATGAGGGATTTGTAGACTATGACAGTAATTGATTTAATAAACTCGGTACATCAGCAATGCTATCAACCACGGCACTAGCAAGATTAATACCCGCGTCATCGACTACTTTACCTGAGCGAACCAAAATAGTGGTATTGATTCCAGCGGCTTTTGCTGCGCGCATATCATCAGCCTTATCCCCAACCATCACAGATTGGCTCATGTCTATTTTCAAGAATTCAGCGGCAGTGGTCAACATACCTGGTTTCGGTTTACGACACTCACAATCTTGCTTGTATTCGCCTAGGCCTTTTTCTGGATGATGTGGGCAATAATAAATACCATCAAGATCGACACCTTTATCGGCAAAGTTCCAATCCATCCATTCTGTTAAATGATGAAAATCATCTTCACTGTACATGCCACGAGCAATACCAGATTGGTTGGTGACAACGACTAATAGGTAACCCTTTTGCTTTAACGCTAAACACGCTTCAAATACACCCTCTATATATTCAAACTCGTCCACAGTATGGACATAACCATTGTCTTTATTGATCACGCCATCACGATCGAGAAATACTGCTTTATTCAATCTAACACTCCTTAAACGCTATACTGGGGTGATTATCCCATTGAGATGAATTTGGGGCCAGACAATCTGGATATTTTTATTAATTTGTTTAATTACCACCTTTATATGCATAATTGTATAGGTTTCACTTTATAAAGCGGCCTCTAAGCGGTACCCTTGCTCGAAGATATTAGTGATTATTATAGAATACATGAGCAATATACCTCCTATTATTCATAAAACTCGAACGCAACTTGTTGTTGAGGCGCTTCGTGAACAGATCCTTTCTGGTGATATTCAGGGAGGTGAACCGCTTCGACAATCTGCTATCGCAGAGCAATTGAACGTGAGTCGCATTCCTGTGCGTGAAGCTCTAGTACAATTAGAAGCAGAAGGTTTAATCAATTTCGAACCACATAAAGGTGCAACCGCAACTCTATTATCAGTTGAGCAAGTCACTGAGTTATTTGAATTACGTGCAATGATAGAATCAGATTTATTAGCTAAGGCAATTCCTAAATTGTCTGATAATGATCTTGCTGAAGCTGAAATGGTGCTCGTTCAACTTGAGTTAGCATTTACACTGAAAGAGTCTGTGGCCAGTTGGAGTGAACTGAATACAAGATTTCATACTCGTTTATACCAAGCGGCTAATCGCCCTCATACAATGGATGTGGTAAACGGTCTAAACACGAATTGTGATCGCTATATTCGTCTACAGTTGCTGTTTACTGGTGGGATCCCTATCGCTGAAAGAGAGCATAGAGTGTTACTTGAGTTATGCAAGAATCGAGATATAGAAAAGGCGACAACTTTATTGCGAGAGCATATTCTGCATGCCTCTGATTCAATAAAGAAATTAGTAGAACAAAAAATTAAGTCATAAAAACAATAATAAATCTTAGTTATGGCTATTAAAAATAATGAATACCAAGAGTTTAGCTTAAGCTCGCTTAATACCTAGCACTTGATATTGTGAATAAATTTAATTAACGATTGAACGTATTGAGAGAATTTTATGCAGTATGCACATATTACCGGTTGGGGTAAGTCCGTTCCGCCAGCAACATTAACCAATGCTGATTTAGCGACATTCATGGAAACAACGGATGAATGGATTAAAACTCGCACAGGGATCAGTCAGCGTAACATTAGTCACGTTAACACTTCTGAAATGGCATCGGTTGCAGCTAAGCATGCACTTGCGGCTGCAGGAATCGACGGTAGTGAGTTAGATTTAATTATTTTAGCGACTGCAAGCCCTGATACCTTGATCCCTAATATTGCTTCAACGGTACAAGCCAATATTGGCGCTACATGTGGTGCATTTGATATCAATGCCGCATGCAGTGGCTTTTTGTATGGTGTGGGTTTAGCCAGCTCAATGATCAAAAGCGGCCAAAGTAAGAAAATTCTGATCATCGGTGCTGAACGTCTGTCTTTTTACCTTGATTGGTCTCGCCGTGAAACCGCAGTATTATTTGGTGACGGTGCTGGCGCAGTTGTTCTTGAAGCAAGTGATCAGCCGGGCGGCGTATTAGGTTATGAGTTAAACAATGACCCTGAAGGACGAGATATTTTAAAGTCTAATTTTGGCACCCAAATGGATAGATTTGATAACGATTCGTTAGATTTTTATATACACATTAATGGTCAAGATGTGTTTAAGCGTGCGATTCATGGCATGGGAAGCTTAAGTGCTAAAGTACTCGAAAAATGTAACACCAATATAGATGATGTCGATTTCGTTATCCCGCATCAAGCTAACGAGCGAATTATCGATACGTTAGTGAGCCGGATGAAAATCCCTAAAGAAAAAGCATTCGTTAATATCGCTGATTATGGCAATACTTCTGCAGCCACCATCCCTATCGCTATTTGTGATGCATTATCTCAGGGCAAAATTGTCCCAGGGCAAACGATTTTATCATGTGCATTTGGCGCAGGATTAACTTCTGCTGCATTACTATTAAAGTGGGGTGAACGAACCACACCAATTAATACTAGTGATGCTGAATTACCCCCTTGCGATAAAACGGCACTTGAATTAATTAAGCCTGCGGTTGATTACTTTTTCAATAAAGCGAAAGATGCTGAATAAGCCTTATTGAGTTAACTTAAATTAACTTAAGCTAAGCGTTAAAAAAGCCAGTCCATATGACTGGCTTTTTAGTGTGTTAGCGCAGCACATTAATTAAGTCTTTTACCGATAGTTTTTTTACATCGCCTATTGCAGCGACCTGAGCCAAGAGTAATTCAGCACAGGATAATGCATCTATAAGCGCATTATGCGCCGAATAAACAGGTAAACGGTAACGTTCACGACTGGCACCTAAACGTAACGATCCTTCTTTCAATACCGAATGTTGCATTAAACAGCGTTTTTTTTCTATGGCGAGGGTGTCGATAAACACCATAGGAATAGATTGACCAAAACAACGGATTAATTGCTGTTGAATGAACTCGATGTCCAGTGGTGCATGATGCGCCACCAAAATATGACCTTTCGTTTGTGTGAGAAACCATTCCATCGCGTCTTGAATAGATAACGCCATATGCAATTGATTATCGACAATACCATGAACCGTCGCGCTGTGACCGACACTACCACTGATGGCAATCATCATATGTTGTGCCTTTTCAAGCGGGATCACCCCGTTGATAATAGGTACCATACCAATACTGATGACTTGATCGCCAATAGGATTTAAGCCGGTCATTTCAAGATCAATCGCCATTAAGGGGGCGTCGAGAAATGGTTGTGTTAATGCTGGGATAATTGCGTCTAAGTAAGTATCGAGTGGCGAAGGCAGTATGGCCATTTTTTTACGCCACAATATGGCTTTTATCCACCACAAATTAACCACTAAAAACTCCTTAGATACTTAAGTTTTATACCCGCTTGAGCATCATGAACCACCTTAAAAGCATCCCGTAATTGGTGGCGCATTAACGAAGAGAGATGTTGTGGTTTTAGAAAGTTATTCACCGGCAGATTATGGGTTGCTTGGTAACCTTGATTCGATAAACGCATATGCGCAATAAACTCATGTGCATCAGCCAAATTAAGTGCATCTTTGCGATTAATAATATTCGCATCCATTAACGCCCTGATCCGCTTGGCGGTATTCACCTCTTTAATACCCGCACTCAACGCATACACTCTGGCAATATCATTAATAAGCGCACTGCCCTTGTGCTTTAAATCCATGCCTTTGACTTCACTGCCATCACGCTCAAGAACAAACTTTCTAAAAAAACCCAGTGGAGGTGATTCCGTTAAGGAATTCCCCGCCATACCGGCAAGGAAAATATCGTTGTCTTGTGTTGATGCTAACACCGAATCTTGTAATTCATTGAATAGGTTTAACGGACCGAACACAGGTCGCATATCGAAAAAGATGCTTGCATGCATTAATGCTTTTGGTTCTGGCGTATTAACCCATTGCGAAAAAAGCCCTTTCCATTTAACAAGGGATATTCGCCACTTGGGGTTTTGCGCCATAATATCGCCTGGACAATAAATATAACCACATTCATCTAAGCCCTTACACACAGCTTTGGTTAACGTGTCAAAATAAGCTGCGGCAAACTCATCAGGTTCATGGGCCAGTAATAAACCATTATCTTGATCTGAACAAGCGACTTGGTCTTGGCGACCTTGTGAACCAAACGCTAACCAACAAAATGCCATTGGCGCTTGGCCTAAAATTTGTTGATTAAGCTCAATCAGTCTGCGGGTTAATGCATCGGTTACTGAGGTTAGCACACGGCCAATCTCTTCAGCTCTAGCATCGGCACTGATGAGGTTTTGTAACAACAGGGGGATTTGTTTACTCACGTGAATAAGCTTTTCTATGCTGCCTTGGCGGCCAATTTCGCCAATTAACAGCAAAGGCTGTGAGCTTTGTGAACGCAAAATATCAGTACTGGTGATCATCCCGAGTGCTTGGCTGCCTTCTACCACAGGCAAATGATGAATATTATGTTCACTCATCGCCAACATGGCTTCAAAAACTAATGCATTGGCATGGGTTGTGACTGGATTAATTGTCATGGCTTGACTCACCAGAGCATTAAAATCTAACCCTTCGGCAATGATCCGATTACGCAGGTCTCTGTCGGTTAAAATCCCGGTTAACTTTTGATTATCGATCACTAATACCGATGATACCCGATGTTCTCGCATCAGTTTGGCTGCATCCATCACGCTGGCGTTGGCGTCAATAATAATCGGCCTAGATGACATAATAGAAGTAATGCGGCTCGTAGTGGTCAGGTCTTTGGCGGTAAATTTAGCTTCATTACGTAAACGATTAGCAAAAGCGCGGGCAAAAAACTGATCAAAACTGCGATGATCAGATCTCAACTTGGCAAATACAGATTGTGGTAAATGATAAACTAAACTGTCTTCAAGAATGGCCACTTTATTAACCACTTTTTCACCCGATAGCAAAGTAGAAAAACCAAAGCACTCACCTTCGCCGACACGGTCGACCAACACACCTTCAGGATCGCGAACTTCAAATGCGCCGCTGCGCACCAGATATAATTTGGGGTTATCTTTGTCAAACTCAACAAATGCAGACGCTTTACTGTAATAACCCACAGTAATTTTTTTGGCACAATATTGAATGAGATCTCGAGGAAGCGTATCAAAAGGAGAATGGAGCGCTAAAAACTGCTCTACAGGTTGTAACTCGCTGGCATCCATTAATTAATTCCCTATGGTACATGGGTTAACACTTTCACTATAGCAAAGCATTTCACTTAACGCCTATAGGACTAAAGCCCAACAAAAAGAGCGCCGAAGCGCCCTTTCTAAGCTGTATTGATTATAACTTAGTGATCGTGAGCTTCACCCGATCCTTTAGGGAAACGAATCGACTCTACCATCGCCACTATTTCATCAGGAATTTTAGTGGTAACTTTACTCACAGCAAAAGCCACGACAAAGTTGACTATCATTCCCATCATTCCAATACCTTCTGGTGAAATACCAAATAACCAGTTTTCAGATGTATTAGCTGCTGGATTAACAAACTTAAAGTAAGCGATATAAGCCGCAGTAGATAATAAGCCGATAACCATACCCGAAATAGCCCCTTCTTTATTCATGGTTTTAGAGAAAATACCCATGATAATAGCTGGGAATAACGATGCAGCAGCTAGACCAAATGCAATGGCGACAACCGCGGCAACAAAGCCTGGTGGATTAATACCAAAGTAACCAGCCATAACAACCCCAAAACCTGCGGCTATTCGTGCATACATTAACTCTTTCTTGTCCGAAATGTCTGGCATCAGATTTTTCTTGAGTAAATCATGTGAAACAGACGTTGAAATAACCAGTAATAAACCCGCAGATGTCGACAATGCTGCAGCTAAACCACCCGCAGCAACTAAAGCAATCACCCATGCTGGAAGGTTAGCAATTTCAGGCGTGGCCAACACAATGATATCTCGGTCAATGTTCATTTCATTTTTTTCACCATTGGTGTAAAAAATCTTGCCATCATTGTTCTTGTCTTCCCACTTGATTAAACCAGTTTTTTCCCAGTTTTTAATCCACTCAGGTGCAGTTTCATAAGGAACACCGGTAGAATCTGGTCCATTAATGGTTTCAATCATATTTACGCGTGAGAAAGCAGATAATGCAGGAATTGTAGTGTACATAATAGCGATAAACACTAATGCCCAACCAGCTGATATACGTGCATCTTTCACTTTAGGAACAGTAAAGAAACGCACAATAACATGCGGTAATCCTGCTGTACCAAACATTAACGCGCCAGTGATAAAGAACACATCGATCATGCCTTTAGAACCTTCGGTATATTGGGAGAACCCAAGCTCTGCCGATAATCCATCGAGTTTATCGAGTAAATATACCCCCGTACCATTACCCGCGGCGTCGATCATCTCAGCACCGAAACCAATTTGTGGGAAAATATGACCTGTCATCATTACCGAAATAAAGATAGCTGGAACCATAAAGGCAAAGATAAGTACGCAGTACTGTGCAACCTGTGTGTAAGTAATCCCCTTCATGCCACCCAATACTGCATAAAAGAACACCACCGCCATACCAATATATACGCCAGTTTCTACGTCAACCTCTAGGAAGCGAGAGAACACCACGCCAACACCACGCATTTGCCCTGCAATATAAGTAAAGCAAATAAAGATGGCACAAATCACTGCTACCGTACGTGCTGTTTGAGAGTAATAACGATCACCAATAAAATCAGGAACAGTAAATTTACCAAATTTACGTAAGTAAGGTGCCATGCACAAGGCTAATAGCACATAACCACCAGTCCAGCCCATAAGATACACTGAACCATCATAACCAGTAAAAGACACAATACCGGCTAATGAAATAAATGATGCAGCTGACATCCAATCTGCTGCTGTTGCCATACCATTCAACACAGGGTGAACGCCACCGCCTGCAACATAAAACTCTTTGGTTGAACCTGCTCGAGACCAAATGGCGATCCCGATGTAAAGCGCGAAAGTTGCGCCAACAATTAAATACGTAAGTGTTTGAACATCCATCTTAGTGCCCCTTAGTCTTCCTGAACATTGTATTTTTTGTCTAATGCATTAGCTTTCGCCACATAAACAAAAATCAGCGCCACGAATACATACATTGCACCCTGCTGCGCAAACCAGAAACCCAATTTGAATCCCATAAAGGTAAATTCGTTTAACACATCTACTAATATAACGCCGCAGCCAAATGACACTGCAGCCCAAATTGCAAGCAAACTAAGTACTAAACGTAAATTCTCACGCCAGTAACCCGCTGCCTTATCGTTATTTTCAAAACTCATTGCGACTCCCCTATGTTATTTTTTGTAAAGTCATTGTTAATTTAGCAACTCAGGGGGGCACCACAATCAAGACCTTAGTCGTACTTGATCAATAAAAACTCTGACCAATATTAAAAAACACTCATATATCAATGCAATAGAGAAAATAAAAACCAGAAAAACATGTTGCCCACGCCACGAAGTTAGACCAAGGTCGAACAAAAAGACATCTTTGTGGAGTCTGTGCGCTGCATCACGAAAGGCAAAAATAAATATTTGATAGCAAAAAAATTTTTGTTTGCGTTGAAAATAGTTCTATTTCCTGAGATAAGTGTTCTTAAAGGAATAAGTCTATCTAAAATACAGATAATAAGGATATTTTTTGAGCTTGCCACGCATTAATCAACAACACCTTTTGTACTCGATTATATTGGGGGTAATCGGACTGCTACTCAATTTCTACCCAATACAGTTTTTTGCCAATGTGCAATTTGTGTTGGGGAATACAATGACCGTTATTGCGGCTGTTTTGTTAGGGCCTTGGTATGCATTTTTAACAGCAATGATGGCATCTACTGGGTTAATGTTGATATGGGATAGCCCTCATGTGTATTTAATCTTTGGGTTAGAAGCGTTGTTTTTAGGATATGCCCGACGCCGTGACATCTATGCGCTGTATGCCGATGCCGCTTATTGGTTATTACTGGGTGCACCACTAGTGTATCTATATGTCGTCTTTTTAATGGATATTCCCCCTTCTCACTTAGGTTTTATCATTTCAAAGCAAGGAATTAACGGTCTTATTTATACCAGTATTGCATCACTGCTTATTTTAGCTATTCCAAAATTATGGTTTTTAAAAGACAAAGTGAAAGATCGTCATCGCAGACAATTAAGCGCGCAATTGACCTATTTTTTCACCTTACTCGTGACGTTAACATTACTGTTTTCAGCGTTAATTTTTAATTATTATTCTCTAGAACGTCAACAAGTCATGTTAAAACAAAACATGACTGAAGCCGTTGCCCACATTTCAGCGTCGACACAAAGTTATATTGAAAACCATAAAACGGTTATTCAAAATACGGCCAATCAATTAACGCTAATCGCTGATAAGCCGGAAAAATGGCAGGCTATTTTATCGAGCTTTCATGAAAGCTACCCCAGTTTTATCAGCATGCTTATTGCTGATCCTGACGCTAAAATTGTTAATGCCAGCCCGGTTTCAAGGCTGATCGCAATCGACAAAAAAGCACAGGATATCAATATTAATGACCGCGATTATTTTATTGAATCATTTTATAATCGTCGCTTATTTGTATCATCTGCCTTTTTAGGCCGAGGTTTCGGCAATGATGCTATTGTCGCTATGAGTACCCCGTTTTATCTCGATGAACAACATACGCAAGTCGCCGGCATCATAGAAGGCTCGCTTGATTTGAGCTACTTTTCACATATTGATCAAGTTAGTGAATACAGTAATGATGAATCGGTGGTGATGGTCGATGAGAAAAATCAAATTATTTTTGCCTCAAAAAAGCTCAGCCTTAAACCGCTATCTCAATTTAATTTTGTCATCAATAAAGGCGGCTATCATGCCAACTTAGAGCTTATCAATATTCACAAAATGACCTCCATTGTGCCTGAGTATATCTATACTCACCGTGAATTAAATAATGGTTGGACTGTGTATATTTTAAAGGAATTCTCACCTTTATTAAAACTGGCCGAAGAGCAAATGTTTGCTAGTTTTATAATGTTATTAGTGTCATTGGTATGTACTTTTTATATATCAACAAAGCTCAGTGCACTATTGACCGTGCCATTAGAAGCAGTTGCCAATCAATTTAGCCTACCTGATAGCGGAAAAGTATCGACCATTGACGACAATTCACCTAGAGAAGTCTTCAGCCTTTATCAACGATTAGTGGCCAGTAAAGAACAACTGGTTGCCCATCAAATGGAATTAGAACAAACCGTTGCCAATCGCACTGCAGAATTAGAAAAAGCCAATAAAAAACTCACCGAGTTAGTAGACCGAGACCCGTTAACTGGGTTGTACAACCGCCGTTATGCTGAACGTAAGTTCAGTGAGCTATTAGAGTTTTGTTTACGAAGCGAACAAACCATTACGGTGGCCATATTGGATTTAGATTTATTTAAAACCATTAACGATAACTATGGCCATTTGGCTGGTGATGAGTGTTTACGTAAAGTATCGCAATTATTGCAGAAGTACTTTAAACGCGACATTGATATTGTTGCCCGCTACGGCGGAGAAGAGTTTTTACTGATTTTACCCTTATCCAATACCTTACACATAGAACATCACCTCAATGGGTTTAGAGAAGCGCTGTCACAATTAGAAATTACCTCGCCCGAAGATAATCAGGCGTTCAAAGTAATGGTCAGTATTGGTGCTATCACAGCGAATGCCGATTATGAGGCCGACCTGGATAAATGGATTAAAATTGCCGATGAGAACCTCTACCAAGCAAAGCAACAGGGACGTAACAGAACCATCATTGATATCATTACTGACTGATCTTTGGTGACTGGTTATCTAAAACTGACTCGGATTGATGGGCTTGGGTGAACTCATCAATGCGACTCATCATATACGGATAAAATGGATTCCATTTTTGCCGTAACATATCATCTGCCGGTACACTAAAAATACCTCGCTCGCCTTGATAAATAGCTCTTCCTATCTGAATTTTTTGTGGCTTATCTTCCGCGAGTGGCCCATAAAGGGTATCTTCAATAGGAAAACTTAACGCGACGTGAGATAACGAATACACATCTTTAGGCCATTCTAAGCTCAATGTTAATACATTATCCGTTATCGATTTATCGGCTAACTCTCTGACTTGAACGTAACGATCACTTTGGGGAGCATTTTCAAGCAGACTTAACCGATAAGGTAATGTTGCAGCGAGCCAGAATGGCGTAAAAGATGCCAATGGGTCTTGAAAGAGTAATTGGTTGTTACTTCGAGTTCGGTTGACGTCAAATAACACTAATTGATGGTCTTTGTTTGCGGGTAATCTTTGGTATAACAAATCAACCACAGCGAGTGAAGATACCGTATCATCGACAACGGATTGGAAGGTTAAAATGGGTGGGATAGCCGTAAACTGTTGTGCTGATAATGCCGCTAATAAGGTCTGATTACGTTGAGTTAACTGGTATACAACATCACCAGCATTAACTGCGAAGGATTGATATTTAAAGGGGTCGTATTCGGTTTGAATACTGTTCCAGTACAGTTTATCTTGCCCAAGCAACTTACCCAGCTGTGCTTGCCAATAAGCACCAGCAGCAATAGGCGCCAGACCGATAGCGGGTGATAACATTATAATGCCATCAAAGCTTGGCGGCTTTTGTAAGCTTATATTCTCAAGCTCATGGTTTAATGCTAGCGCTGCCCCGGTTGAAAAACCCACCACATAAATGGGTTTTCCCGGCAACTGTTCAGATAGATGCGCGACAGCCAGTGACACAGCCCCAGCAAGATCAGGCCAAGTAATATCGGTTAATCCGGAAGGAATGGTTCCGTGTCCAGGCAAACGCAGGCCTAGAACATGTGCCTGATGTTGGTAGTGTTGTGCAAGATGCGATAGCACATAGGGTGAGTCAGACATACCGTGAAGCAGTAATAGACCAAACTCAGCTTGAGGACTTTTCCATTCAAATGAACGGTTCCAATTTTGCTGCCATAATCCAGGGTCAGACAAACTATGACGCTCATAACGATTAATAGGCGACGCTATTTCAGGTTGATATTGGCGGTATACTTGCTGATCGACTTCAGCAAATAGTTTATCTTCTAATTGTAAATATTGACTAAAATCGGTTAAACCTGCTTGTTGATGATATTCCGAAGTAAGATGTATTGTGTGCCATAATGACAAATTAGGCCGCGCATTAAGTAGCCAAACGCCTGTAATAATTAATGCTAAAGCAATACCTAATGCACCATAAAATGCGGCAAATAAAAAATGTTTCGTCGACCCAATCACAATTGCACGCATAACAACCTTATAAATAAAGACTACCGATAAACATCTTGTATAAGTAGTGAGTACACTTACTGAGAACAACTAAGTAGTATAAGACACCATAAATTTAACATAATAAAAATTGCCACTCAGCTTAAGTAATGAGTCACTACTTCGCCATATTAGCCGTTAACGATTGTGGAAATAACATGTCATCTGATTGCTTTAGCCATGTCTGGGGACCGATGAATCCCGATATTATTTTTTATCTACCAACCCCGCCAGCTTTACCGGCACATTGGTGTGCTTATGATGCTAATGCAATAACACAACTGGTGGATCTCAATGGTAATCACTGGCGTAAAATTGTTACTATTATGGCCAAAATTTGCTGTTTAGAGCCCGATATCAATATTGAAAAAGGGATTCATTGGAAGTTGATCCGTGATCAGCTGTTTAGCCAACCTAATGACACTCAAACAAAGGATAAACACAGGGATCCTGCTCGGCGTTTACGCTGCCAATTACGCATTGTTAACCCCTACATTGATGAGAATAAAAACCAGGCATTCTCTAGTCAATGTTGGCATATATTGTGTGGTAAAGAAGTACAACATCGAATGGGAATACTAGATGCTAGTCAGTATATCGCTCTAGATCAACAGCAAAAAATACTGCATCAGCAAACCGTATTGCTGACGCCATATTTAGATTATCGACAATATTCTAATGCGCTTATTGAACTGACGCGACAGCAGATGCCATCGCATCAGTAACAAGGCGTTAATCATAAATAGTCGGGATCGGTTCGCGCTTATGTTGAGTCCGTTGATAGATACCTACAAGTTTGTCTTCCACAGATTGGATAACATCTTTGCCTTCTAAAAAGTCATCGATTTGATCATAGGTTAGCCCTAAAGCGACTTCATCTTCAAGTTGAGGTTTATTGTCTTCTAAATCGGCGGTAGGTGCTTTTTTAACTAGTAAATCGGGTGCGCCCAAATAAGCGGCTAACTGACGTACTTGGCGCTTATTTAAACCAAATAATGGGGCTAAATCGCATGCACCATCGCCCCACTTGGTATAAAAGCCGGTAATATTCTCTGCGCTATGGTCAGTACCAACGACCAAGCCACCGACTAACCCTGCAATATGATATTGAGCTATCATCCGCATTCTGGCTTTAACATTACCTTTGACGAAATCAATCTTGTTTTCGTCGGCTAAAGCGATATTGGCTTCAGCTAAGCCAACTAAGGTCGCTTGATGTACACCAATAACACCTTGGGCAATATTCACCGTGACTTGTTTTGATGGTTGAATAAATCGACATGCCATTTGTGCTTCATCTTCATCTTTTTGAATTTGATAAGGCAAACGAACTGCAATAAATTGATAAGATGCTTCACCAAGCTCTTGATTAAGAGAATCTACCGCTAATTGGCAGAGTCGACCGGCTAAAGATGAATCTACACCACCACTGATGCCCAGCACTAAATAATGAGTTTGGGCTTGTTTTAACTTAGATTTGATAAAAGCAACACGACGCTGAACTTCAAACTCAGGCTCAATAGCCTTAAGTACTTGCATCTCTCTTAAGATTTGTCCTTTCACGTGACGCTCCTGATTGCTGATTAAGATTCTGACTCGATATCTATTCTATAAAAATCTACACAAAAAAAAACGATAATGATGCTGCATTATCGTTTTTTTTATCGACAATTTATTAACGTTCCCAATAAGACTCTTCGAGACTGTCTTCTCGCTCAGGTAAACCACGAGACAAACGAGGACTATGTTGTGCTAACACCTCATATGCAACCCGATTAGCGTACTTACATAATTGAGAAAATGATGAATAACATAAACCGTCTCGTTTATGTTTGCTTGAACCAGGTATATTGGTTTTATGGAACGTATTGGCTGATAGGTCATGTAAAAGCGCTGACAATGCGCCATCGCCAGCACCATTGGTATTACGGATTAATTCTGGGCCGCCCATATAAGGCGCAATATGGGCGTAGACTTTTATTGGGGTATCACAATCGGCTTGCAATTTAGGTCGAGAGAATTCGTAACGATTAAATTCAGGAATGGCGCCTGGTAGTAAAGTATGGCTGGTTTCGCGCTTTTCATTATCGTCAGTGTAACCTGCGGTATAAAGCCCTATTGCACCAGCAGTGGTTAACACCATGTCACACCATTCAAGCGCAACTTCACTGGCAAGCAGTGGGTCTTTAAAGCCCGTTAACGCTTCGCCTTCATCTTCATTCATGGCTAAGATAGTGACGTGCTCTCGAATAAAGTTTTGCCACCATTGAGGATCTTCTTGAATTAAAAAGCGCGTACCTAAGGTTAACACTACTGGCACGTCGGCTTCTTTAGCGTAATTGATTGCCGTCATTGCGGCATCGGTAATGCCATCGCCATCGCTTGCACGCATTAAGTAAGCCGTTAACACTAATGCTGAACTGCCCTGCACAACTTCTTTATCAATGTATTCAGGGGTAAGCTTATCCATACAGCCTTTGCTAATCGCAAAAGTGCGTTCACCACAGTCGGAAACCAATGTAAAACAACGGCCAATTGGACCATCAACTGGTTGTAAAAAATTAAGGTCAACCTTTGATGAAGTATTACATAAATAGCGATAAGCGTAACTGCCGACCATAATATGCTGGCTCATCACGCCAAAAAGCACTGAACGATCATCCGCTAAGATTGAATAATTGTGTACTGTATTACCAATAGTACCACCGGCAAATTCATCGCTGATCATCTCATTGGATTTTAGTTCATGATACAAATTATGGGCTTGTTCATCATTAATGAGAGTTGAATTGCCTTTAGGCAAGCCATAGCGTTCAAGTAATTCGTCTTCTACTTTTGCCTCTATATCAACCAAGGTTTGATCAATACCGCAAATATAGGTAGAAAAAGGCTGTGGCTGCTGCGTAAGTTGAGCCAACAATGGATCACGGCTGTTTACAGGGAAATAATGCTTAGACTTACGTTGACCAGGAAACTTCATATGGGGCTCTCGTAGCGTTGCGTCCATGCAAGTGTGAAATGATTGACCACTGACACTCATTCAATGTTGAATAAGGTATCGTCCGCGAAAATGGCGGCAAATTTTATCATAGGTAAGCGCCAATTTTACATCACTTTTATCATATTCGTGGTTTAAATACGCTTCGATGAGATTATCTGTGCAGTTTACGAGAGTTTAGCCCCATAACGCCGGGCAGACCACGATAAGGACTGCGAGAAAAACGTCATAAGGGAGACGAGCGGTTACACCGTTACCTTTTATTCGCCATAAAAAAACCTGCAAAGCAGGCTTTTTATTCAGACGCTGAGCAGCGGTTATTTTAATACACTAGCCAGTTGCTCGCTCACTTTACTGACAGATTGAGTACCGTCAAACTTGTTGTACTGAGTGTTACCGGCTTCTGCAACTTTGCCATAGTAAGCAACTAATGGCTTAGTTTGCTCATGATAAATACCCAAGCGCTTACGAACTGTACTTTCTTCATCATCAGGGCGAATCGCTAAATCATCACCAGTGACGTCGTCTTTACCTTCCACTTTAGGCGGATTGAACACGATATGGTACACACGGCCAGAGCCTGAATGGACACGACGTCCGCTCATGCGCTTAACGATTTCTTCGTCTGGCACATCAATCTCGATAACATGATCGATTTCAATACCATTTTCAGCCATTGCATCTGCTTGTGGGATGGTACGAGGGAAACCGTCTAATAGAAAACCTTTTTCACAGTCGGCTTGTGCAATACGCTCTTTCACTAAACCAATAATAAGATCGTCAGACACTAATTGACCTGCATCCATTACTTTCTTAGCTTCTAAACCTAATGGAGTGCCCGCTTTAACAGCTGCACGCAACATATCACCGGTTGAGATTTGTGGGATACCATACTGTTCCATAATGAACTGTGCTTGGGTACCTTTACCGGCACCTGGTGCACCCAATAAAATAATGCGCATCTCAAAAGTCCTCTTTTAAGTTTATGTTCTTTTTAGGGCGGCGATTTTCGCACATCTGCCACAGTTTTAATAGCGCTTTTGTTATGACATTAGACCTAAATCTAATAAGGCTTGTAACAAAAAGGCATCAATTTGTTTAATACAACAAGGTATATAATTTACGGCGATATTGATTGGCTATCATGTTGCCCTGTCCTATCGCAGTTAAGATTTCCATGAAGACTTGTTTGACTTTACCCTCTGCAGCATTAAGATCTTTTTGTAAAATGGTAAATAATAACTCCAGAGCTTCTTCATTACGATGAGCTGCATTTAATGCTTTGGCCAAAATGATTACCGCATCAAGATCATCTGGATGCTCAGCAACATTCTGCTGTAATTGGCGAATTTCAGGTGTGTCAGCTGCATCTTCCGCTAAGGCTAATTTGGCGACTAAATTATGATAGTAACTGTCTTGATCAGCCAAACCAATACGAGCAAGTAATACTTTTGCTTCAGCAAGTAAACCTAGCTGTAAGGCTACATCGGTCATAATCAATGCCACTTCAGCCGCTTGCTGTGCATCGACATAAATCGTTTTTAACTGTTCAGCAATGTTAGTTAAGGCTTCAGACGATAACTCGCCTTGGGCTAATTGTTGCTTAATGTCTTCAAATGCTTGTATCCACATAGGCGGTAAGTGTTTGTCGAGTAAGTCACTAATTTGCTCTTGGCTTTGCACGCCAGCAAAACCATCAATCGGTCTTCCTTTATCTAAAATCAATGTGGTCGGTAAATTTTGAATCTGGAAGTAATTCGCGATTTCTAACTCTGTTTCACAGTCCACTTTGGCAAGAATAAATCGCCCAGATTGGGCGTTAGCCAACAGTTCCAGCGTCTGCAACATCTGCACACTTTCGGGCTGTTGTTGCGTCCAAAATGCCAATACCACCATTTTTTGCATCGAGGTATCAACAACGTGTTGAATATTATCTTTAGTAAGATTAATGAGGTAGTCCATATTGCCTCCGCGGGATGACAAAAACAAAAGCGGACTTATTGTCCGCTTTTGGTGCTTAAATCAAGATTATTTTACACTCGCCAATAACATTTGATTGGTGAGTTTAATAAACGCTGATGGATCGGCCAAACTGCCTTTTTCCGACAACAAGGCTTGCTGTAACAACAAATTAGCCCAATCAGTAAATAACTTTTCGTCAGTTTCGTTATTCAAATGCTCAACCAAAGGATGAGTTGGGTTAATCTCAAACGTTGGTTTCGATTCTGGTACTGGCTGACCTGCAGCTTGCATCAGTTTAATCATCTGCGTCGACATTTCACCTTCGCCGGCTACAACGCAAGCTGGAGTGTCAGTTAAACGAGACGTCACGCGCACGTCCGATACACTGTCTGCTAATGCCGCTTTTACACGTTCAACTAAATCTTTCGACTCTTCGGCAACTTTATCATGCGCTTGTTTATCAGCAGCATCTTCAAGTTCACCTAATTCTAGATCACCACGCGTAACTGAATGTAATTTCTTACCATTGAATTCGGTTAAGTGACTCACTAACCATTCATCGATACGCTCAGACAGTAATAATACCTCAATGCCTTTTTTACGCAGCAATTCAAGGTGAGGACTGTTAGCAGCAGCATCATGACTGTCAGCAACAATATAGTAAATCTTGTCTTGACCTTCTTTCATGCGCTCAACATACGCTTCTAATGACACAGTTGTCGCAGCTGAGTTGTTATCAGTTGAAGCAAAACGCAATAAACCGGCAATGCGCTCTTTGTTAGCAAAGTCTTCTGCTGGGCCTTCTTTCAACACTTGGCCAAACTCAGCCCAGAATGACTGATATTGTTCAGGCTCGTCTTTCGCCAGCTTTTCAAGCATTCCAAGCACACGTTTGGTGATGCCTACACGCATTGCAGTGGTGACTTGATTGTCTTGTAAAATTTCGCGAGAAACGTTTAATGGTAAATCATTTGAATCAATTAAGCCGCGAACGAAGCGCAAGTAAGTCGGTAAAAACTGTTCTGCTTCATCCATAATAAACACACGTTGAACAAACAGTTTTAAGCCATGCTTATGATCGCGATTCCACATATCCCAAGGCGCTTTGGCTGGGATGTACAATAAACTGGTGTATTCTTGTTTACCTTCAACCCGATTATGAGACCATTTTAATGCGTCGCTATAGTCGTGAGAAATATGCTTATAAAATTCTTGGTATTCTTCTTCAGTAATGTCTGACTTGTTACGAGTCCAAAGCGCGGTGGCCTTGTTCATCACTTTCCATTCACCTTCAGTGGCCGCGACCTTCTCGCCATCTGGTCCATCTGACTCAGGTGTGCCTTCATTCCACATTTGCACCGGAACCGAGATATGATCAGAATACTTAGTGATAATAGAACGTAAACGATAATCGTCAGCAAACTCTGTTTCTTCATCACGTAAATGCAGCACGATTTCAGTACCACGTTCATTTTTAGTGATACTTTCTACATTAAACGAACCTTCGCCTTCAGATTCCCACAATACACCTTCGTTAGCAGCATGACCGGCTGCACGAGTGCGTACGGTAACTTTTTTCGCCACGATGAAAGCCGAGTAAAAGCCCACACCAAACTGACCAATTAATTGTGAATCTTTTGACGCTTCACCAGAAAGATTACCGAAAAACTCTTTGGTACCTGATTTTGCAATAGTGCCTAAATGTTCAATCACGCTATCGCGGGTCATACCAATACCATTATCAGAAATGGTAACTGTGCCCTTTTCTTTATCGGCGCTAACACGCACGCGTAAATCGCCGTTACCTTCATATAAAGCATCATCTGTTAAGGCTAAATAGCGAAGTTTATCTGCTGCATCGGCCGCATTTGAGACAAGCTCACGTAAGAAAATCTCTTTATTTGAATACAGAGAGTGGATCATCAATTGCAGAAGTTGCTTTACTTCGGTTTGAAAGCCATGAGTTTCTTGTTGTGACATGAATAATTTCCTTGGTGTTACGTTAAATCAATCACGAGTCGAAACATCAACTCGCCTTAAAAATCTTCGTTAACCAAGAGATGGGGGACGTTACACTATTTTCAAGGGGCAACTCCATCTTGTTGAATAATAAATCGCCAGTTATGCTCAAATCAGGCAAATATCGTTGCTGATTCACCTCGATATGGCCATTAACTGAGCCATTTATTCAGCTTTGATTAAATAAAAATGCCAGCAACCCCGATTAAGGAGCCGCTGGCACAAGCTCGTTTTAATACAGCATCGATTTATAGCAGTGGAATACGACCATTAAATGATAGTGCTAAGGTGGTGCTATCGACATATTCAAGCTCACCTCCGACAGGCACACCATGTGCAATACGACTGATGACAACATTATGTCTTCTGGCCATATCGGCAATAAAGTGTGCTGTAGCATCCCCCTCAACGGTCGGGTTGGTGGCAAGGATTAACTCACTGACATCATCAGAGGTTAAATGACGTTCCAGTAAAGCCAAACCAAGCTCTTCAGGGCCAACACCATCTAAGGGTGACAGATGTCCTAACAGCACAAAATATCGACCATTAAAATGTCCACCCGCTTCAATCGCTAGCACATCAGCAGGCGTTTCAACCACACAAATGATCCCCGAATTAACCCGGCGATGGCTACTGCAGATAAGGCATAAATCCTGTTCGGTGAACGTACGGCAACTTTGGCAATGTCCAACTTCTGACATGGCTTTTTGGAGCGAATCGGCAAGCTTGAGACCCACTTTACGTTCACGCTCAAGTAATTGAAATGCCATTCGCTGCGCAGACTTTGGCCCAACGCCAGGCAGTGCACGTAAAGATTGGATTAATTCATCAACCAAAGGACTAAATTTCATAAATTGCCAATACCTTAATAACTAAACTTATTTTGATGTCATGGGTAAAACTGTCGAGATGAAAGGCTGTGCCAATCTGCGGTCACACCAACGCAGTGCGATTATTGTCTGTGCGGCGCTCGAATGCAAAGGTTAATCCATTTGGGCGCTAAACGAGCTTTAGATATTTTGGACTGAAAATAAAAAAGCTCAAGCATTAATGCTTGAGCTTTTTTAGCAAATAAATGCGATTAAAACGGCATTTTCATGCCAGGTGGTAGTTGCATACCCCCTGTGACTTCGGCCATTTTAGTCTTTTGATTTTCTTCAATGCGACGAGCTGCATCATTACAGGCGGCAGCGATAAGATCTTCTAACATCTCTTTATCGTCTTCCATTAAACTCGGATCAATTTCAACTTTACGCACATTGTGGTTACCTGTCATGGTTACTTTAACCAAGCCAGCACCCGCTTCACCCGTCATTTCGGTGCGCGCAATTTCTTCCTGCACTTTAGCCATCTTGTCTTGCATCATCTGGGCTTGTTTCATTAAATTGCCCATACCGCCTTTTCCACCAAACATAGTCGTTTCTCTCTCTAATTAAGGTTGTTAGCAAGTCGCCATAATGACGCTAATCTTACTGAAATAAATTCGATTGGCAATCTTACTGAGATACTTTTGAGATGAAGATAACTTCATCTCAAGCAAGATTAGCGTATTTGTTCATTTATGAGGCACTAATAAGCGCAATCTCTTGGGCAATTTGCCCCAATTGCTCCGATGGATATTCAATACTGTCACTGTCTAATTGCGCTGATAAACGCTGGACCATCCACTGCACTTTATCATCAAGCAAAATAGACTGTTGCGCCTGTGCGATAAGTTCACGGTGAAAACGCTTACGTAACTCAAGCGGTGTTTCTCGTTTTGGTACAACGCCAATCTGGATCTGTACTTCAGTCGGTTGCTCAAGGTATTCAGTTAACGCCACTTGCAATTGATCGATAGCCGTTTGCGCTGACAAATGTTTTTGATCCGGTTTTAAGACCAACACTATTGGATTGGACAAACCAGAGCACACTGAATTAACACCTAATTGTCGCACCCTACCACCAACAGAAACATGGGTCATCACTTTATACCAGTGCAAATCAACCTCATCACCTTGAATACTATGTGGCTCAAACTGGGCCACTGCATGCGATTGAGTCATTTTAGGCTCTGTCATGCTCTGTGGGTTAGCGGCGACGACAGCGCTAGCAGGCTTTAGATCTTGTTGATTAACCTGCTGAGAAACATTGCTCGGCTGGTTAATTGTGGCTTCAACGGCAGATTTATCATGTGATTGAACATCTGCAAATGCATTAACTTGTTCGCCCTCTTTGGGCGCGACCCAAGGAGGTCTATCATAATCACTGATAGCCGGAGAATTGTCGCTTTTAGTGGCCACAGCAGATAACACTGCACTGGTATTGGGCACAGTAGATTCAAGCGTTTTAGGCTCAGCGGCTAAGTGTTCTGAGTTTACTACCGGCGAATTGGATGGTTTGATCACTCTTGAAGAAACTGATTTAGTGGCTTCTTTTTTGGCGAGTTCATCTTTTTGCTGTAATGCCCCAACATCAGCGATGAGAGAATCACGACTAGCGAGTACTTCGTCAAGAAAGTCGTCTAAATCATCAGCGCGAAGCAAATCTTGTTCAATGCTATGGCTGACATTTTTGCTGCTAATGTCAGTGCTGTTATCAACACTATTGTCGACACTATTGCTAGCCGAAGCATCACTATGATGATCCGCCGTTTTCGGCGAAGACATCAAGCCCTTTGCAGTATTAACACGGTTCGTCTCTGGAGTCTGATTTAACGCCGAAAAAGCAATATATTCATCATGATCAGACGGCTGGTATTCCATTGATGCTTCATCAGAGGCATCATAATCCGTAAAAGAATAACCATCAAATGATCCATTATCTGCGTCCTGAGCATGCTGATTTTCTTGACTATCTTGTGCGGTATTGGCGTCGACATCGCTCTTGCTGCTTGTATCTGTGGGATTAACAGCTAATGCCTGTTGCTCACAAAACTCTTGCGCTTCAGTGGTGTCATGTTTAGGCGCATCAATCTTGCTGTCTGAAGCAGTTGATTCGCCGATTTCAGTGCTCACGGCAATATTATCAGCCGTTGAATGAGCAAACGCCGCTGAACTTATATCAACGCGGCTTTGGGTATCAACGCGGCTTTGGGGCGATTGTTCATCAAAACCTTGGCTTTGTGCTTGGCTGAGCAATAAAGCTTGTTCTGCTATTAGTGAGGCTGCGGCTGGCTCATCATCAATAACCTCGTCAATGTCAGTCTCAACATTCATCGCCGCAGCTTCTGCCTGAACTGGTAATATCGTTGCTGCTAACGCGCTATTCGCTTGAGACTGATTATCAAGCTTTGGGCCTGTTTCAATGACCTCTTGCGTGGGAGGTAAAGCATGATCAATCACGCTTAAATTAATATCTGCAGGTGTAGTTGTCACCCAACGTTTTACTTGTTTTTCAGGGGTGAATGCAACGGCGCGCAATAATGCCATTTCCAAGCCTGATTTAGGATCAGGTGCAAAAGCCAAATCTTTACGACCGTTAAGTAACATTTGATAATAAAGCTGAACTTGCTCAGGCGCTAATTGCTGTGCAAACGCTAAAATTTGTTCACTAAACAATGATTGCTGCGCAGCGGCTGGGGCAAACTGAGTCAAGGTAATTTGGTGCAGTAGCTCTAATAAACTGCGCAGAACTTCTTCTGCGTCCGCACCAAATGCTAATACTTTTGACACGGTTTGCATTAATGGACCCACATCAGCGTCACATAAGGCTTTTAATAAAGCCAGCACATGTTTTTCATCAATGCTGCCGAGCATGGTTTGTACTTGTGTCAACATGACTTGACCACTACCAAAAGCGATGGCTTGATCCGTTAAACTAAGCGCATCACGCATACTACCATTAGCGGCTTTAGCTAATAAACTCAATGCTTGTGGCTCAAAAGGTAGGTTTTCTTGGCTGATGATATACGCTAACTGCTTAGTAATTTCATCTTGCGACAAACTTTTCAAATTAAACTGTAAGCAGCGAGATAATACGGTAACAGGTAATTTATGCGGGTCAGTGGTCGCCAGTAAAAACTTAACGTGTTCGGGCGGTTCTTCTAACGTTTTTAATAATGCATTAAAACTGCTACGCGATAACATGTGTACTTCGTCAATTAAATACACTTTAAAACGGCCACGTGAAGGACGATATTGAACATTGTCGAGGAGCTCACGAGTATCATCAACTTTAGTACGAGAAGCGGCATCGACTTCAATTAAATCAACAAATCGACCTTGAGCAATTTCAATACAACTAGAACATTCGCCACAGGGTGTAGCCGTTACACCAGTTTCGCAATTGAGACCTTTAGCAAATAAACGCGCCAAACTGGTTTTACCTACACCGCGCGTACCGGTAAACAGGTAAGCATGATGTAACCTTTGCTGACTCAATGCATTGGTTAGTGCCATTAATACATGAGATTGGCCAACCATTTGGTCAAATTTAGCTGGACGCCATTTGCGGGCGAGTACTTGGTAAGACATGAAATTCCCCACAGAGAGCTATCGGGAGTCAATCCCTATAAAGGGGTTAACAATAACATGCCAAGGGCTGGCATGCTATTGTTGAGCATGTATTTGATAGTGCAGAATACAGTTAACTGCTTAATAAAATAGCAGTTTATTTTACTATTTACTCACCATCAAACTCACATAAGCTTAATACTTCAATTCCCATACCTTGCAAACGCTTCTCACCACCAATTTCTGGTAATGAAATTACAAATGCAGCGTGAGACACTTCACCACCAAGTTGGCGGATAAGCTTTACTGTTGCTTCGATCGTGCCACCCGTGGCGAGCAAGTCATCAATCACTAACACTTTATCATTGGCATTAATGGCATCGACATGAATTTCTAAGGTATCTTTACCGTATTCTAAATCATAGGTTTGGCTAATGGTTTTTCGGGGTAATTTACCTGGTTTACGTACAGGTACAAAACCAACACCTAGCTCTAAAGCTAGTGGTGCACCAAATAAAAAACCACGCGCTTCCGTACCAACCACTTTAGTGAAACCTTTTGATTGATAATGAGCCACTAAAATCGCAATAGTGGCTTTATAAGCTTCTGCATTTTCAAGCAAACTCGTGACGTCACGGAACATGATGCCTGGTATTGGATAATCAGGAATGGTTTTAATGCTTTGCTTAATAAGCGCTAAACTGTCTTGGTTCATCATAATTTTAGTTAACTCTATAAAAGTGATTACGCAATAAAAAAGTCCACGTTGCGGGTGGACTCTGGTAAAAATACTTAGCTGATCTTATGCCCGTTTAATCTCAGTTGCAACTAGCTTACCTTAACTGACGATTTATTATTCTAACTCTGGGATCCGCCACAAAAAAAATACTAAAAAAAGCATCATGCACAATAACATCATTTTCACCCAAACAATCGGCACAATGGCAATGCTAACCCCAAAGCTTAGCACGGTCATCAACATTGCTTTTTTCTTAAGAGGACGACTCAATGCCCTGTTCGATTGCCATTGACGAATACCTTCGGCAAACCATGGATGATTGACTAACCAATGGTGCAAGCGATCATTTGAACGGGAAAAACAAAAAGCAGCTAGCAGAATAAACGGGACTGTTGGCAATAAAGGCAACGCAATACCGATTAAGCCTAAAACAAGACTGCACAGGCCTATTATTAGAAAAAAACCACGTTTTACCGCCATAAGCACCCTCATCAGAAACAAAAAACCACTCTAGCAGAGTGGTTTAGTAGACACATCATGACAGGTTAACCTGAAGTTAGCGTTAAATTAATCCTGTTGCTTTCAACCATGAAAGACTCGCGGGTAATGTTGGAATTAATAAAACCAAAATAAAACCAACGAAATAAAATATGTTAAACGGGTCTTTAAAAGGCTGACTCATGATTATTCCTACATTCAGGTGATGTTGTTACTGCAATAGCTTAACACTTTCATTCGCTATGATAGGTCAACATTGGGTTAACTTAGCGAACAGCAAGTGTGAGGCCAGTCACAAAAAGTGGCTCATTTTAGACCTATCTTTATAAAATAAAAACCATAAATTTTTTAAGCCTATTTTGACTAAGTTGATGAAATAATAATCCCCTTTTGCGCCAATTGTTGGAGTAAAGGTAAACAGCCTGATAATAAGGTGTCATTGGACATTTGTGGGTAGTGTTCACTTAACCACACAATAATCGCCTCTACGGTGACACCTTGTTGAGAAAGGCTCATTTGCTCAATGTAAGCCAATACTTGTGCGCTTAGAGGCGTCAGTTGCAAAAAAGCAACTTGCTCAGTTAAATCTCGAAACACACAAAAAAAGTTCGCTTGCGGTGTAGGTTCAATGGGTTGGTAGTCAACACTAATATGTTGAACATCAAAAGCGTATTGCGCGACCTTGGCACAAGTGGCCAAACATAATCGCCGCTGGGCGAGCTCACCAGAAACGAGCAACTGAGATGATGGTGTGTCTGGCGCGACTGCCACACATAACTCTAACCATTCATAATGCGCTAGCTGCAACATGAAAATCGGGTCATCTTGTGTGATTTGATATTGATGCTGCAAAAACGCTAAAAACTCACTGGCAATTTCGACAAATATTGGTGTTTGACAATCATGAGACCGAAAAAACTTCTGCACTAATGCTTGCCATTGTTCATCCTGATATAGACTGTTAAGTACCGGAAAAGCACTGGAGACAAAACCACTGATATTATTAAAAAATAACTCTCGATAGATATTCATCCGCCTAGGCTCAATACCCTCTGGTAATGGCAAGCTAGGATCACGAATGTAATCCATAAATTGTTGCTGTACTTGCATAAAACCCATTATGCCTTCCTCAGTAATGACTGCTGACGTAAAGCTTGTTGTTGGTATTGATGGATTTGATTAATTTCATTGAGCAAAATGTCGGTTTTAGGAATGTTAAAGTCGCGCTCAAGCAGTGTGGGATGTACACCGTGTAATTGATAGCATTGCTGTAATAATCCCCAAACAGGATCGATAATGTCGGCACCATGGGTATCAACAACCAAATCAATGTCTTCTTGATAATGCCCAGCAATGTGTAAATATTCAATCCGCTCGGTCGGCATAGCCGCCAAAAAAGCATTAGCATCATATTGATGATTAATTGAATTAACATAAATGTTATTCACATCAAGTAACAGCTTACAGTCAGCTTCTTGCAAAACGGCATTAACAAACTCAACTTCACTCATTTGTGCACCAGGAGCTGCATAGAAGGAAACATTTTCTAAAATAAATGGCCGCTCAAGTATCTCTTCAACCTGGTTTATTCTTTTAGCTGTATGGATCACTGCGTCGTCAGTAAAAGGGATCGGCATAAGATCGTACATGTGACCGGCTCCCGAACAATAACTTAAATGTTCGGAATAAATATCGATGTTATGCCGATCTAAAAAGTGTTTTATCTTGTGTACAAACTGAGCGTCTAAAGCTTGCGGGCTACCAATGGATAAAGATAATCCATGACAAAAAAAACGATGTTGTTCGGTTAATTGAGCAAATTGACGACCAAACTTACCTCCTAGGGTCATCCAATTTTCAGGCGCAACCTCAAAAAACTCAATTGCGGCAGGCACATGCTGACAAAATTCGTCTAACATTTCTCGACGAAGCCCTAAACCGACATTGGCTAAGCCATGAGCATGATTTGTAGACATAATGCGTGTCCTTGATGATTGTTTTTTAAGTATTGATATAACTAAATATTCGATAAAAAACAGATAAATTTAAGGCCTGAATCTCAGGCCTTAATTGTATTAGATAAGCCTAGGCATTATCAAACAGAAGCAAACTGTTATTTTTGACCGCCGCACTTACCTTCAGTCATTTTTTCAGCTGATTGCTTCATGTCGCCACATTTACCTTCAGCTGCTTTTTCCGCTGATTTTTTCATGTCACCACACTTACCTTCAGCCGCTTTTTCCGCTGATTGCTTCATGTCGCCACACTTGCCTTCAGCCATTTTTTCCGCTGATTGCTTCATGTCGCCACATTTACCTTCAGCCGCTTTTTCCGCTGACTGTTTCATGTCGCCACATTTACCTTCAGCCGCTTTTTCCGCTGATTTTTTCATGTCGCCACATTTGCCTTCACCACACTTACCTTCTCCGCCATCAAGTTGGTAACCAGAAGTTAATTGTTGAAAACCAAATGGATTTGCTTCTACTTGCGCCGAAAAACCAGCCGTCATTACAACTGAACCTAACGCAACAGCTAACGTAGTTTGTTTGATTGAATTCATAATAATTATATCCTTAAGTCGTGATTATAATGCTGACCAGCATTATTGCCGGCTTGTGTAAAGAGACCTGCCGTTAGTAACGTTTATTACAAAAAAATATCCGAAATGTGAAAAAAATCCATTTTATTAACATTAATTGTTGCTAGGCAAGCTTAAAAATAACGCTATATACATTTAACATAGACACAACAACAATCATATCAATATGATTATTAATAATAATTTACTTAACGTCGAGACAAAGATGGTCATGGCACTATTTAGTGCTGCTATCCGATAATAAACACGTTAAAATAGCCCACTTTTTACTGCAGCAAGGTGTATTGTGCGCGTTATTTTAGCTCCGATGGAAGGTGTGGTAGATGACCATATGCGTGAAATTTTGTCAGCCATCAATCCATTTGACTTGGTGGTGACGGAATTTGTCAGGGTAGTCAATCAACTATTACCTGAAAAAGTCTTCTACAAACTGTGTCCAGAGTTACATCATCAAGGTTTAACTGCATCAGGTACACCAGTTCGTGTTCAGTTGTTAGGACAAGAACCAGAGTGGATGGCACAAAATGCCATTAGAGCCATAGAACTAGGGTCAAACGGCGTTGATGCAAACTTTGGTTGCCCAGCAAAAACCGTCAATAAAAGTAAAGGCGGCGCAGTGTTACTGCAATACCCAGAGAATATTTATAACATTGTTAGGGCCATGCGCGATGCTGTACCGTCAGAACATCCAGTTACTGCCAAAATCCGTTTAGGTTACGAAGATAAGTCGTTATTTATGGAAAATGCCTTAGCTGTGTATGAAGCCGGCGCAACAGAGCTGGCAATTCATGCTCGCAGTAAAACCGACGGTTATAAGCCCCCTGCTTATTGGGAATACATTACCGAAGTCAGAAAACGCCTGCCTATTCCCGTTATTGCTAATGGAGAGATTTGGAATGCTGCTGATGCGCAACGTTGTATGGACGTAACTGGTTGTGACAGTGTAATGATTGGCCGAGGTGCTATATCGCTACCGAACTTAGGTGACACCATTAAAACCGGTGCAATCCCGTTTAGCTGGCAACAAACATTAAGTTTACTCATGGCTTATAGTGACAAAGAACTCACCGGACGAAAGTCGGACTATTATCCCTCACGGATTAAACAATGGTTTAGTTACTTAAATCGTCAATACCCAGAAGCGGATACTTTATTTAGAGAATTGCGAGTGTTTAAAACAACCGAAGAAATCGTTAATACCTTACAAAACGCTCATCGCGCACTGTTATAGACTAGCAATATCGTGGATCTAGGCTGGGATCTAACGCAGTTTGATTGGGTTATGTCATTCACCTCGTTAAACTGTGTTTATCCTAAGCAAAGTTGATAGCGCAATATTATTATCAGTGTTCTATATAGGGTGATTGATTCACCACCTATTCGTTAATAAAGCCCCTAGAGCCTCTCCAGCACAGAGCATTAACCTTGGCTAACATGAATAAAAAGTAAATTATTATTCATGTTTTTATCTCAAAAATCTAATCGAGAATTGATCTTCGTCATAACGTCGGCTCTATTTGTGCTTAAAATAGATTATCTACATTGGCATAGTCAGTTAAGGTTATCTCAGTTGCACAATTCTCAGGATATAAAGCAAAAACTTCAACAACTTGAACTTATTTTGAGACGTGAGTTAATGCTCGTTATTAAGGATTCATTAAAATCGACTGAAGTTGCTCATGTCACAATGCAAACCCCTCTTGGGCAACTAATTGATTATCTACCACAAGTAAAACTCGCCGACACCGATATTTTTACTCGGCTGATGCGGCTAGATGCTGCATATTGTCAACTTGAACTGGGTTTATATGGGCTTTGCTCAGATTGTGAAGTCGACATAGAAGCATATCGCCTAATCACAGATCCAACGGAACAACGTTGCACTCAATGCGAACAAAAATTTCGTCGAGAACATCGGCATGAATTACGCTTAGATCACTAGCCATTAACGTCTGTAAAGCACACATAGATCTGCAACCTAGCTATCCATTATAAAATCATCATCATAAAAAAGGCCTACATAAATGTAGGCCTTTCGTAATAAACAGTATTAATATCAGACTGTTTTATGTGTCTCTGTTATTTAGAACTTAACAGATACGCCACCGTAGTACTGACGACCGATAGTGTCATACACTTCTGGTACAGTACCGCCGTCACTACCATTAGATACGCGTGATGGCTCTTCGTTGGTTAAGTTTTTCACGCCAGCGCTCAAGGTAATCATGTCCGTAACATAGTAAGTACCGGCAACGTTGTGGTACAGAATCGCATCCACTTTATCGCCTGTATTTAAGTCGTCCATTTCACCAATGTAACGGTTGAAGTAGTTAACACTCCAGCTGTCTTGACCAGCTTGAATATTGAAGTTGTTACGTACACGAGCATACGCGCCAAAGTTACCATCAATATTGTTGGTGTAGTTGTTATCTTCTTGCTCAAACTTGATCAAGTAAGTTGTATCGTTGCTGATTTTCCAATCTAACGATAACGCTTCAAAGTTATAAGCTAAGTTAAAGTCTAATCCGCTTGTGTCTTGGCTACCTACGTTAGTTAACGTATTTGTTAAGTTAGACAAATCACCATTTGGACCAATGTTAAAGGTTTCACATGCAGCAGCAGAAGCATTAGCAAAACATGCATCAAGACCCGCTTGAACATCTAAACGTGTAATAGCATTGGTGACTTTAAAGCGCCAGTAATCAAGCGTTAAAGATAAACCTTCAACATAGCTAGGTGAGTAAACTAAACCCGCTGTGTAAGAATCTGATTCTTCAGCTTTTAAGTTACTGTCTGAAGTATAACGCGTTAAGATCTGTGGATCTTGAGCATTGCCCCAAGGATCATCTAAATAGTCGTATGAACCGGTATCACCGCCAAATAACTCGCTGATACTAGGTGCACGGAAACCTGTAGCCGCTACACCACGAAGCATTAAATCATCAGATGCTTCATAAGTAAGGCCCACTTTCCAAGTAGATGCTTTACCGAATGTTGAGTAATCGTCATAACGAAGTGCAAAATCACCGGTTAATTTTTCGGTAAAAGGAACACTAACTTCTTCGAATACAGAGAAAACATTGTAGTTGCCGTCAGTAGGATCTTGCTGAGCAGCAGTACTATCGCCAGCTACTGTTACAGGATCTGGATTATAGAAACCACTTTCGTAACGATATTCAGCACCGATAGCAAAAGCAACTGCACCAGCACTTACATCGAACAACTCACCATTTAAGCCTGCAGAAACAACATGCTGCTCGTTACCACCATTAGCATTATCGGTAAAGCTAATGTCATTAACAATATCACCCGTTAATGGAACACCTGTGAACCATGCATCTTGGTTAGCATAAACAGATTGCTTAAGATTAGTTGCATTGATTGAGTTATCAACGCTTGAATCAGCTTTGTTTTTACCGTAAGTGTATGCGATATCCCAGTTCATACCGGTATTGATATCAAACTCACCAGCCAAAGCCGCAGAGATACGGAATGTATCAGTATCTTGAGAATAAATACGCGGACCAGCATCAGTCGTACGACGACGGTAATTGACTCGACCAGTATCATCAGCTTCAACACCACCGGCTGTCATAGCAGAATCAAGAGTAATACATGCTGCGCCAGCTTCAACACCTGGAGCGCCACATACGTTTAGCATAACATCAGCAGGTTGCGGAGCAAGTTGCTGATCAGACTTACGTTTAGTGTAAAGAACATCACCACTTAGCACCAAATTATTGTCTAACTCTTGAATCATATTAGCAAACAAGCTGTAACGCTCGTTTGGTGTTTGGTAATAACTGCTCGTGGTGTAGTCATAACCTGTAGAACGAGCAACCCATTCACCAGCGTCATTGCGTACTTTTCCGCCTAATGAACCAGTAGGTAAAAATGAACTTGCACCTGGCTCTGTCCAGCTACGATCTGACTGAATAACGCTTTCACGTTTTGAATACGCAGCACCGACAGTATAGTTACCGCCATCAGTATTGAAACCGTATAAACCGCTTAACTCACCTGTCTCACCGTCGCTTTCGCTAGTAGTGCTACCGTTAAGATCGAATTGGAAGCCTTCGAAGTCTTTCTTGGTGATGATGTTAACAACACCAGCAATAGCATCAGAACCGTATACCGCAGAAGCGCCATCTTTTAAGATCTCAACGCGAGCGATCATAGATACAGGAATAGAGTTCAAATCGACAGAACTGTCTGCACCTGAACCAGAGTTAACCATACGACGGCCGTTTAATAACACTAGCGTACGTTGAGAACCCATGCCGCGTAAGTCAACTTGTGCAATACCATCTGAACCGTTATTTGAACTAGAACCTAGAGCGGCACCAGCCATTGAGGTTTGAGCTTGAAGTAGTTGGTCAACTGAAGTGAAACCTTCTGCGCGAATAGCTTCAGCAGAAATGATGGTTACTGGAGAAGCTGTTTCCATGTCTTGACGTTGGATACGAGAACCCGTTACTTCGATTCTTTCAACTTTCTGTTCGTCGGCAGCAAATGCTACTGAAGAAAATAAGCCTGTTGTCGCGACACTTGTTGCTGCTACAGCTATTAAACTACGGCGAATTGCCTTAGCAGTTAATGTGACTGAACTCATGAATAAACTCCCTATAACTTGGAATAAAATAAAACAAGTCGTTATATTTTTAATTATGAATAATTGGTCAGTGCCAATCATTGAAAAACATTATTAATGAATAAAAAACCTTTAGTCAATAAGGGCAACATGTGAACAACATCACACTTGACATCAAGATTGATAATTAATTTGACTTAAACCAATCCCATTAAAATCAATAATTTAGCAAATTACACTGTATTAACTCAGTCTATTAACATTTATTAACATAAGAAAATAAACATATAAGGCACCAC
>NZ_JACJFJ010000016.1:0-24120 GCF_014164545.1 Shewanella sp. SG41-3
TTTACGTTTCGCTATCCGTGAAGGTGGCCGTACAGTTGGTGCAGGTGTTGTAGCTAAAATCATCGCGTAATAGCGACTTTAGTGAACACTAAAAAAGGAAGCTTAGGCTTCCTTTTTTATTTTTAAAATTTAATAATCAATGCTGGCATTCGTTCATAGAATGTGTAAAATGCGCCGCAGTTGATTGTAAAAAGACTTTTGAAGACTATTTACACAATGGGCTTGATCTTAGAAAGAAGATCTGTATAATTGCCCACTCGCTGACAAGTGTAGCGTAAATTATAATGTTTAACCAAATAGGTTACTCATTTTCACAGCGACTCCGATTGGGAGTCGAACGGTTAAATCATCTCGCTCTGCTTTTCCATTAGGAAGAAGCTAGAGGGTGATTTTTTATATGTCCATTTTAGGAGCTCTGGTCAATGCAGAACCAAAGAATCCGTATCCGCTTGAAAGGCTTTGATCATCGTTTAATTGATCAGTCTACAGCGGAAATCGTTGAAACTGCTAAGCGTACAGGCGCGCAGGTTCGTGGTCCAATTCCACTACCTACTCGCAAAGAGCGTTATACCGTTTTGATCTCTCCGCACGTTAATAAAGATGCTCGTGATCAGTACGAAATTCGTACCCACAAGCGTTTAGTTGACATCGTAGAGCCAACAGAAAAGACTGTAGACGCGTTAATGCGTTTAGATCTTGCGGCTGGTGTCGACGTTCAGATTAGCTTAGGTTAATTGAGATCCTTAGAAGAGGTTTGAGAGATGGCTATCGGTCTTATTGGTCGTAAAGTGGGTATGACTCGCATCTTCACTGAAGATGGTACGTCAATCCCTGTAACAGTAATCGAGATTGCAGGCAACCGTGTTACTCAAGTGAAAACTTTAGAAACTGACGGTTACCGTGCACTTCAAGTGACTACTGGTACCAAAAAAGCCAATCGCATCACTAAAGCAGAAGCAGGTCACTTTGCCAAGGGCGGCGTAGAAGCCGGTCGTGGTTTGTGGGAAATGCGTTTAGCAGATGGTGAAGGCGAAGGCATTGAAGTTGGTGCTGAAATTAATGTTGATATTTTCGCTGAGACAGTGAAAGTAGACGTTACTGGTCAATCTAAAGGTAAAGGCTTCCAAGGCGGTGTTAAGCGTTGGAATTTCCGTACTCAAGATATGACACATGGTAACTCTTTGGCACACCGTTCGAATGGTTCTATCGGTCAGAACCAAACGCCTGGTCGTGTATTCAAAGGCAAGAAAATGTCAGGCCATATGGGTGCTGAGCAAGTAACAACTCAAAATCTACACGTAGTACGTGTTGATGCAGAGCGTAACTTGTTGTTAGTACGCGGCGCAGTTCCAGGCGCTACCAATGGTGACTTGATTATCAAGCCAGCAGTTAAAGCTTAAGGTCTGAGGAGATAGTAATGGAATTGGTATTGAAAGACGCCCAGAGCGCTCTTGAAGTTTCCGAAACTACCTTCGGCCGTGACTTTAACGAGGCATTGGTTCATCAGGTAGTTGTAGCATATGCTGCAAACGCGCGTCAGGGCACTCGTGCTCAAAAGACTCGTGCGGAAGTAACTGGCTCAGGCAAAAAGCCTTGGCGCCAGAAAGGCACAGGCCGCGCTCGTGCCGGTAGTGTTAAAGGCCCAATCTGGCGTGGCGGTGGCGTAACATTCGCTGCTAAAACACAAGATCACAGCCAAAAAGTTAACAAGAAGATGTACCGTGGTGCTCTAAAGAGCATTTTCTCTGAATTGGTACGTCAAGAGCGTTTAGTTGTTGTTGAATCGTTTGGTGTTGAAGCTCCTAAAACTAAAGAGCTGAAAGCTAAACTGAAAGCAATGAACTTAGAAGACGTTCTAATTGTTACTGCAGAAGTTGATGAGAATTTATTCTTAGCAGCTCGCAACTTATACAAAGTTGACGTGCGTGACGTAGCGGGTCTTGACCCAGTTAGTCTAATCGCATTCAACACTGTTCTTGTTACTGCTGATGCAGTGAAGCAAATCGAGGAGATGCTAGCATGATCCGCGAAGAACGTTTGCTAAAAGTTATTCTTGGTCCACATATCTCTGAAAAGAGTACTGTGCTTGCTGAGAAAAACAACACTGTAGTTTTCCGCGTAGCCATCGATGCAACTAAAGCAGAGATTAAAGCTGCAGTAGCGAAGCTATTTGAAGTTGAAGTTGATTCTGTTCGCACTTTAGTTAATAAAGGCAAAACCAAGCGTACCGGTGGCCGTGTAGGTCGTCGTATCGATTGGAAAAAAGCTTATGTTACTTTAGCTGCTGGTGCTGAAATCGATTTCGTCGGCGGCGCTGAATAAGCAAAGGAGAATTATCATGGCAGTTATTAAGTGTAAGCCAACCTCTCCAGGTCGTCGCCACGTAGTTAAAGTGGTGAATACGGACCTGCATAAGGGTAAACCTTTTGCTGGCCTGTTGGCGAAAAAATCTAAAAGTGGTGGCCGTAATAATACTGGCCGTATCACTGTACGCCACGTAGGTGGTGGACATAAGCAGCACTATCGTATTGTTGACTTTAAACGCAACAAAGATGGTATCCCTGCGAAAGTTGAACGTCTTGAATACGATCCAAACCGTACAGCGCACATTGCGTTAGTACTGTATGCAGATGGTGAGCGTCGTTATATTCTTGCTGCAAAAGGCATGAAAGCTGGCGACCCAATCCAATCTGGCTTGGATGCAGAAATCAAGACTGGTAACGCTAGACCGTTACGCAACATTCCAGTAGGTAGTGTTGTACACGCTGTCGAAATGAAGCCTGGTAAAGGCGCTCAAATCGCACGTTCAGCTGGTGCTTATGTACAAGTTGTTGCTCGTGATGGTGCTTATGCAACTCTACGTCTTCGCTCTGGCGAAATGCGTAAAGTTCCAGTAGATTGCCGCGCGACATTTGGTGAAGTTGGTAATGCCGAACACATGCTACGCCAGTTAGGTAAAGCAGGTGCTAAGCGCTGGAGAGGCATACGCCCTACAGTTCGCGGTGTTGCAATGAACCCAGTAGACCATCCACATGGTGGTGGTGAAGGCCGTACTTCTGGTGGACGTCATCCAGTGAGTCCATGGGGTGTGCCGACTAAGGGTTATAAAACTCGTAGCAACAAGCGCACTGATAAGTACATCGTACGTCGTCGTAATAAATAGTAAGAGGATTCGCCATGCCACGTTCTCTCAAGAAAGGTCCCTTCATTGACCTGCACTTGCTGAAGAAGGTAGAGAAAGCGATGGAAGCGGGAGACAAAAAGCCAATTAAGACTTGGTCTCGTCGCTCAATGATCATCCCTAATATGATTGGGTTGACCATCGCTGTCCATAATGGTCGTCAGCACGTACCTGTGTTCGTAACTGACGAAATGATCGGCCACAAGCTTGGTGAATTTTCACCAACTCGCACTTATCGCGGCCATGCTGCAGATAAGAAAGCGAAGAAGCGTTAATACGGGAGGAATAAGATGGAAGTTTTAGCTAAACATCGTTTTGCTCGTACGTCTGCGCAGAAGGCCCGTCTAGTTGCTGATCAAATTCGCGGATTGCCTGTTTCTAAGGCGCTCGAGATTTTGACATTCAGCCCCAAGAAAGCCGCCGTACTAGTAAAAAAAGTACTTGACTCAGCTATCGCAAACGCCGAACACAACGAAGGTGCTGACATTGATGAGCTTAAAGTTGGAGCCGTCTTCGTAGATGAAGGCCCAACAATGAAGCGTATCATGCCACGTGCTAAAGGCCGCGCTGATCGTATCATGAAGCGTACCAGCCACATTACTGTGGTTGTAGCAGATCGCTAGGAGAAGAGAGCAATGGGACAGAAAGTACATCCTAATGGTATCCGTCTGGGTATCACTAAGCCTTGGATCTCTACCTGGTACGCAGATAAGTCAGACTATGCAAATAATCTGAACAGCGACTGGGAAGTGCGTCAATATTTAACTGAAAAGTTAAAAGCCGCATCAGTATCTAAGATTGTCATTGAACGCCCAGCGAAAAGCATCCGCGTTACCATTCACACTGCCCGTCCAGGTATTGTGATTGGTAAGAAAGGTGAAGACGTTGAAGTATTACGTGCACATGTGTCTAAAATCACTGGCACTACTGCTCAAATCAACATCGCTGAGATCCGTAAGCCTGAATTAGACGCTAAGCTCGTTGCTGACTCTATTGCTCAGCAGTTAGAGCGTCGTGTTATGTTCCGTCGTGCTATGAAGCGCGCAGTTCAAAACGCAATGCGCATTGGTGCTCAAGGTATCAAAGTTCAAGTGAGCGGCCGTTTAGGCGGCGCAGAAATCGCGCGTGCAGAATGGTATCGTGAAGGTCGTGTACCTTTGCATACTTTGCGTGCTGATATCGACTATTCAACCGCAGAAAGTCACACGCAGTATGGTGTGATTGGTATTAAAGTTTGGATCTTCAAAGGCGAAGTTCTAGATGGTTTAATTCCAGCTATTGAAGAGCCGAAGCAGCAACCTAAGCGTAAGCCTCGTGGTAAATAGGAGAAACTTTTATGCTGCAACCTAAACGTATGAAGTTTCGCAAGATGTTCAAGGGCCGCAACCGCGGTCTAGCGAACGGTACTGAAGTTAGCTTTGGTACTTTCGGTTTGAAAGCAGTCGGCCGTGGCCGTTTAACTGCACGTCAAATTGAATCTGCACGTCGTGCCATGACACGTCATGTTAAACGTCAAGGACAAATTTGGATTCGAGTTTTCCCTGACAAGCCAATTACCTCTAAGCCTCTTGAAGTGCGTATGGGTAAAGGTAAAGGTAACGTTGAATACTGGGTATGTCAGATTCAACCTGGTAAGGTTCTTTATGAGATGGGTGGTGTTCCTGAATCGTTGGCTCGTGAAGCCTTCGCTTTAGCTTCTGCTAAACTTCCTCTGAAGACTACCTTCGTAACTAAGACGGTGATGTAATGAAAGCGAGCGAACTAAGAGAAAAGAGCGTTGAAGAACTTAACGCTGAATTACTTGGTCTGCTGCGTGAGCAGTTTAACCTGCGTATGCAACACGCTACTGGTCAGTTGACTCAAACGAATCAGTTGAAACTAGTGCGTCGTAACATTGCACGTGTTAAGACCATTATTACTTCTAAGGCAGGTGCGTAATGTCTGATAAAATCCGTACTTTGCAAGGTAAAGTAATTAGCAACAAAATGGACAAGTCTATTACTGTTGCTATTGAGCGCCAAGTGAAACATCCTATTTATGGGAAGTACATTAAGCGTACTACTAAGATCCATGCACATGACGAAACTAATCAGTGTAATGAAGGCGATTTCGTGGCTATTAGCCAGTGCCGCCCTCTATCTAAGACTAAGTCTTGGACACTAGCTGAAGTAGTAACAAAAGCCTAATTTTTATTAGGTTAACGTAAACGGCTCCAGCATTTGGGGCCGTTTGTATTTTTTGCTATGCATTCCAAAAATGTGTGTTATACTTGCGCGCCAATTTTGAGTAAATTATTGCTTGATTTTGGTTCAAAATATACTCCCATAGTGGGATTGTGTAGTAACGATAGCGGAGCACTTGAAATGATCCAAATGCAATCGACTCTAGACGTCGCATGTAACAGCGGCGCACGCAGAGTTCAGTGTATTAAGGTCTTGGGTGGCTCTCATCGTCGTTATGCCGGTATCGGCGACATTATCAAAGTTTCTGTTAAAGAAGCGATTCCTCGCGCTAAAGCGAAGAAAGGTGATGTATATAACGCGGTGGTAGTCCGTACTAAGAAAGGCGTACGTCGTCCAGACGGTTCTGTCATTCGCTTCGATCGGAATGCAGCGGTATTGCTTAACGCAAACCTTGCACCGATTGGTACTCGTATCTTTGGCCCAGTGACACGTGAATTGCGTAATGATAAATTCATGAAAATTGTCTCGCTGGCACCAGAAGTACTGTAAGGAGCTTCAAATGGCAGCTAAAATCCGTCGTGAAGACGAAGTAATTATATTAGCAGGTAAAGACAAGGGTAGCCGCGGTAAGGTTTCTCAAGTTCTACCTACTGGTAAGTTAATTGTTGAAGGCCTCAATCTTGTTAAAAAGCACCAGAAACCTAACCCTCAATTGGGTGTGACTGGCGGCGTTATCGAGAAAGAAGCACCGATTCAAACATCAAACGTTGCGATCTTTAACCAAGCCACAGGCAAGGCAGATCGTGTTGGTTTCCGATTTGAAAACGGCCAAAAAGTCCGTTTCTTTAAGTCGAACAGCGAACTCGTTAAGTAATTTGGAGTAAACGATGGCGAAACTGCATGATAAATATCAAGAGACTGTAGTCGCTGAACTAGCTAAAAAGTTCGGTTACAGCAGTGTCATGCAAGTCCCTCGGATTGAAAAAATCACCCTAAACATGGGTGTGGGCGAAGCTGTTGCAGATAAGAAAGTTATGGAGCACGCGCTCCGTGACATGACTGCAATCGCTGGCCAGAAACCAATTGTAACTGTTGCTCGTAAATCAGTTGCTGGTTTTAAAATCCGTGAAGGCTACCCTATTGGCTGTAAAGTGACCCTACGCGGTGAGCGTATGTGGGAATTTTTAGAGCGTTTAGTTGACATTGCAATACCACGTATTCGTGATTTCCGTGGCTTAAGCGCAAAAGCGTTTGACGGTCGTGGTAACTACGCAATGGGCGTGCGTGAGCAGATCATCTTCCCAGAAATCGATTATGATAAAATCGATAAAATTCGTGGTATGGATATTGTTATCACTACTACTGCGAAGAATGATGAAGAAGGTCGTGCTTTGTTAGACGCTTTTAACTTCCCATTCAAGAAATAAGGGTAGCATAATGGCAAAAACATCTATGAAAGCACGTGAAGCAAAACGTGCGCAGCTCGTAGCTAAATATGCTGAAAAGCGTTTAGCACTTAAGGCTATAATCAGCAGCCCTGCAACTTCTGAAGAAGATCGTTGGGATGCCGTACTTAAGTTACAAGCTCTACCACGTGATTCTAGCGCTGCGCGTCAACGCAACCGCTGTAATCAAACTGGTCGCCCACATGGTTTCCTACGTAAATTCGGCTTAAGCCGTATTAAATTACGTGAAGCAACCATGCGTGGTGAAGTTCCTGGTCTGCGTAAGGCCAGCTGGTAAGCACTTGTCACGGAGTAAGCTAATATGAGCATGCAAGATCCTATTGCGGATATGTTAACCCGTATTCGTAACGGCCAAGCTGCTAACCACGTATCTGTTAAGATGCCTTCAGCTAAGTTAAAAGTAGCAATTGCGAAATTACTTAAAGATGAAGGTTTCATTACTGAATACGCCGTAGCAGATGAAGCTAAGCCTGAATTAGAAATTACATTAAAGTACTTTCAAGGCAAACCAGTCGTTGAGACTATCCAGCGTGTAAGTCGCCCTGGTCTTCGTATTTACAAAGGTAAAGACGAGTTACCAAAGGTGATGGGCGGTCTGGGTATCGCAATTGTGTCCACTTCTAAAGGCTTGATGACTGATCGCGCCGCCCGCCAAAATGGCACGGGTGGCGAGGTTATCTGCTACGTAGCGTAAGGAGCTAGAAATGTCTCGTGTTGCAAAAGCACCAGTCACTGTTCCTGCTGGCGTAGAGGTGACTTTAAACGAACAGACCTTAACTGTTAAAGGCAGTAAAGGAAGTCTGACTCGAGTAATCAACAATGCGGTAAATGTTGTTATCGAAGATGCAGAAGTAAAGTTCCTACCTGTCGAAGGCGTTGCTAACGCTTGGGCTCAGGCTGGTACTGCACGTGCACTAGTAAACAATATGGTTGTTGGTGTATCTCAAGGTTTTGTGAAAAAACTTAAACTAGTTGGTGTAGGTTACCGTGCAAAGATTGCTGGTAGTGACTTAGATTTAACATTAGGTTTCTCACATCCATTAGTACACAAACTGCCCGCAGGCGTTACTGCAGAGTGTCCTAGCCAAACTGAAATCGTGCTTTCGGGCGTCGATAAACAAGAAGTTGGTCAGGTTGCTGCTGTCATTCGCGGATACCGTCCACCAGAGCCTTACAAAGGCAAGGGTGTTCGTTATGACGACGAAGTAGTACGCCGTAAAGAGGCTAAGAAGAAGTAGGTAACGCGATATGGATAAGAAAACATCTCGCTTACGTCGCGCGTTACGTGCACGTAAGAAGATCCAAGAGCTGGGCGTGAATCGTCTGGTTGTACATCGTACACCGCGTCACATTTATGCTCAGGTGATTAATCCTGAAGCTCAGGTGTTGGCAGTTGCTTCAACCGTTGAAAAAGCGGTTAAAGAGCTACTAAAGAGTACCGGTAACGTTGATGCGGCTAAAGCAGTAGGTAAAATTGTTGCTGAGCGTGCGATCGAGAAGGGCGTAGCAACAGTTGCGTTCGACCGTTCTGGTTTCAAGTATCATGGTCGTGTAGCTGCACTAGCAGATGCCGCTCGTGAAGCTGGCCTGAAGTTCTAAGGGGTTATAAAAATGGCTAAATTAGAAGCTCAGCAAAAAGACGATCTGCAAGAGAAATTGATTGCAGTTAATCGTGTTTCTAAAGTAGTTAAAGGCGGTCGTATCTTTAGCTTCACTGCACTAACAGTTGTGGGTGATGGTAATGGTAAGATCGGCTATGGCTATGGTAAAGCGCGTGAAGTTCCAGCTGCTATTCAAAAAGCAATGGAAAAAGCCCGTCGAAATATGGTAACCGTGGAGTTGAATGCAGGTACTTTGCATCACCCAGTTAAAGGTCGCCATACTGGTTCTAAAGTTTATATGCAACCAGCATCACAGGGTACCGGTATTATTGCCGGAGGCGCAATGCGTGCCGTATTGGAAGTAGCAGGCGTTCATAACGTTCTGTCAAAAGCATACGGTTCTACTAACCCGATCAACATCGTTCGCGCAACTGTCGATGCGTTGGTGCACATGAAGTCACCAGCTCAAATCGCAGCAAAACGTGGCCTGAATGTTGATGAAATTCGGGGGTAATGCACCATGGCTACTAAAACTTTAAAAGTCACACAGACTAAAAGCAGCATTGGTCGTTTACCAAAACACCGTGCAACCTTAACCGGTTTAGGCCTACGCCGCATTAATCACACTGTTGAAGTTGAAGATACACCTTCAGTTCGCGGTATGATTAACAAGGTGTACTACATGGTTTCGGTGGAGGAATTAGGATAATGCGTCTAAATACTCTATCTCCAGCAGCAGGTTCTAAATCTGCTCCTAAGCGTGTAGGCCGTGGTATCGGTTCAGGTTTAGGTAAAACAGCGGGTCGTGGCCATAAAGGTCAGAAGTCTCGTTCAGGCGGCGGTGTTCGCGTCGGTTTCGAGGGTGGTCAAATGCCACTTAAGATTCGTTTACCTAAGTTTGGCTTTACTTCGCGTCGCGCTTTGGTTACAGCTGAAGTTCGTGTACTCGAACTAGCAAAAGTTAACGGTGATGTTGTCGATTTGAATGCACTGAAAGATGCGAACGTTATTACTCGCAACATCCAGTTTGCGAAAATCGTTCTTTCAGGTACCATTGACCGCCCAGTGACTGTAAAAGGTCTCAAGGTAACTAAAGGTGCTCGTGCAGCTATTGAAGCTGCCGGTGGCAAGATCGAGGAATAATACGTCGATGGCAAAACCAGGACTTGATTTAAAAAGCGCGAAAGGCGGTTTATCTGAATTGAAAACTCGTCTTCTGTTCGTGATTGGTGCGATTATCGTCTTTAGAGCCGGTTCGTTTGTGCCAATTCCTGGTATTGACGCAGCTGTATTGGCAGAGCTTTTTGCTCAGCAAAAAGATACCATCCTTGGCATGTTTAACATGTTCTCGGGTGGTGCTTTAGAGCGTGCTTCTATCTTCGCATTAGGTATCATGCCGTATATTTCGGCATCGATTATTATGCAGTTATTGACTGTTGTGCATCCTGCACTCGCTGAATTGAAAAAAGAAGGCGAATCAGGACGTAAGAAAATCAGTCAATATACTAGATATGGCACACTCGTGTTGGGTACTTTGCAATCTGTCGGTATTGCAACAGGGTTACCAAATCTGATGCCTGGTCTTGTGGCCAATCCCGGATTTGGTTTTTACTTTGTTGCAGTTGTGAGCTTAGTTACAGGAACTATGTTCCTAATGTGGTTAGGTGAGCAAATTACCGAACGTGGTATTGGTAATGGTATCTCGATATTAATTTTCGCAGGTATTGTTGCTGGTCTACCATCGGCCATCGGTTCAACAGCCGAGCAGGCGCGTCAAGGTGACATGAATGTATTAGTACTACTGTTGCTCGCAGTTATCGTATTTGCTGTAACCTATTTAGTAGTGTTTGTGGAACGTGGTCAACGTCGTATCGTCGTTAACTACGCTAAGCGTCAACAAGGCCGTAAGGTCTTCGCAGCGCAAAGCACCCACTTACCTTTAAAAATAAATATGGCAGGTGTGATTCCACCAATTTTTGCTTCCAGCATTATTTTGTTTCCAGGCACACTGGCTCAGTGGTTTGGTCAAAATGAGTCCATGTCATGGTTAAGCGATTTCGCTTTAGCTGTGTCACCTGGACAACCGCTGTATTCATTATTGTATGCGACAGCAATCATCTTTTTCTGTTTCTTCTATACTGCGTTGGTTTTTAACCCACGCGAAACAGCGGATAATTTGAAAAAGAGTGGTGCATTCATTCCTGGGATCCGTCCCGGAGAACAGACTTCGCGTTACATTGATAAAGTAATGACACGTTTAACCCTAGCGGGTGCGTTATACATTACCTTTATCTGCTTAATTCCGGAGTTCATGTTAATTGCGTGGAAAGTACAGTTCTATTTTGGCGGTACTTCACTACTAATTATTGTAGTCGTAATCATGGACTTCATGGCTCAGGTTCAGACCCATATGATGTCTCATCAGTATGAGTCTGTGATGAAGAAAGCTAATCTCGTTAACAAAGCAAACTTAGATCGCTTTGGAAAATAAGATTGCTTTTACGGAGTGATGAAATGAAAGTTCGAGCTTCCGTGAAGAAGATCTGCCGTAATTGCAAGATCGTCAAGCGTAGTGGTGTTGTACGTGTGATTTGTGTTGAACCAAAACACAAACAACGTCAAGGCTAAGAAAGAAGTTTGGTCAGCTCAATAATGGGCTGACCAAAATATTGTTTGCAAATCTGTCGTCTGTCGAGTATCCTTTCGGGCTTTTCGCAGATGGCCTTTAACTTTAAGGAGTGCATAGTGGCCCGTATCGCTGGCATTAACATTCCTGATCAAAAGCATACAGTCATTGCTTTGACTGCTATTTTTGGTATTGGACGTACACGCGCTAGAGCAATCTGCGCATCTACTTCAATTGCTGAAGATGCTAAGATCAAGGAATTGAGCGAAGCTCAAATAGATATCCTACGCGAAGAAGTCGCCAAATACACTGTAGAAGGTGACTTGCGTCGTGAGATTTCAATGAACATCAAGCGTCTTATGGATCTTGGTTGTTATCGTGGTCTCCGCCATCGTCGTAGCCTGCCCCTTCGTGGGCAACGTACTAAGACCAATGCGCGCACGCGTAAAGGTCCACGTAAGCCAATCAGAAAGTAACGGGAAGGTAAACCAAAATGGCTAAAGTTCCGTCACGTTCTCCGCGTAAGCGCGTACGTAAACAGGTTGCAGATGGCATGGCTCATATCCATGCGTCTTTCAACAACACAATTGTCACCATTACAGATCGTCAAGGTAATGCGTTGTCATGGGCTACCTCAGGTGGTTCTGGTTTCCGTGGTTCACGTAAATCAACACCATTCGCTGCACAGGTTGCTGCTGAGCGTGCAGGTATTGCTGCTCAAGACTACGGTGTTAAAAACCTTGAAGTTTTCGTGAAGGGTCCTGGTCCAGGTCGTGAATCAGCCATTCGTGCGCTGAACGCTGTTGGTTATAAAATTACTAACATTACCGATGTGACACCTATCCCTCATAATGGCTGTCGTCCACCTAAAAAACGTCGTGTATAACACTGCGTTTATAGGATAGTTGGAGAAAGATCATGGCAAGATACTTGGGTCCCAAGCTCAAGCTCAGCCGCAGAGAAGGTACAGACCTTTTCCTAAAAAGCGGTGTGAGAGCAATCGATTCGAAGTGTAAGCTAGAAACTGCACCTGGACAACATGGCGCACGTAAGCCACGTTTGTCTGAGTATGGTATTCAGTTACGCGAGAAACAAAAAGTTCGTCGTATTTATGGTGTGCTAGAAAAGCAATTCCGTAACTACTACAAAGAAGCTGCACGTCTAAAAGGCAACACTGGTGAAAACTTGTTGCAACTTTTAGAAGTCCGCCTAGATAACGTCGTTTATCGTATGGGTTTCGGTTCTACTCGTGCAGAATCACGTCAGCTAGTAAGCCATAAATCTGTTATGGTTAACGGTCGTGTTGTTAACATTCCGTCATTCAAAGTGTCTGCGAATGATGTTGTAAGCATCCGTGAAAAGTCACGTACTCAAGCTCGTATTAAAGCGGCTTTAGAAGTGTCTGGACAACGCGAAAAGCCTACATGGGTAGAAGTCGACAATGCGAAAATGGAAGGTGCATTTAAGCGCGTTCCAGAACGTAGCGATTTGTCTGCGGATATTAACGAACAGCTGATCGTCGAGCTTTACTCTAAGTAAAGCTAACAAACAAGAGAGGACACAATGCAGGGTTCTGTTACAGAATTTCTTAAACCGCGTCTCGTTGATATTGAGCAGGTTAATTCAACTCGCGCCAAAGTTACACTAGAGCCACTAGAACGTGGTTTTGGCCATACCTTAGGTAACGCGTTGCGTCGCATCCTATTGTCGTCTATGCCTGGCTGTGCAGTTACTGAAGTCGAAATTGACGGAGTATTGCATGAATACAGCAGTAAGGAAGGCGTACAAGAAGATATCCTTGAGATATTGCTTAATCTTAAAGGATTAGCAGTGACCATCGAGGGTAAAGACGAGGCTTTGCTTACATTAAGCAAGTCCGGCACAGGCCCTGTTACAGCAGCAGATATCACGCATGATGGTGATGTTACCATCGTGAATCCTGATCATGTTATCTGTCACTTGACTGGTAACAATGATATCAGCATGCGTATCCGCGTTGAGCGTGGTCGTGGTTATGTGCCTGCTTCGGCTCGTGCACAAACTGAAGACGATGATCGCCCAATTGGTCGTTTGCTGGTTGATGCTTCTTTTTCACCTGTAGCTCGCATTGCTTATAATGTTGAAGCTGCTCGTGTTGAACAGCGTACTGACTTAGACAAACTTGTGATAGATATGACCACAAACGGTACTATCGATCCTGAGGAAGCCATTCGTCGTTCTGCAACTATTTTAGCTGAACAGCTAGATGCGTTTGTTGAACTACGTGATGTGACTGAGCAGGCTGTTGTAGAAGAGAAACCGGAGTTCGATCCGATTTTGCTGCGTCCTGTCGACGATTTAGAGCTAACTGTACGTTCGGCTAACTGTTTAAAAGCCGAAGCGATTCATTACATCGGAGATCTGGTACAACGCACTGAAGTTGAGTTGCTTAAGACCCCTAACTTAGGTAAGAAATCTCTTACTGAAATTAAGGATGTTTTAGCGTCTCGCGGACTGTCGTTAGGTATGCGTCTAGAAAACTGGCCACCGGCTAGTTTAGCTGACGACCTATAAGTCTCAGGTTAGTACAGATTTAGGTTATAAGGATTAGGTCATGCGCCATCGTAAGAGTGGTCGTCAACTAAACCGCAACAGCAGTCATCGTCAAGCTATGTTCCGTAACATGGCTTGTTCAATAGTTCGTCATGAGATTATCAAGACAACTGTTGCTAAAGCGAAAGAACTGCGTCGCGTTGTTGAACCTCTAATAACACTTGCTAAAGTTGACAGCGTTGCAAATCGCCGTTTAGCTTTCGCTCGTACCCGCGACGCTGAAGTTGTAGGTAAGTTATTTACTGAATTGGGTCCACGCTTCCAGGAACGTCCTGGTGGTTACACTCGTATTCTAAAGTGCGGTCTACGTACCGGTGATAAAGCCCCAATGGCTTACATCGAATTAGTAGGTCGTCCTGAAGCTGCTGAAGCTGTTGAAGTCGAAGCTGCTGAGTAATTAGTTACTCATCGAAAAAACCGAGCCTAGGCTCGGTTTTTTTTACTTTTTTTTGCCTGATTTTATTTTCCAATACTTGCTAGATTTGGTTACAAGTTTAAGATTCTCAGCACTTCACGTTGTTCATTTCTTAAAATCATCTTTTTAGTCTTTTGCTACGGCACTTCTGCATTCAGTACTTCCTGCGACTTAGTGGCATACACCTACTAAGTTTATATCTTGCTTGGCTTATGGGTACCTGAGCAATCAGAGAGTCATATTCCATTATGTTAGGACAAAATCAAGGTGCGGTAATTCCCCCAAGGTATCTGTGAGAAATATGTTTGTTTTACGCTTTTTATTGATTTATCTCTCGATGTTATTAGTTCAGCTTCATTAAAATGATTAATCATTACTGATTAATGATTACTGATTACTGATTTACTGGTATCTGTCTGTGGTCTAGGTTTTGTTTTCTCCTAAACAGTTAACCCATAATGTTGCCTAATTTAGGTTGCTCTTGCTGTCGGTTTTTTCGAAACATTTTTAGGGTTTTAAGAAGCTCAATATTGATTATCAGCCTTAACCGACTTTGATTTGGTCTAGTCTATTCAAGCAATAAAACCATTAATGACAAAGACTGTTGAATCAGCACCAATTGCTTTACTCAATGTGTTGTAAACCTAAGACGCGACTGTGTTAGTCATTAATAGAGAAGTTGCAGGGCTTGCTTGGCGATAAGCTGGTTGTGGCTGTGTAGGCTTTGGGAAGCATCTTATTACAGCTAGTGAAGTTGGCATTAATTGTGGATCAAGTATTGTTGTGATTGTGCCTCAATATAGGGCTATCTAATGTGCTGCGCTGAGTATAACCGCCACACCCTAGAGAAATTTAAAGCCTTTAAGCTACTCCCTAGTTTACTAGAGTTTCATTGTCGCTAATGTAGATATTCTTGCTTCGGAGCACAAACGAGTTAAACATGAAAATCTTACCTACCACTTGAGAACGATCTACTTTTGAATTTGATTGTTTCTGTATCTACATAGTATGTAAGCATAAAAAAAGCCTCCGAAGAGGCTTTTTTATGCAGTTAAGGGTTATTTGTCTTCAAGCGCTTTTTGACTATAGGTCGGCTTTTCATGCTTTTGTCCCATAGCTTCAGCTACTTCAGGTGGCATATAGTTTTCATCATGCTTGGCAAGCACTTCCGTTGCCGCTAATTTTCCTGATTCTACTAATACACCTTGTGCGACGATCCCTTGACCTTCTCTAAACAAATCAGGTAACAAGTCATCATAAGTCACAACGACACTTCCGCCTGCTGAATCATGTACAGCAAACTCTACATATAAGCTGTCAGGATCTCGATTCATTGAGCCCATTGTAACCATACCGCCTACTCGGATTCGTTGTCCGACTTCAGGCAACACACCTGTGTCGTTTTTGCCGTGAGTAATTTCATATGGAGTATAGAATAAATTCAAATTTGAATTTAGTGCGTATAGCAATAATGAAGTAACGGCTGCAACGCCTGCAATTAATGTCACGGCGAGCGTTAATCTCTTTTTACGTCTTGGATTCACGGTTATTACCTCTTGTTTCTTTCAGGCGTTGTTCACGCGTTATCTTTTTAGCTATTTCAATTAGCACTTTACGCTTTTGTCTAATGCTTAGGGTGATCAATGTTGCCAAGCAGCCAATTGTTACACCATAGGATAACCAAACGTAAAATGCATAACCGCCCATATCTAAAAAATCTTTGAATGAATCAAATTGCATTATTTTGCCTCCTCTGCGGTTGCTAAGTCTCTCACCCAAGGGCGCATACCATTTCGAGCAAGAATTTCTGTTCTATAACGGACGAGGGTAATGGCACCAATCATCATACCAAAACCAACAATGTTTATTAGCAGAGGGTATAGCATATCCGTCGACATGGTAGACTTCTCTGTTATTCTGATGGTCGACGGTTGATGCAAGCTGCTCCACCAATCGACAGAGTATTTAATAATTGGAATATTAATTACGCCGACAATAGCGAGGATACCAGATGCTCTAGCCGCGAGGACTTTGTCTTCAAATGACGCATACAGTGAGATCACGCCTAAGTATAAAAATAATAATACCAATTCAGATGTAAGGCGCGCATCCCATACCCACCAAGCACCCCACATAGGTTTACCCCATGCAGCCCCTGTAAATAATGCAATAAAGGTGATCACAGCGCCTATCGGTGCAATGGCTGCTGCAGCCCAATCAGCCGATTTTATTTGCCAGACTAAACCTATGAATGAAGCAATTGCCATACCCATGTAAGCAGCCATAGACATTGATGCTGCAGGTACATGGATAAAGATGATACGGTAGCTATCACCTTGTTGATAATCGGTTGGGGCAAATAATAATCCCCAAATACTGCCAGTACCGACCATTAATATTGCAAGAATGCTAAACCATGGCAACAAGGTGCCAGACAATTTATATGCTCGTTCAGGGTCTGCGTAAGAATGAAGCCATTTCCACATTAGTTTGTACTCACTCGTAAAGAGGCGCCAATTGCGAAAGGTGCCAAGATTAAAGAACCGACCAACATAGCTGCAAGTATCGCAAGTTGACCATCGTAAGCCATGTTAAGTCCCGCAGCATCAATTGCACTGGTGGCAAAAATGAGTACGGGTATATATAAAGGCAAAATCAGTAAGCTTAGTAGCACTCCACCTTTTCGAAGCCCTACTGTAAGTGCTACACCTATTGCCCCTAGGAGCGACAATACTGGTGTGCCCAATGCTAATGTCAACATTAAGGCACCATAACTATTGCTCTCTAAATGTAATAGTACGGCCAGTAGTGGTGCGACTAAAATCAGTGGTACACCGGTTAGAATCCAATGTGCAAGTACCTTAGCTAATACCATCAATGCTAATGGTTGTGGACTCAGTAGCATTTGTTCTAGGCTACCGTCGTTAAAGTCTGCTTTAAATAAGCGCTCCAACGACAGCATTGATGCTAGTAAGGCCGCAACCCATATAATTCCTGGAGCTACTCTAGTAAGCACCTGAGATTCTGGTCCAATTCCTAGAGGGAAAAGAGTCACCACTAGGATAAAAAATAATAATGGGTTAAAAATATCTCCGCGATGACGAATTGCGATTCTTAAATCACGTTGTAGTAGCGTCATGAATGCTGCGGTGTAGCTGATTCCTCGTTTCATTCAAATACCTTATACAAAGCGATAGTCGAGAGTGATTTTGCGAAGCATAGCATTACTAATAATGCTCATATCCTGATGTGTTGTTAATATCACACATCCACCCGACTCGGCATGTTGAATAAAAAGTTGTTCTAGTTCTTCTACACCTTTTTTATCAATTGCAGTAAAAGGCTCATCAAGGATCCATATTTTACAATTGCTGTATTGTAATCTTGCCAATGCTGTTCGTCGATGTTGCCCTGCTGATAAATGACCCGCAAGCGCCTCTTCAAAACCGGTTAAATTGACTTTGGCCAAAATAGCAGTGGTATCAAAACCATCATAGCCACTGATTCTTAAATTGAAGTTAAGATTTTCTTCTGCAGTGAGCTCACTTTTGACCCCTGCTAAGTGCCCTAGGTACAAGAGGTCATGGTTAAATTCATCCCTGCATCTATTGATGTTTTCACCACAATATTCGACATCTCCTGCATAGGGGCGTGATAAACCTGCAATTATTCGTAATAGACTGGTTTTACCTGCACCATTAGGACCCTCAATTTGGACAATATCACCCGCATTGATATTAAAACTCAGTTCGTCAAATAAAATCCGATCTTCACGAATACAGGTTAATTCGTTGGCACTTAATAGTACTTGTGATTGGTTTGATATGGTCACTTATCCCTCTTATTATGCGTGAGGATGAATTCGAAAAGATATTAACACAAACACTTTTACCGGTTTAGCTTTGTCATGATTAAGTGCTAGCAATTTGATATGGTTCCAAAAAAGAAGATATAGTTTGAACTTTTTTAATGATTGCTAATATATTACCTGAACTACACAGATTGTCTCGATTTAGAGCCTGAGCTGAGATTGTTATCACAAAAAGATGAGTTTTTTTGCTACTTGTAGTAATCTAGCCATTGCTAAAAATGAGTCTGCCTTCTAAATCAAAGGGCAGCGCTAAGCTTGGTATATTTGCAATTAGGAACGATGAATATGAAAAAATTGTTAGTAATGACTGCAGCAGCTGCATTAACTTTGTCTGCAAATGTATTTGCTCAAGAAGGTGAAGCTATTTATAACAAAGCGTGTCAAGTATGTCACAGCATGGGTGTGGCTGGTGCGCCTAAAGTTCATGATACTGCGGCATGGGAACCACGCCTAGCAAAAGGTTTAGATGCCTTAGTGGGTTCGGTTAAGTCTGGTTTAAACGCTATGCCACCAGGTGGCATGTGTACTGACTGTACCGATGATGATTACAAAAACGCAATTCAGTTTATGTCTAAGTAATTTTCAACTAGATCCAAAAACCGGCTTTAATAGCCGGTTTTTTTATGGGTAAATATCGGTAATGTTAAGCTATAACCTTACTGATGCTGCCATTGTTATTGCACTAAGGTATCGAGTGTTAATGTTGCATTATCACCCACCTTGAGCGTTTTTATCGTGCCCTTTAAGTCACCAGACTGTGGTTTAACACTGCCATTTTTTGACAATACTGCAATGATTTCGACTTCCTGAACTGAACTCAGTTTCACATCACCCCCCATGGACGTACTGTCATCTAGAGTGATCGTTACCGGTAAGTTACTTGCACTAATTTTAGTCGCCGCCAGCGGCACTTTAGGGCCTTGAGTTGCCCGAGCAAAAATAAACACTGTATCTGAATCAGATACTTTATCAGCTAACTCCGGTGCAATAGTTACTTCAATTTCGACGGTTTTTGCATTACTCGTCACTGCTGACTTTGGTGTAGCATCACCAGACATTGCACCTGATGCTTCATTAAGGCGCATATTCGCTGACTCAATGGCATTCATTAATGCTGTTTTGTCGACATCATTTCGATCGCTGTCTAGGATCATTTGCCAAGCATCGATAGCCTTCTGGTAGTTCGCAGTAAAGAACGCATCCATACCAACGAGAAGCAGTGTTGAGGGATCTTGTGGATCTAATGCTAAAGATTGCTCAATGATGGCTTGAATAGCCGGTGTCATCTGCTGATTCGCTTTATAGTAAAGTGCAGTAGCTTTAGGCCCAAGAAGTTCAGCTTGCGTACCGACTAATTGCATGACTTTATCGAATGCGGCAACGGCTTTATCATATTGGTTAGCAGATATATAAGCATGTCCAAGACTAAACCACGCCTGACTATCCTCTGGCTGTGCTTCCACTTTAGCTTCCATCATCTGTACGCGTTGCGACATGATTTGTGCTGTGTCCATACCTTGATGTGGATTGCTTGCTTGGGGAGGATTCGCTAATTCTTTATAAGCACCGAGGTGTTGATATAAGTAACCTGAAATGGCCAATATGCACAGGGTCATAAAAGCAGGCCATAAGGCGCTCTTTGATTTGATTTCTACGTCAAGAGAGTCGTCACCTTTTTGGCTCATGTCTTGAAGTAGATTTATCTCTAGTTCTTTTTTTAATGCCTCAAATTCGACTTGGTCTAATAGATCGTCATTCAATTCCTTTTCAAGAATGGTTATACGTTCGGCAAAAAGTTCAAGGTTAGTTTGTCTACGGACACCAGACTCTTCAGCTCGCAATAGCTTTTGTTGACGAAAATGTGGAACCCAAATCATGATTAGGCCAATAAGTACGACAAGCGCAATAAATATCCAAAATGTGGTCATTGTTTCAATATTCACTTTTAGGTTAACAGAGAAAGCGGCTATACCGCAGTGCTTGGAATCTTGATTATACGGAAAGATTATTAATTGAATAGTAATATAAGGAAGATATGAATCCAAATCCTGAGAGTTGCGTACTGGTTCACAGATTGAATTGTTTGTCTTACTAATAGCGAAACTTTGTTAAGGTAATTGTGTCAGACAGGTTGTCATAAATTTTCGTTTTGATTGAATAGATGCTCATAATGAGACTAGTGACCCAATTTTGTACGAAAATGGCAGACAGAAGCCATCGCAAGTTCTAAAATGCGTTAAAATTCGTTTAAGCTAATGTGCGTATATTAGTTTCACCGCATTAAATAGTGCTACCGTGATTTGTCTGTTTCAGATCCGCTAATTTTTTAGACTAAGGAATACCCATGATTCCAGAACTTGGACATTTCTCGCTAATTCTCGGTTTGGCTTTTGCCTTACTGCTAGCTAGCGTGCCGTTATATGGTTCCGCCCGTAAAGACCAGTATCTCGTTCGTTATGCCTGGCCACTAACATACGGAATGTTTTTTTTCATCAGTCTTTCGGTTATTGCGTTAGGGTATAGTTTCGCTGTCGATGATTTCTCTGTGGCTTATGTCGCACATCATTCTAATTCTCAACTTCCAATATTCTTTAAAATTGCGGCAGTGTGGGGCGGGCATGAAGGGTCACTATTATTCTGGGTATTTGCGTTGTCTGTATGGACCGCATCGGTAGCCTTATTTAGTAAGGGATTAGAAGAAGTCTTTACTGCAAGGGTGCTATCAGTATTAGCGATGATTGTTGTCGGTTTCAGTTTATTTATGATCCTAACATCAAGTCCATTTGAACGGATCTTCCCTATCCCGCTAGAAGGTCGAGATTTAAACCCAATGTTGCAAGATGTGGGCTTAATCTTCCATCCGCCAATGTTGTATTTGGGGTATGTTGGTTTCTCGGTCTGTTTTGCTTTTGCTATTGCGGCTTTAATGAGTGGCAGGCTTGACTCCGCTTGGGCTCGTTGGAGTCGTCCTTGGACATTAGCGGCATGGATATTTTTAACCGGTGGTATTTCATTAGGTTCTTGGTGGGCATATTACGAATTAGGTTGGGGCGGTTGGTGGTTCTGGGACCCAGTTGAAAACGCATCATTTATGCCTTGGTTAGTGGGTACCGCTTTAGTGCACTCATTAATTGTGACCGAAAAGCGTGGCGCATTCCGTAACTGGACCGTACTACTGTCTATTTTTGCTTTCTCTTTAAGTTTACTCGGTACCTTTATTGTACGTTCAGGCGTACTTACTTCAGTGCATTCTTTTGCAGCAGATCCAAGCCGTGGTTTGTTTATCTTGTTGTTGCTAGGTATTGCCATTGGTGGTTCATTAACTTTGTTTGCCTTCCGAGCAAGCGAAATGAGTAGCCCAGCTCGATTTGAGCTTAAATCGAAAGAAACCATGTTGTTAATTTGTAATGTGCTTCTGACAGTTTCAGCTGGTACTGTTTTATTGGGTACCTTGTATCCTTTACTCATTGACGCTCTAGGCATGGGTAAGATTTCTGTTGGTCCTCCATATTTTAATGCGGTATTTGTACCTATCGTGTTAGTGCTATTTGGCTTTATGGGAATTGGTCCAATTATTCGCTGGAAAAAATCTAAAGCCGGTGAAATTAAAAGACAGTTACTCATCCCAGCTATTATTGCTTTAGTTGTTGGGGTAGCGGCGCCATTTGTTGCTGGTGGTCAGTTTAATGCTTGGGTAATGTGTGGTGTCGCTGCGACAACATGGATCATGCTATCAACTTTCCGTGCCGCTTATAATATGGTGAGCAATAAAGAGGGTGGCATCAGTCTTAACCGAATCGGGCGTAGTCAGCTCGGCATGCTCTTTGCCCACTTTGGTATCGCGGTATCGGTAATGGGGGCAACAATTGTCTCTAATTATTCTATCGAGAAAAGCGTACGGATGGGGCCTGGAATAAGCCAAGAACTAGCAGGTTATACATTTAAGTATTTAGAAACTAAAAATGTCGTCGGTCCTAACTATACTGCGCAACAAGGTCAAATTGAGATTTATAAAGATGATGAATTTATCACTTTATTAAAACCTGACCGTCGTCAGTACAACGTGCGCACTATGGATATGACTGAAGCGGGTATTGATTGGGGCTTGTTCCGTGACTTATATGTCACTATGGGCGACCCAATTAATTTAACTGAGTTTGCTGTGCGTCTTAACTACAAGCCGTTTGTACGTTGGTTGTGGTTTGGTTCGATCTTTATGATGATTGGTGGCTTCTTAGCAGCATCAGATAAACGTTATCGTGTGAAGCAAGTTGCTACAGAAGAAGCAGTAAAAGCAAAATTAGCGACAGCTTAATTAACTCGGAGACATTATGAAGAAGTTTGTACTGTTTATACCTTTGGTTATATTTTTAGGTATGGGCGTGTTTTTATATCAAGGATTATTTCTCAATCCTAAAGTGCTCGATTCTGCATTAGAAGGAAAGCCTGTCCCGGCTTTCCAGCTCGAGCGTTTGGAAGTACCTAGTGAAGTCTTGACTGAGAAAGATTTGCCCGCAAAAGTATTGATGTTGAACTTTTGGGCGACTTGGTGTCCAGCATGTAAATATGAACATCCTTATTTAATGATGTTATCTAAGCGTAATTTGTTACCTATATACGGCATCAACTATCGTGACGAACGAGCATTAGCTGTCAAAGAGTTAACGACCCAAGGCGATCCATACACAGTTAATATCTATGATAAGGATGGTCGCTTGGGCCTCGACCTTGGGGTTTATGGCGCACCAGAAACCTTCATTGTTGATCATAACGGTATTATTCGTTATCGCTATGCTGGTCCCATTGACCAAACGGTTTGGACACAAACCTTGTATCCGATGATCCAGCAATTACAAGCTGAAGCAAAACTTGATGGGGCATCGTAATGAAATGTATATTTAAAATGATGTTGGCTTGTACTAGTTTACTTTTTTCTCTGAACGTATTGGCTACTCCAGTCGATACCTATGAGTTTAAATCAGTAGATAATCAGCAAAGGGCCTTGTCACTCGCACATCAGTTGCGTTGTCCACAGTGTCAGAATCAAAACTTAGTCGATTCAAATTCTCCTGTTGCGCAAGATCTACGTCTTGAAGTCTATAAAATGGTAGATAATGGCAAGTCAGACTCAGACATCATCGAATTTATGACTAGTCGCTACGGTGACTTTGTTTTGTATAATCCTAAGTTAGACTCGAAAACCTATCTTTTATGGCTTGGTCCATTTGGGTTACTTATTTTGGGACTGTTTATTGGCTTTATCTTTGTGCGAAAACAACGGATCCAAGCAACAGAATCCACAACCTTGTCGGCAGAGCAGCAAGCCGAATTAGATGCGTTATTAAATCGTAATAAAGCGGCTAAATAACAGATTGGAGTATTAACTTTGAAACAGTGGTTTGCGTTTATCTTCACTAGCTTCTTTCTTATGGGTATTGCAAGTGGTGTTAATGCATATCCCGGCATGCAAGCTGCGGCTGAGCAAACCACTGATTCAACGCTTGAGCGAATCAATATATTGCCGCAGCCATTCCCGGTAGCGCTAGTCGATTTTAGCGATATCGTTGGTGAGCCGGTTAACTTTGACCAATATAAGGGCAAAGTCGTCGTTATTAATCTTTGGGCTACTTGGTGCCCACCTTGCGTAAGAGAACTTCCAGCACTCAACCGATTAGATCAAACTCTAGATGCTGCACATTTTGCACTATTACCTATTTCGATTGATGCTGAAGCCGTGGCTATTGTGCAACCATTTTTAGAATCTCTTGGTTTACCCACATTTAACTCGTATTTTGATCCGCAACAACGACTACGTGATGTTTTCCCGCTGGATACCATTCCTGCGACATTTATCTTAAATGAACAAGGTGAGCTGGTGGCTTATGTGCGTTCTTATGTCGATTGGGATGATAAAAATGTCATTAGCTTCCTTGAACAGTTTCGTAAAAGCACTAAAAAAGTACAATAAATAGTCATAATATGACTTAAAATACGAAAAAGGATCGCTTTTGGTGAAAAGATCGCCAAGCGATCCTTTTTTGTTTAAAAAGGCCTTGCACTAAATCTTAAGCTGCCTATAATGCGCATCCACTGACACGGCAGACAGCGAAAGCGGTTACCGAGTTGGGTTGAATTAAGTGCTTCAAAACACTGGATTCAAGGCGAAAAGAAAGTTTGAAAAAACA
>NZ_JACJFJ010000017.1:0-15816 GCF_014164545.1 Shewanella sp. SG41-3
GGAGCGTTATCGATTTGAGCGAAGTTTTTAACTTCACCACCATAAGTTTTAGACAAAACGGCAGAGATTGCTGCTGTTAAAGTTGTTTTACCATGGTCAACGTGACCGATGGTGCCCACGTTTACGTGAGGCTTAATACGTTCAAATTTAGCTTTTGCCACGATATATTCCTTTCTTTTCAGAAGTGCTCGATTAATTCGAGCAATATAACATTGATGCCGTAACCAATATTAGTTACGAGATTCTATAATCGCTTTTGCAATGTTTTGCGGTGCATCTGCGTACTTCAAGAACTCCATAGAGTATGAAGCACGACCCTGAGATGCAGAGCGCAAATCAGTTGCATAACCAAACATTTCAGATAGAGGCACTACTGCGTGGACAAGTTTAACACCTGCGATGCCATCGTCCATACCTTCGATTATGCCACGACGGCGGTTTAAATCACCCACTACGTCGCCCATATAATTTTCAGGTGTAGTCACTTCTACTTTCATACAAGGTTCGAGCAACACCGGAGACGCTTCAAGCGCCCCCTGTTTAAAGCCCATAGAACCTGCAATTTTGAATGCCATTTCGTTCGAGTCCACATCATGATATGAACCATCAAATAAACTGACTTTCACGTCAAGTACAGGATAGCCGGCTAAAACGCCGTTTTTCATCTGTTCTTGAATACCTTTATCAACGGCAGGAATGAATTCACGAGGAACTACACCGCCTACTATTTCGTTAACAAATTCATAGCCAGAACCCTCTTCGAGAGGTTCAATTCTTAACCAAACATGACCAAATTGACCACGTCCGCCAGATTGACGTATGAACTTACCTTCCACTTCAACTTTAGAACGAATTGTTTCACGGTAGGCTACCTGTGGTTTACCTACGTTACACTCTACACCAAACTCGCGACGCATACGGTCAACGATAATGTCTAAGTGTAATTCGCCCATACCAGATATCAGTGTTTGTGCCGATTCGTCATCAGTCTCAACTTTGAATGATGGATCTTCCGCTGCTAATTTTTGCAGCGCAATCCCCATTTTATCTTGGTCGGCTTTTGAACGAGGCTCAACGGCAATGGTAATTACAGGTTCAGGGAACTCCATGCGCTCAAGAATCACTCTGTGATCATTATCGCAGAGAGTATCACCGGTTGTTACATCTTTAAGACCGATAGCAGCCGCTATATCACCAGCACGTACTTCTTTCAGTTCTGTTCGGTCGTTTGCGTGCATTTGCACAATACGCCCTACTCGCTCACGTTTCTGCTTAACAGAATTATAAACACCAGAACCTGATTCAAGCACACCTGAATACACGCGGATAAAGGTCAGTGTACCAACAAATGGATCAGTCGCAATTTTAAATGCTAAGGCCGCAAAAGGGGCATTATCATCGGGTGGGCGTTTAACTTCGTTTTCGCTGTCATCAATACCGGTAATTGCAGGTACATCATTAGGCGCTGGTAAGAAGTCAACTACCGCATCGAGAACCGCTTGCACACCTTTGTTCTTAAATGCAGAACCACAAGTTGCTAATACGATCTCATTGTTAATTGTGCGCTGACGCAACGCTGTTTTGATCTCGACTTCTGATAACTCACCTTCTTCAAGGTACTTGTTCATCAGTTCATCAGAGGCTTCAGCTGCTGCTTCCACGAGATACTCATGCATCTCTGCCGCTTTTGCTGCTAGATTTGCAGGAATGTCTTCATAAGTGAATGTCATCCCCTGATCTATTTCAGACCAGTTAATGGCTTTCATCTTAATTAAATCAATAACACCCTTGAAGTTCTCTTCTGCACCAATATTTAAATGAATTGGTACACAAGTCGCACCAAGGCGATTACGAATTTGATTTATTACACGGTCGAAATCTGCACCTGCACGGTCCATCTTATTAACAAATACCAGACGCGGAACGTGGTATTTATCAGCTTGACGCCATACGGTTTCAGATTGTGGTTCAACGCCTGACGAGCCGCAGAATACTACTACAGCGCCATCGAGAACACGTAATGAACGCTCGACTTCAATAGTGAAGTCTACGTGACCTGGGGTATCGATGATATTAATACGGTGTTCAGTGAACTGAGCTTCCATACCGCGCCAAAAAGTTGTTACTGCAGCAGAGGTGATAGTAATACCACGCTCTTGCTCTTGTACCATCCAATCTGTCGTGGCGGCGCCGTCATGCACCTCGCCGATTTTATGAGACATACCGGTATAGAACAGAACACGTTCTGTTGTGGTAGTTTTACCTGCATCCACATGAGCAACAATACCGATATTTCGATAACGCTCAATTGGGGTTATACGAGCCACTATTTATACCCTCTCAGCTAAAACTTTTGGTTTTAGCAATATCAACAATATGGAGCGGACCGAAGTCCGCTCCATCATATTACCAACGGTAATGAGCAAAGGCTTTGTTAGCTTCAGCCATGCGATGCACGTCTTCACGCTTCTTAACCGCAGTACCTTTGTTTTCAGACGCATCTAGCATTTCACCTGCTAGACGTAAAGCCATAGATTTTTCACCACGTTTGCGAGCAGCTTCAACTAACCAGCGCATCGCTAGTGCGTTACGACGCACTGGACGAACTTCACATGGTACTTGATAAGTAGAACCACCAACGCGACGAGATTTAACTTCGACTGATGGGCGAACGTTATCAAGAGCTGCTTCAAGGATACTTAAATGATTTTCGCTTTTCTTTTCAGCGACAACATCTAGTGCCTTGTAAATGATTTTTTCTGCAGTCGACTTTTTGCCGTCCTGCATGATGACGTTGATGAACTTAGCCAACAACTCACTGTGAAACTTTGGATCTGGTAGGATTTTACGTTGTCCTACAACGCGACGTCTTGGCATATTAATTCTCCGTATGCTTCAGGTATTTCCAAAACTGGAATGTCAAATAAATACTAGCTTGGCCTTACTTAAACGGGATACGTTAAGACTTAGGACGCTTAGCACCGTACTTAGAACGGCCTTGGCGACGTGAAGTCACGCCAGCACAGTCTAATGCGCCACGAACAGTGTGGTAACGCACACCTGGTAAGTCTTTAACACGACCACCACGGATTAGGATTACACTGTGCTCTTGCAAGTTATGGCCTTCACCACCGATATACGAAGTTACTTCGAAACCGTTAGTTAAGCGCACACGAGCTACTTTACGTAGTGCAGAGTTAGGTTTTTTAGGTGTTGTAGTGTACACACGAGTACAAACACCACGTTTTTGTGGGCACGCGTTCAACGCAGGCACATTAGTCTTTTCGACTTTTGGCGCGCGTGGCTTACGTACCAACTGGTTAACAGTTGCCATGTATAGCTCCGACAGTTGATTCAAGCTCAACAATTAGGTGTGAAAAATCTATATCCCACAATGGTGGGACGCGGAATTTTAGAAAGGTAATGGCAATCTGTCAAGAAATAGCCAACTTTTCATGCAAATTCCAATAAAAAAGGCGCCAATGGCGCCTTTTTTTAACAAAAAACTAACTTAATCTTGGCCACCGGCCAAGTTTAGTAGATCTGCTAGGTTCTGTTCAGCTTCGCTTGCAGTAACAGTTGTAGCTGCTACTTTGCCACGAGAACTTAACACTTTAGCGCGTTCTTCGTTACGGGTCTTGTGATAAGCATAACCAGTACCAGCTGGGATCAAACGACCAACGATTACGTTTTCTTTCAGACCACGTAATGGATCGCTCTTACCGCCAACGGCCGCTTCAGTTAACACACGAGTGGTTTCCTGGAACGATGCTGCAGAAATGAATGATTCAGTAGCCAAAGACGCTTTGGTAATACCGAGTAATTCACGTTCAAACGTTGCAGGTGTTTTACCTTGAGCGATTAACTCACGGTTAGCAATCTTCACGCGTGAAACTTCTGCTTGCTCACCTTCTAAGAATTCAGTGTCGCCTGTTGAAGTGATCAAACACTTACGTAACATTTGACGAATGATAACTTCGATGTGCTTATCGTTGATCTTAACGCCCTGTAGACGGTAAACATCTTGTACTTCGTTCACAATGTAGTTTGCTACGTTGTGGATACCACGAAGACGAAGAATGTCGTGTGCCGCTTCTGGGCCGTCCGCTATAACTTCACCACGTTCGACTTTTTCACCTTCGAACACGTTTAAGTTACGCCACTTAGGGATCATCTCTTCATAGTGATCACTACCATCGGCTGGCGTAATCACTAGACGACGCTTACCTTTAGTTTCCTTACCGAACGAGATAGTACCTGAGATTTCTGCAAGAATTGCAGGCTCTTTCGGCTTACGCGCTTCGAATAAGTCAGCAACACGTGGTAGACCACCGGTGATGTCACGAGTTTTAGACGATTCTTGTGGAATACGTGCTAATGGATCACCAACGTTGATTTTCGCGTTATCGTCTTTCGACACAATCGCGTTACCAGGTAAGAAGTATTGAGCTGGTACTTCAGTACCAGGGATCATTAAGTCGTTACCATTGGCATCAACTAAGCGAATAGCTGGACGCAATTCTTTACCGGCTGAAGTACGCGCACCAACATCGAGCACCACAACAGAAGATAAACCCGTTAACTCGTCAGTTTGGCGAGTCATAGTTACGCCATCGATCATGTCAACGAACTTCACGCTACCGGCAACTTCAGAAATAATTGGGTGAGTATGTGGATCCCAGTTTGCGATGATTTCGCCAGCTGCAACTTCACTTTCTTCCAATTTCTCTAATACGGTACCGTAAGGTACTTTATAGCGCTCTTTCTCACGACCTAGCTCATCGATGATAGCTATCTCAGAAGAACGAGAAACAATTACAAGCTTACCGTCGATATTTGAAACATGCTTAGCATTGTGTAACTTCAGAGAACCCGCGTTCTTAACTTGAACGTTGTTTTCTGCAGAAGCTCGAGATGCCGCACCACCAATGTGGAACGTACGCATGGTTAGCTGTGTACCAGGTTCACCAATAGACTGCGCCGCAACAACACCAATCGCTTCACCGTGGTTAATAATATGACCACGAGCCAAGTCACGACCGTAACATGCCGCACACACACCAAAGTCTGTGTCACAGGTAATAACAGAACGTACAATGACTTCGTCGATACTGTGTTCTTCTAACGTATTACACCATGCTTCATCAAGAAGTGTGTTGCGTGGAGCAAGCACTTCATCTGTACCTGGCTTCATTACGTCAAGCGCAACCACACGACCTAGAACACGTTCACGTAATGGCTCAACAACATCACCACCTTCAATAAGCGGTTTCATTGTTAGACCATGCTCAACACCACAGTCATCTTCAATAACAACTAAGTCTTGTGCAACGTCTACTAAACGACGAGTCAAGTAACCCGAGTTAGCTGTCTTCAATGCTGTATCGGCAAGACCTTTACGCGCACCGTGAGTAGAAATAAAGTACTGAAGTACGTTTAGACCTTCACGGAAGTTAGCCGTAATTGGTGTTTCGATGATTGAGCCATCTGGCTTAGCCATCAAACCACGCATACCTGCTAGCTGACGGATCTGTGCAGCACTACCACGAGCACCTGAGTCAGCCATCATATAGATGCTGTTAAACGAAGCTTGTTGCTCAGGTACACCATCACGGTTAATCACTGTCTCAGTAGACAAGTTTTCCATCATGGCTTTAGAGACTTTTTCGTTCGCGCTTGCCCAGATATCGATTACTTTGTTGTAACGCTCACCAGCTGTTACAAGACCTGACTGGAACTGCTCTTGAATTTCAAGCACTTCAGCTTCAGCGTCTGCAACTAAGGTGTATTTCTCGTCAGGAATAACCATGTCATCGATACCAACAGAGGCACCAGAAATGGTTGCAAAACGGAAACCGGTATACATCAATTGGTCAGCAAAGATAACAGTATCTTTAAGACCTAGTTGACGATAACAAGTGTTCAACAGCTTAGAAATCTGTTTCTTACCCATGTTTTGGTTAACCAAATCATACGATAAGCCTTCAGGCAAAATTAATGATAAAAGAGCACGACCAACAGTCGTATCAATGATACGAGTTGCTTTAGTTCTTTCGCCATCTTCTGCGATGTTGGTTTCGGTAATACGCACTTTAACGCGAGCATGTAGTTCAGCAACACCAGTAGCGTAGGCTTTTTCTACTTCTGACACATCAGCGAATGCCATACCTTCACCGCGACCGTTAATACATTCACGGCTGGTGTAGTACAAACCTAATACAACGTCCTGAGACGGCGTAATTACTGGCTCACCGTTAGCAGGTGACAAAATGTTGTTGGTTGACATCATTAGCGCACGAGCTTCTAACTGAGCTTCAAGCGTTAATGGTACGTGAACCGCCATTTGGTCACCGTCGAAGTCGGCGTTGTATGCCGCACAAACTAACGGATGCAATTGAATTGCTTTACCTTCAATCAGTACAGGTTCAAATGCTTGAATACCTAGTCTGTGAAGTGTTGGTGCACGGTTAAGCATTACTGGATGTTCACGAATCACTTCGTCTAACACATCCCATACTTCAGCCTGTTCGCGTTCAACCATTTTCTTAGCAGCTTTGATAGTCGTGGCTAAACCACGCGCTTCTAACTTGCCGTAAATAAATGGTTTGAATAGCTCAAGCGCCATCTTCTTAGGAAGACCACACTGATGCAGACGTAAAGTAGGACCTACGGTAATTACCGAACGGCCTGAATAGTCAACACGCTTACCAAGTAAGTTCTGACGGAAACGACCTTGCTTACCCTTGATCATATCAGCAAGAGATTTAAGCGGACGCTTGTTAGAACCGGTAATAGCACGACCGCGACGACCGTTATCTAATAGCGCATCAACTGACTCTTGTAACATACGTTTTTCGTTACGTACAATAATGTCAGGCGCAGCTAAATCTAACAGACGCTTTAAGCGGTTGTTACGGTTAATCACACGACGGTAAAGATCGTTAAGATCTGATGTCGCGAAACGACCACCATCTAACGGCACTAATGGACGTAGATCAGGTGGAAGAACCGGTAATACTTTTAAGATCATCCACTCTGGCTTGTTGCCAGAAGTGAAGAATGCTTCCATCAATTTAAGGCGTTTAGTCACCTTTTTACGACGGGTTTCAGAGTTAATTGAAGGCAACTCTTCACGCATTTGCTCGATCTGTTCAGCTAAATTGATAGCACGTAGCAATTCAAGAACTGCTTCAGCACCCATTTTAGCTTCAAACTCGTCACCGTATTCTTCTAACGCATCAAGATACGTTTCTTCGGTCAGCATTTGGCCGCGCTCAAGCGTGGTCATACCAGGCTCGATAACAACAAATGATTCGAAATACAGTACGCGTTCAATATCACGCAACGTCATATCTAGCATTAAGCCAATACGTGACGGAAGTGATTTTAAGAACCAAATGTGGGCAACTGGACTAGCCAGATCAATGTGACCCATGCGCTCACGACGCACTTTAGTCTGGGTAACTTCTACGCCACACTTTTCACAAATAACACCACGGTGCTTCAAACGCTTGTATTTACCACACAAACATTCGTAATCTTTAACCGGACCAAAGATACGCGCACAAAACAAACCTTCACGCTCAGGCTTGAATGTACGGTAGTTAATGGTTTCTGGCTTCTTTACTTCACCAAAAGACCAAGAACGGATTAGATCTGGCGAGGCCAAACCAATTTTAATACCGTTAAATTCTTCAGTCTTACTTTGCTGTTTAAGAAACTTTAATAAGTCTTTCACGTTTCTCTCCTGAAGGAGTTAAACCAGGTGCTTTGCTGCTGCAAAGCACCCTTGGTTACCAAACATTGCTTAAGTGCGATGCTTACTCTTGGTCCAACTCGATATTAATACCAAGTGAACGAATTTCCTTCAACAATACGTTGAAAGACTCAGGCATGCCAGGTTGCATCTGATGGTTACCGTCGACGATGTTTTTATACATCTGAGTACGACCGTTAACGTCATCTGATTTAACTGTTAGCATTTCTTGTAGAGTATAAGCAGCACCATATGCTTCAAGTGCCCACACTTCCATCTCACCGAAACGCTGACCACCAAACTGAGCTTTACCGCCCAATGGTTGTTGAGTCACTAAGCTGTACGAACCCGTAGAACGAGCGTGCATCTTGTCATCAACTAAGTGGTTCAATTTAAGCATATACATGTAACCAACGGTTACTTTACGCTCAAATTCGTTACCGGTACGGCCGTCACATAATGTCAACTGGCCAGACTCAGGTAAGCCTGCAAGAGCAAGCATTTGCTTGATCTCTTTCTCTTTAGCACCGTCGAATGCTGGTGTAGCAATTGGAATACCACCTTTAAGGTTGGTAGCCAAGCGCACAACTTCATCATCAGTAAACGAATCGATATCAACGCGTTGAAGCACGTCATCACCTAATTCATAAACTTGTTTGATGTAACCACGAAGTTCGGCAATTTCACGCTGCTCTTCAAGCATAGCAGTAATTTTATTACCGATACCCTTAGCTGCTGCGCCCATGTGGACTTCAAGTACCTGACCGATGTTCATACGCGAAGGTACGCCCAATGGGTTAAGTACGATGTCTACAGGATTACCTTCTTCATCGTATGGCATGTCTTCAACAGGACAAATCTTCGAGATAACACCTTTGTTACCATGACGACCTGCCATCTTGTCACCAGGCTGGATAGTACGTTTAACTGCAAGGTAAACCTTAACAATTTTCAATACACCAGGTGCCAAGTCATCACCTTGGGTGATCTTGCGACGCTTGATTTCAAATGTCTTATCGAAGTCTGCTTTAAGCTCTTCATGCTGTTCAGCTAACTGCTCTAATTCAGTTTGTTTTGCTTCATCGTCGATAACTTGGATTAATACGTCTTTACGTGGGATCTCAGCTAACTTAGCTTCAGAATAACCTACAGACAATAACAAGTTACGTGCACGGCCCAATACGCCTTCTTCAAGGATCTTGAACTCTTCACCTAAGTCTTTACGAGCTTGGCGAACATGCATTTCTTCAATTTCAAGCGCACGCTTATCTTTCTCAACGCCGTCACGGGTAAATACCTGTACGTCGATGATGGTGCCTTTGACTGAGTTAGGAACACGTAATGAGCTGTCCTTAACGTCAGAAGCTTTTTCACCAAAAATAGCTCGGAGTAGTTTCTCTTCTGGAGTTAACTGTGTTTCACCCTTAGGTGTCACTTTACCCACAAGAATGTCGCCACCCTTCACTTCTGCACCAATATAAACGATACCTGATTCATCTAATTTAGATAAAGCAGACTCACCTACGTTTGGAATATCAGCAGTGATTTCTTCGCTACCCAATTTAGTATCACGAGCAATACAAGAAAGCTCCTGAATATGGATAGTAGTAAAACGATCTTCTTGCGCTACGCGCTCAGAAATTAAGATCGAATCTTCGAAGTTATAACCGTTCCAAGGCATGAACGCGATGCGCATGTTCTGACCAAGCGCCAAATCACCTAAATCGGTAGATGGACCATCGGCCAATACATCGCCACGAACCACTGGCTCACCAACAGAACAACAAGGACGTTGGTTAATACAAGTGTTTTGGTTTGAACGGGTATATTTAGTTAGGTTGTAAATGTCGATACCGGCTTCACCTGCGTGTAGCTCATCTTCATTTACTTTAACTACGATACGGCTAGCATCAACATAATCAACCACACCGCCACGTTTAGCAGCTACAACCACACCAGAGTCAACAGCAAGAGTACGTTCAATACCCGTTCCGACTAACGGCTTATCAGCACGTAAAGTAGGTACTGCTTGACGTTGCATGTTTGCACCCATCAATGCGCGGTTAGCATCATCGTGTTCTAAGAACGGAATTAATGATGCTGCAACAGAAATAATCTGCTGTGGAGATACGTCCATATACTGAACATCGGCTGCGCGCATAAAGGTAGACTCACCTTTGTGACGACAAGCGATTTGTTCTTCTGCCATACGGCCATCAGCATCAACTTCGATGTTAGCCTGAGCAATAACATAACGACCTTCTTCGATTGCTGATAAGTATTCAACATCATCAGTAATCACACCATCAACCACTTTGCGGTAAGGTGTTTCTAGGAAGCCGTAAGAGTTAGTGCGCGCAAAACTTGCTAACGAGTTGATTAGACCAATGTTTGGACCTTCAGGGGTCTCAATTGGACATAAACGACCGTAGTGAGTTGGATGTACGTCACGAACTTCGAAACCAGCACGCTCACGAGTCAAACCACCTGGGCCAAGCGCAGAAATACGACGCTTATGCGTCACTTCTGATAGCGGGTTGTTTTGATCCATAAACTGTGACAATTGTGAAGAACCAAAGAATTCTTTCACTGCCGCAGAAATTGGCTTAGCGTTAATCAAGTCTTGTGGCATTAGCTCGTTTAAATCGCCTAAAGATAGACGCTCACGAACAGCACGCTCAACACGGACTAAACCAACACGGAACTGGTTTTCAGCCATTTCACCAACGCTACGAATACGACGGTTACCTAAGTGGTCAATATCGTCGACCTCATCATAACCATTACGGATTTCGATGATTTTCTTCATAACAGATACGATGTCTTCTTTAGACAACACACCGTTACCTTCGTCTTCTGCAATCTCAAGACGACGGTTGAACTTCATACGACCTACTTTAGATAAGTCATAACGTTCTTCACTGAAGAATAGGTTTTGGAATAAACCTTCAGCAGCATCTTTGGTTGGTGGCTCGCCAGGACGCATCATACGGTAGATTTCAACTAAAGCTTCTAAGCGGTTAGTTGTTGAATCAATGCGTAATGTGTCAGCAATATAAGCACCATGATCAAGATCATTGATAAACAAAGTATCAATATTCTTAATACCAGCAAGTGATAACTTAGCTAAATCTTCTAAGGTAATCTCGCTGTTTGCGGTCACTAAAACTTCACCGGTATCTTCATCGATGTAGTCTTGAGCAGCATACTTACCAACAATATAATCTACTGGCACTTCTAGCTCAGTCGTGTTGGTTTTTTCAAGTTGCTTAATGTGACGCGCAGTGATGCGACGACCAGCTTCAACTAATAAAGAGCCTTCAGCATCTTTAATGTCATAGCCAGCAGTTTCACCACGTAGGCGGTCAGGCACTAGTGACATCACTAATGAGTCTTTTTTAATCTTAAACTCGATACGCTCAAAGAATAAATCGAGGATATCTTGAGTAGAATATTCAAGCGCTCGTAAAATGATAGTAGCCGGTAATTTACGACGACGGTCAATACGAACGAATAGAGCATCTTTAGGATCAAATTCAAAGTCAAGCCATGAACCACGGTAAGGAATAATACGTGCGTTATACAGCACCTTACCAGAAGAGTGGGTTTTACCACGGTCATGATCAAAGAACACACCTGGAGAACGGTGTAACTGAGACACGATTACACGCTCTGTACCGTTAATAACGAAAGTACCGTTATTAGTCATCATAGGTATATCACCCATGTAGACTTCTTGCTCTTTAATGTCTTTAACAGTGCCAGCAGCAGCTTCACGGTCAAACAACACCATGCGTAATTTAACGCGTAGTGGTGCCGAATAAGTAACACCGCGGATCTGACATTCTTTCACATCAAAAACTGGCTCACCTAGCTTGTAGCTGACATATTGCAGCTCAGAATAGCCAGAAAAGCTCTTGATAGGAAAAACGCTACGGAATGCAGCTTCTAAGCCACGCTCACCCGTAGGGTCTTGATCGGTGAACTTCTTAAAAGAGTCTAACTGGATAGACAATAAATAAGGGATGTCCAAAACTTTTGGACGCTTACCAAAGTCTTTGCGAATACGCTTCTTTTCAGAATAGGAGTAAACCATGGGTTTCCTCTGCTTACGAGATGTGACCAAGACTGAAATAATTTAATTAAATCAGCACGTTTGCCCATCACCGTTGATGGCAAGAACCTAACCAGTAATCTCTGCTAGGGACTGCTAAAACTGGCGACAAACGGTGAAAAAAAATCGCCTGCGCATAAAGCGCAAAAAAGGCCGACGGTTAAAAAACCGCCAGCCTTCACCCAATTACTTGGGTGATGCAAGCTAAATTATAGCTTACTTAACTTCAACAGAAGCACCAGCGGCTTCTAGATCAGCTTTAAGAGTTGCAGCTTCTTCTTTAGACACAGCTTCTTTAACTGCGATTGGAGAAGATTCAGCCATAGTTTTAGCTTCTTTTAGGCCTAAACCTGTAGCGCTACGAAGTGCTTTAATAACAGCAACTTTGTTTTCGCCATGAGAAGTAAGAACTACGTCAAATTCTGTTTGCTCTTCAGCAACAACAGCATCGCCGCCGCCTGAAACTACTGCAGCAGCAGCAGAAACGCCGAATTTCTCTTCCATAGCTTCGATTAGTTCAACTACTTCCATTACAGACATTGCTGCAAAAGCTTCTAACATTTGGTCTTTAGTGATAGACATTAGAAATATTTCCTATTGTTCTGAATTCAATTTTATTAAGCTGCCTGCTTATAATTAAGCGGCGTCTTGTTTTTGATCGCGAAGGGCGGCCAATGTACGTACGAATTTGCCAGCAGATGCTTCTTTCATAGTCATCATCAACTGAGCTAGTGCTTCGTCGTAAGTTGGTAGTTTCGCTAAACGATCAATATCAGCTGCAGGGATAAACATCCCTTCGAAAGCTGCACCTTTAACTTCAAATTTTGCTTGACCCTTAGCGAAGTCTTTTAAAAGACGCGCTGCAGCACCTGGATGCTCGTTAGAGAAAGCTATTAAAGTTGGGCCAGTGAACGTTTCTGCTAGGCACTCAAAAGCTGTACCTTGAACTGCACGACGAGCAAGAGTGTTACGTACTACACGTACAAACACACCATTTTCGCGAGCAGCTTTACGCAGACCGGTCATAGCACCTACAGTTACGCCACGTGAATCGGCAACAACTGCAGAAAGTGCACCTTTGGCAGCTTCGTTGACTTCAGCCACAATTGCCTGTTTGTCTTCGAGTCTTAATGCCATTGGCTTTACTCCTGGATTCTACCTAGGGAATTCCCTAGAATTTACCAAACTAAACACAAATGTGTTTAGTTACTTACGGTGCAGATTTTCCAGTAAAAAAATTTAGCTGGGGCCTGACACCGTCTACGCTGGAAATTAAGTTAACCTTACGATTAACACCTGCGGTCTTGGACGGAAACCGGCTCTAATATACAAAAAATGATTCACTTATGTATAAAAGCGGCTTCAACCCACAAAGTGCGCGCATTATAGACTAATACGCGCGCTTTGTATATTACTTAACTTCGTCCAGAGAACCCTGGTCGATAGCTACACCTGCACCCATAGTGGTAGAGATGCTAATCTTTTTCACGTAAATGCCTTTAGCAACTGCAGGCTTAGCCTTTTTCAGTGCTGACACTAACGATTCTAAGTTTTCTTTCAACTGTTCAGTAGTGAATGTAACTTTACCGATAGTTGTGTGGATAATACCATTTTTGTCGTTTCTGTAACGAACTTGACCTGCTTTGGCATTCTTAACTGCTTCAGCAACGTTTGGCGTTACTGTACCAGTTTTAGGGTTAGGCATTAAACCACGAGGGCCTAAAATTTGACCTAACATACCAACAACGCGCATTGCATCTGGAGATGCGATAACCACGTCGAAGTTCATTTCGCCAGCTTTAACTTTTTCAGCTAAATCTTCCATACCCACAAGTTCTGCGCCAGCAGCGATAGCAGCTTCAGCGTTTGCACCTTGTGTGAATACAGCAACACGAACATCACGACCAGTACCATGTGGAAGTACAGTAGCACCACGCACGTTTTGATCTGATTTACGAGGATCGATGCCTAGATTAACAGCTACATCAACACTTTCAACAAACTTAGCAGTCGCTAATTCTTGTAAAAGTACTACAGCTTCGCTGATGTCATACAATTTTGTTGCATCAACTTTTTCGCGGATAACGCGAGCGCGCTTAGTTAGCTTTGCCATTATATTAGTCCTCTACTACCAAACCCATTGAACGTGCAGTACCTTCAATTGAGCGAGTCATCGCTTCAATATCAGCACCAGTCATATCAGCGGCTTTAGATTCAGCAATTTCCTGAACTGCGCTACGCTTAATAGTACCTACTTTTTGAGTATTAGGACGGCCAGAACCTGATTTCAGACCTACTGCTTTAAGCAATAAGAAAGATGCAGGTGGAGTCTTAGTTTCAAAAGTGAAAGAACGGTCGTTATATACAGTGATAACAACAGGAATCGGCATACCTTTTTCGAACTTTTCAGTACGAGCGTTGAATGCTTTACAGAATTCCATGATGTTCACACCTTTTTGACCTAAAGCAGGTCCAACTGGTGGAGACGGGTTTGCAGCACCGGCTGCTACTTGTAGCTTGATATAAGCTTCAATTTTCTTTGCCATGTCGACATTTCCTCTATTTGGGTTCAAACGCATCTTGGCGACATGCCAATACGCTCCCCTGAAAACAACGGGTGCGAATTATATAAAAATACGCACCCGCAAACAATATATATTTGTAGTTATTTTAATCAGCTCTTTTCGACTTGATTAAAATCGAGTTCTACTGGTGTTGAACGACCGAAAATCATCACCGAAACTTTAATACGGTTCTTTTCATAATCGACTTCTTCGATTGTACCGTTAAAGTCAGCAAATGGACCGTCACAAACGCGAACCACTTCACCAGGCTCATACATAATACGATGAGTTGGAGACTCAACAGTATCTTGTAGACGCTGAAGAATTGCATCAGCTTCTTTGTCAGAAATCGGTGCAGGGCGATCCGATGTTCCACCGATAAAGCCCATTACACGTGGAATGCTTTTGACTAAGTGCCAGCTGTCATCGTTCATTTCCATCTGGACCAATACATAACCAGGGAAAAATTTGCGTTCACTTTTACGGCGTTGACCTGCACGCATTTCAACAACTTCTTCAGTAGGAACTAAAATCTCACCAAAGTATGCTTCCATGTTATGCATTTTGATATGTTCCAGCAGTGTTTTAAGCACACGGCCTTCATAGCCTGAAAAGGCTTGGATCACATACCATCTTTTTTTCGCTTCTGTAACTTCAGTCATTTTCAGATGCCTATACGCCAGTAATTAAATTGACTACTCGTAACAATATAGCATCTAATCCCCAAAGGATTAATGCCATTACTGCAGTAGCTGCAAGTACAATAAAGGTAGTGTTTAGCGCCTCTTGGCGAGTTGGCCAAACGACTTTGCGCACTTCAATATGTGCTTCACGAGCAAAAGATTGCGCCTGCTTTCCCTTACTTGTCTGCAGTGCAATGATACCTGCAATAGCAAAGGCAATAATTACCCCAGCAACACGAGCTACAACATTAGCATCTGCATAAAATTGATTGCCTATAACAGCAGTAGCAATAAGCAATGCTGCTATGCCCCACTTAACGATATCCAAAGAATTACTCTGGTTTTCAGTATTTGTTGTCATCGGTTAATTCCGTTACTCACTACGACCTGGGCTTAGCTTGGTAAACAACATATTCACCAAATCCACATTTCCGAACTTTCCCGGAAAATGCATAAGCACAGGGTCAAAAATCGGCCATAGATTGTATTCTTATTCAGCTTTGTTCGCAACAATACAGGTAAAGTAAGATTAACAAATCAATCAAAAAATCGATTTTTATTGCTATCTTTACCCTAAAAATAAAAAAGGAAGCCTAAGCTTCCTTTTTTAGTGTTCACTAAAGTCGCTATTACGCGATGATTTTAGCTACAACACCTGCACCAACTGTACGGCCACCTTCACGGATAGCGAAACGTAAA
>NZ_JACJFJ010000018.1:0-6590 GCF_014164545.1 Shewanella sp. SG41-3
ATCAATTCAGTTAATGCCCTAGGTACAACAATATCATCCGGCTCAACTTCTAATGCCGATATGACAGGCGTAGAAGCTGGTTTAACCGCTCTTGGCGACTCTATAGGGCAAACGGACGTAGAAACTGACGGCGAACCCACAGCGGGCATCGAATCGTTTTACGAACGTGAATACCCCAATGGTTTTTCTGATGTTTGGGAAAAAAATAGCGCTGCATTCGACAACACATCAATGAATCAATACTTGAAATCTTGGGAGCTTACCGCCTCAGGTTCTGCACCAAGCTATGAGTTTTGTTTCAATCTTGGCGGCTTAATGGATTTTGGATGTAGTGACATCGAATTAGACCCCAGAATATTTGACTTTTTACGCATCATTATTTTGGTCTCAACTGCTTTTCTATGTCGTTCACTAATTTTCGGGGGTTAACATGCTTGATTGGCTAGCTGCACGATGGAATGAGTTCGTTGATTATCTCTATCAGATATTCATTTCACTAGTTGATTTACTTAAAGATTTACTCTTTTTCGTAATAGATTCACTTTTCGCAATAGTTCTATTTTTTCTAGACATGCTAGGGGATCTATTCACTGGATTAAATCCCCTGCAGTACTTCAGCTTAATACCACCTGAAACGCAGTACTACATGGCTGTTTGTGGCTTTAACGAGTCAATGTCGATGATAGTCTCAGCACTTATTATCAGAATGTTTTTACAGCTAATTCCATTCGTGAGGTTAGGATCATGATAAACGCAATTGTTGGACGACCAAGAGCGGGCAAAAGCTACGAATCCGTATTATTTCATATAATACCAAGCGCTGCCGAGGGCCGGTTAGTCGTGACAAACATACCTGTTAACCTTGCCTCAGTAGTGAAGTTTTACAGTCAAGAAGTCGCTGACCGTATCATTATCGTAAAAGCCAATTTCACTGACTACGGCATGATTAGACCGTTCTCAAAGCCAGAGGATTTTACAAAATACGATTGGAAAAATGAAAAAGGACAAGGCCCGTTATTCGTAGTTGACGAAGCGCATTTATGTCTTGGTTCAACTGCAAACCGCGAAGTTTTAGAATACCTTTCACTACACGGCCATTATGGTCATGACATTATTATCGTCACCCAGTCACCAAAAAAATTACATCGTGATCTAAAGGACATGATAGAAGTTTGCTGGCGCTGTGTTAAGAAGTCCGTTTTCGGTGATGATACTCATTACATTAAAAAAACTTATCATGGCGTTTCAGCACGCAACGAGGATTTTGTACACGAAGAAGAACGCGAATATAAAAAGCAATATTTTCAATTCTACCAAAGTCACACACAGTCATCAGCCCCTGTTGATGAAGCCGTATCGAAAGATATTAATGCAACACTTTTTCCACGTAAAAAGCTGATTATAGGTATGCTAGTTATCGGCACCATAACAGCACTATACCTTGGAAAAAAGATGATGTATCAAAGTGTAGATTCAACAGTTCAAGCTCCTAAAGTTCAAACCGTTACCAAATCAACACCAATCATCCAATCTTCATCACCACAACAAGCAATCGAACAAAAGGTGACTTATACAAAGCAATCAAACCAATCAGAACGCACCGACTTCAAATCAACAAAGTCCTTTCACCCTTTCTACAAGGTTCAACTCCATGCAGATGGATATAGCGAATACACAATGGGCGGCAGGCTTTACAAAGACATTTATTTTGTCGCATCACAAAACGGCCAAAATATCTTTACGATTGGATTACCAGATTTAAAACTGGCTGGCTATGACGTGAGTGTTTATGGCAAATGCGCTGTACTGGTTGAATACGGTGATTATCAAGATTGGATTACATGTGACTCACCAGTTATTAGTGCCGATGTTGGTGTTAGCCCATCTAATGAAAACGACAGCTAAGGGAGGGACCCGCGAAGCGGGAGGGTTCACTTAGCTTTCGTTTTAATGCTATCAATAATTAAGCCAGGCACAAACATATTGCTATCAAAAACATGAACCTGTAATCTTTTTTTGCTATCAATATTTAAACCTGGCACAAACATATTGCTATCAAAAATCACGATTACCAGTTTTTAACTTCTTAATCATTTTCTCTTTTATTTTAATATCTTCTTCAATTGACTTTATCTGTCTAAAAGCAGAATCATTTCTAACCATAGAATCAGCATTCTCCAGCATATAAAGGAAAAATTTAGATTTCGTATTTTGACCAGTCAAAACCATAGCTTCATCTAGTAAATTCTCTTGTTCTTCCGTTAATCTAATTGTAATAGCCATTTTTACACCCCGTATGCTTGAGCTAACCATTGTTTAATTGCTTTTCTAGCACCAGCTGCCGTCGCTTCTTCTGCTGGCGCAAAGCTTAATTTGTTTTCAACCCCATCACCCTTCACAAACACATCACCAGTTCTTACTTCCCAGTAAAATTCTATGTTTTCAAATTTCCACCACACACATTTTTTTGAGTTTTCGATTTTTAAAATATTTGAGTTTTCCATAAATCCGCCTTTTTGCTATCATTTAGTTTTCTTTCCACCCCTTTATGATAGCAAAACCACAGAATAAGTCAACAAAATGATAGCAAAATAATCAAATTTACTCTGTTTTTTTGTTTTTTGATTGCGTTTTTTGCAATGGAAGCGGAGCGATACGCCTTAAAACAATGATGTTGTTCATTTGATTTAAGTTGATGCGTGATGGAATGTTTCAATGAAATGATTATGCTACGCCCTAGTGACATTTTTTGATTTTATACTTGTTATGGTATCGAATTGAAGTTTAACGGCCGAATGGCAAAACCCGTCCTTGGTCTCGTGAGTCCACATACTTTAACAGTGGACTCTACTGTCATTTTGACCGAATCCCCTTTTTATTACCCACAAACTTTTCATAATCTTCTTCTCTTATATGTTTAAGCCCTATCTCTATAAGGATTTTCAAAGCCTCTGATTCTTTTATGCTTTCCCTAGTCGCCACAACGGCTCTTACCGTTTCCTTTTCGACTTTTCGCCAAGTCTTCTCGTCTATGTGTTTTGATGGCATAACTAACCCCTTTATTATTCCTTTTTATATTACCTTAATTATTGACAAATAATATCTAAGAATCTAACATCGCTTTATCTTCTGGCTTTCTAAGATTCTATGAAATGATTGACATGTTACGAATTGCCATACCTTTTAACGAGAAATTTGTCGCTGGCGATACCTCATCAGAGCGTATTAGCGGCCTTATTGACCTAAAAGAATGTCATCTTCGTGGTGCAAAATTAGAATCTGGGAATATTACTTTTAATGACGGTCAATTCGATTTTGAGTCTCTAAGACATCCCTATGAGTCTTTACCATCAAGTTGGTCTACTCTCAGTTTTAAAATACATCAAGGCGGTTCCACTTATTGGCCCTTTGTTGAAATAAAAGCAAGCCCCGCAAAATTACTCCAAGGCCATAACGTATTTGGTTCTTGTGATGTCCGTTTATGTATTGAGTCTCTAGTAACTTCTTTTACTTTAGCTATACCAGCATTAACCGACATGCTTGATTTTAAACTCTCAGAGATCAAAGCCATTGACGTAACTTTTACCGCTCATTTAGAAAGTGATAGCCAAGCTAGAAGCACCATTAACGCCCTACGTAATTTATCCAGCGGTCAAACACGTTCAAGCAAATCAAGTCATGACACCACCGCCTATTGGGGTACTAAAAATTCATCAGGCGGTAAATCAGCATCAAGACATAAGCAATTAAAAGCCTATTTAAAACATCACGAATTACAACATTCTATTAAAGAGACCGAATCAAAATTAGAACGGACTAAGCAGGATTTATATCAAAAGCAATTAGATGTTCTCAACTCACCTATAGTTTCAGCATTTGCAAAAAATTCACTTCGTTTTGAGGCGACCATTTTGCCAAGAATGCTAACTAGACTTGGCTTTCCAATTCACGTTGGATCGTTTGTTGAGCACTGCGAAAATATGCAAAAAAAATACTGCCCGATTCAATATTTATGGTCACACGCTTGGGATGACATATTTAAAACTTTCGAGGGCCAGCATGTGAATATATATAACGATGATGAAGTACAAAAAGTACTTAGAGCAAATTATTTCAGTGTCACTAAGTCTGGAAAAGTTGTCTATTCAAAAGCCGATCGTTTATTTCGCTTTGTTCGAAGCCTTAAAAATGAGGGTTGGGAAGAAATCAAAGCAACAACTCCTGAAAAGACCTTTTACCGTAACGTCAAAGAAGTTTCAGACGTTATACCCCGTTCTTACTTACAGAATTTGCAAGCTCAAGCGGCTAGCAATGTAGTCCCATTAATACGCCTTATTAATGTCGACTTTTCAAAGCAACACCCTGAAAACTGGCAAGAGCCAAAACCACTATACGAACAACTCAGAAGCAACCTACGAGCGGTAGGTTAAGGAAAAATTATGTTAACAATCGAAATAGATGCTCTAGACGGCCATATCCAATCACGCACTTTTGCAGGACAAAACGGTAAGTCAGACCGTCGTGCTTTTTGGCAAGTTGGATATATGAATAATGGCGGTCGTTACCCTGTTCGTATCGAAATCCCAATGGAAGAATCCCAACGTGCCTATACCGCTGGTGTCTACTCAATTCATCCATCCAGTTTTCAAGCTTCAAAATACAACAAAATTGAGCTCAATCCTTTCAGCATCGTTTTAGTTCCTCAAAAAGAATCTAAGGCGTCTTAATTATGAGCACACCCGAGATAATAATGCTTTCGATCACTAATTTTGCCTCGGGTGGCTTAGTTGCTTTTTTTGTAATTTATTACAGTTTTAGGAAAAAACCTTAATGTCTCAATGTGTCTCTATCAGCTCTGAGGGCTTCTTAGTCCAATCAACACAATCACCTGATGATTGCACAGGATACATTTTACTTACGCCTACTGAGTACGATTTAGCGCTCAAGGCTATTGATATTAACCCTGCTGATGTACTAGAAGTTTTTGGTCTTGTTTTTGGTTGGGTTGTATTTCTTGGTTTCCTTTCATACAAAGTCAAGGTTGCCAAGAGTGTTATAAAACTTGCCTAATTTTGGGCTAACTTAGAAAAAGGAATATTTAACATGGCTGATATTTTCGCTGCTGTAGATTTAACAACTGTTGCTGCTTTCATCGTTGCAACTGGCATTATCATCATAGGTATTGCAATGTCTGAAAAAGGTATTGGTATCTCTAAGCGTAACGTGCGCAAAGCCTAGTTTTACATAACAGAGGGCTTTTAAGTGGCTAGTTTAATACTAGCCCTTATTTTCACAATTATTGCGTTAATAGGGGCAATCTGCGGTTACATAGTAAGCCGTAATTTATTTGGGGGTTAGTCTATGAACCGTTTAATCAAGCCGTTATTGTTAATCACTTTAGCGGCTTTTTCTTTTTTTTCGCTTTCTGCTGATTACCCAGCTTACGTTTCACCAAAAGTTCAGGGTGTCACGCTTTATTCTTGTTATTCTTCCCGTACTTTTCTATCAGCTGATTCTAAGATGACTCTAACCGATTGCTATGATTGGGTCATTGCTCAAGCTCAAACTTTCCCTGGTCGCACATTTTCTTCTCCAAGTTCCGGTGAACCTGATTATGAAGGCTCAATGTATCTTTCTGCTACTGAAAACGTCTGTAATGCCTCCAATGAATGTTACAACGCTGGCATCAATATTGTAGGTCGCGCGTCCAATAAAGAGGATTTAGGTTCTAAAATTTGTCCACCCGATGATGCACCAATGTACAAAAAAGGCCCCATGACTGCTCCTGACGGTACAGAGGATGTTTGCTTACCCAATATTCCCTTATGTCCCGATGGCTATTACAACTTTGAAATTGGCGGTTCTTGTTTACCTGTTCAATGCCCAGAAAGCGGAACCCAAATGCAAGGCAATATCCAAACATATGGAAAGCTTGGTTTAACTTCCGCTGGTACTTGGTGCGATGGTATTTGTTCTTACAACGTTCAATCCGGTTCAATCGATTATGCTGGCTCAAAATGGGCTTCTGGTACCTCAACAGGTAAAGTTTGCGGTGGCGGTAAAGTAGAATCAAATTCAAACTTCACTTCTGTTGATGAAGAAAATACTTGTAACGATACAATTATCCCAACTGGCGGGCTTTTTCAAAATTGTTCTACCAGCGAACAAGAGCAACCCGACCCTGATAGCACAGTTGGCGGCGACGATGCCCCTTTAGATAATAACCTTGTCGATACAACTCCTGATGCACCATTTACTCCACAAGACTGCGTTGTCGATGGGTCAGAAATTACATGTGTCGGCTCAAATATTGTCGATGCTTTAAATGACCGTGCATCCAAACAAAAAGAAAATGATGACGAACGCCATAACAAATTAGTTCAACAGCAAAAAGACGTTGCAGATTACTTAGAGAAGAAAGAAAACGAACGCGAAGCAATCAGACTTGCCAACCAAGATGTTTTAATCAATTCAGTTAATGCCCTAGGTACAACAATATCATCCGGCTCAACTTCTAATGCCGATATGACAGGCGTAGAAGCTGGTTTAACCGCTCTTGGCGACTCTATAGGGCAAACGGACGTAGAAAC
>NZ_JACJFJ010000019.1:0-5373 GCF_014164545.1 Shewanella sp. SG41-3
CGACCGAGTTCGGTGATTTTTGCACTGCGACGGCCTAAGGCATCATATTCGTATTGCGTCAGCTTGCCGTTAACGTTGATTTGCACCAGTTGATTTAAGCCATTAAAGCTGCGCTGTTGTTTATCGACAGTGCCAATTTGGCTGATTTGATTGCCACTAGCGTCGTAACGATAATCGAAGTAATTGATGTTGCTTATCATATAGATAACGTCTGGACACAAATAATTGAGTCTCTTTTTGTACATGTCGCCATGTCTGCTCAATTAATCTTGAATAGCTATCATAGGCATGACTGAGTTCAAGTTGATTACCCTGTATCGTTTTATGCAATAAGCCTGATGACAGATAGTGATAATGAGCCAGCTGCACAATCGGCTTCGATGGGCCATGGCCTGTAAAGCGACTGTCTATTAATGTAATGCCACTTAATTGACAGTTTTATTGTTGAAATACTACTGCCAGTAACTATGAGCTTTCATACATAAACCATAGGCATGAGGTAGAATATTGCCCTCTTTAACGACTAAACAACAACCTTCGACAGGCGTATCATCTAAGGTATAGCCAAGACTTTACCCCCAATTAAAAGCAGGTGCGTTAACCAGTAATGCACCTATATTTTGGCTATCCATTTTTAAAGAACTAAACAGGGTTTCACACTAAAGGAATGATTCAATCTTTAAAGTACAGTGCCGTGGGTCCATCAATCACTAAATTGATAATCTTGACCCCAAAACGACATTTAGCTGCGTATTCCTTCATCTACAATTGGCGATAGCACACTTCGTAAGGGTGGATTATGCGTCACAATCGATTTTTGAAAACTCACATTTAAATCAGCTAATGACTCAATACCAAATTCTTTTAATGCTGACATCAATTGCTCTCCCTTGATATTTTTATCACGTAAATCAATCACAAAGCTTTGTAAATTTTGCAGTTCAGCCAATATTTTACTGACTTCTTTACTTAATGGTGCTTGTGCTTCTTTTAACGCGTTATAAGACGCTTCCCTTGCGCAGTCTGATGATGAGAAAAGTGTTATTTTTTCATCAAATGCAGAGTGTAATTCTGCTTTATACAGTGTTAATTTTTCAACAATATCAGCAATAGTCATCTCTTTTTCACGGCTGAACTCCTGCTTAGCGTCATCTATACGCTCGAATACTTTTTCTAATCGTTCTTCATAGTCGTTAAAGTCATTCACCACTCGCCATAAATCAGCAACCGATTTCTGCGGATAATCCGCCTCTTCAATCATGCCAAAAATCTCCATACGAATAGCGTTTACCGCTAACATCGCAGGTTTAATGGCGGCTATCGCAAATACTCCTATAACAGCATACAATTGATATTCTGACGTCATGCCAGGTACGTGACCGGTAACAAAGTAAACAACGCCAGCATTGATAATATGCGCAACAACTACAATTACTCCGGCTTTAATCTTAATTTTTTTAACTCGGACTAAGTCATTGGTTAAATCAATACTGTCAGGCTTTTGCGGATGTGTTGCTCGCCTCTCTAACATGGTTTGGGCATTACGGGCGATAAAATAGGTGCTACCGATTAATAAGCTAATAGTAGAGACATACCAAAGATAAAGAGTGGCTGAAACCCAGACATGGAATTCAAATTCTGGAACGTCATATTGTTGAGCAAACCATTTAATCAACACGACCAGTAAAAATGTCCCCACAATCCAACCTAACCACTCCTTGATTGTTTGAGTGTAAAATTCGCGTCTAATTTCGCCAAATATATCGTGCATAGTATTCCTTTACTTTGTTAATGATGTTAATTCCACCTAATTCCTGTAGGAAACTAGGCGTCAGATATTACGGTGATAAGTTTATTTAATGTGGGTATAAGACCACTAATCACCAAGACAATGAAATAATTAATAGTTGAAAAGATAAAAGATAATCTTTGTTAATTTTACCATTCTTTATAGAACCCTATGTGTAAACGTTATTCTTCGAGTTAAATGCCACACAGAAAACGTTAGCAACCACTCGTGAAAAACGGTGATAATAAGGAATATATTCTACGCTAACGATAGTGTCTCTTGGCCTGGATACTATTCAATTCAGTAGCCTTATCGGCTGACAGCACAGCAACTGAGATAAATGCCAATGATATTATTTTAACGCTTTTTATGTATACCCGTTAGGTCAAAATCATAGTATGCCAATTGGTTTATTACCTTATTTTTAACTAATTCGGTATTGTTAACTTCAATACTTCCATTAACGATATTGATTTGGCTTAAATTACTACTTAAGGTAAAGTTTGGAAGTTCAATTAAATCAGAGTCTACATATTGGTACCCTTTCAATACCTGAAGCTTGTTCCCCGTATGATATTTAATCAAGGCATACTCAATATCATCTTTTTTTATCAATGTGATATTTGGCGTGTGTCCCTTCAAACGAGCAGCAATAAATGGAACACCTTCATTATATGCTAAAACATAGGTGTCAAGAGTCGGTAAACAAATGCCCGATTTATCTTCATGTAAAAGTTTAACTTGATCAAATCTTTTTGACTTAACATCATCACTACTAAATTGCACTACTATCGGCTTTATCACTTTTATTTGAATACAATCTGACGCTGCAGCAAAATGGCTAGCGGTCAATAATAAGACTGCAAAAATAGATTTATATAACGTCATTACTTAACCCCATAGGTTTGCCAATTATGAACATACTCTTGAATCGTTCCCTTACCTAACGGCGTATTGTAATAGCATTTCCAATACGCTGCCTGACCATGAAGATCATCCTCTGATGGTAACCCTGCTGGAGCCCTTAAATAATGCACTCTTGCCATAGCACATGCATATAGATCATTATCTTTTAGCTCTTGTAATTTGTCATCATTGTTCAACAATTCGCTGACTTTCTTTGCAAGCTCAGGTCTATACGCTAGATAATTATCCCAAATATCATCGTGTGTGGCTGGTTCTATTTGAAAATAACTTAAAGCAGGCCCGCCACCTAATTGTTGTCGGTATTTTAAACGGCTCTCTTGGATGGCGGTTCCCAGTAGTAGCATTTCTGCTTTTCTGGAGGCTAAACCTATTTTCAAAAGAGTCGGCTTTATTACATTTGCCATGAAAAATTTAGGGTCTTGCATGCCCGCGATCTGAATGCTCTTTACTATCAACATTTCATTTATCTTACGAAGAGTTCGACCATTCGCATCTATTTTGCTATCTGGACGTACCATATTGAGTACTTTACTTTGAAATAACTTAATCGCTGCAACGGTTTTAGCATTTTCAGGCCTAGAGCCTAAACGGCCATCAACAATTAATGATTTTGTAGGAGGAATGAATTTAAGTACTTTATTTAAACCGCTTTGAACTGTTTTTACATCGTTTACATTGTTAGCTCCACCCAGCCCGACAGCTTGAGTTATTTTTATTGATGACATCGTATTATCCTTGTCATTGTGAAATTCATACACTTTATTATACAGTTCTTCTAACTGCTTAATTTTTGATATAAATGTTAATTGATTTCACAATACTCTAGCCTCCAGGTTGTCAAAAAAACCATCAGGGGCATCTTCTAACTTTACGACAGGCATAGAAGATGAATATTTGAAGGCTGCTGAAGCATCTGAAATAAGCATATTACCTTTAGCGGTTTCCAATAAAATTGCAGCCTCAAAACTATCGACAAATTTTTTATCTTCAACGGGGTTTTTAACAGTAAACACTGTTATCGATATTACTTTTTCATTAATTATTCCACTCCAGTTATCTTTTACTGAGTGTATAGGGTCGTCATATGAAAACTCATCACCAGATCGGCATAAATAAAAATGCTCTTTCACACCGTCTTTTTCATCAAACCAAGTAACAACAGATCTTTTTACATCATTTGACGCAAAACCAATCACATCACCATTGTCTAAATGAATAAATAACGTTTTACCGGAATATGAAAACATGTCTTCATCTTTCACGTTGCGTCTTTTTTTGTAACGACTCATTCCAAACTCAATTAATGGTTTTGTCATATTGATAATACGATAATTTTTTAATGCATCGACAATCCGGTTATCAATAGATATTCCTTTGAGTACACTGTCAACCACGAACTACTCCTTATTTAATATAATATTAGAAATAAATTTATATTCATACGTAATAACATCCAAACACTCATCTACATCTGTTTGGCTTGCATTATTAACCACATTTTGTGGATCTGCTATTCTTGGTAAGCCATCCGATCCATACATGAATTGTAGATCTTTAATGTAAATGTTTTTACTTTCTACCATATCAAAAATTCTTTCTAATTCATCTAATGTGGCTTGGGATAAAATAGAGTGTAGAGTTTCAACGGTAATTCCTTGCGAGTTAGTGCCGGGAATAATATTTTTCTCTATATCCCTGCCGTTAAACAACATTCTCTCTTGGACTCCGCCTTGTATTAATTCGCCATCAGAGTTAGTAGTTTCAGCAAACTCAGATATTGTTAGAACAGGTAAACCTAGTGCTTTGATTTTATCTAAGTCCTTAGCCTCTTGTTTAATATCTTCGATTGAGGCTGGATTAAAACTAGTAGAATCCCGTTTAGGTATTAAAAATACTTGCTCATCGTCGATAAAAAGTGCTTCTTTATAACCGCCTGATCCCAATCGATTATTTAAAACACTAGATGGTAATTGCCTATATTGACTAGGGTTAATTATCCCAGTTGTATTTAACAATTTACTGGCTAATTCTTCACTAATTGGCGCTATTTTGAGATTGCCATTAGCATCTGCATTTAAGAAATTATTCTCTTTACATAATCCAAACGGATCCACCCAATTCACTGGATTAGGTCCGTATTGATAATGGTTTATCCCGCCCACCAAACCAATAGGGTCTTGATGGATGAATCTAGCTTGCTGAGGGCTGTAGTACCTAAAGCGGTTGTAGTGTAACCCTGATTCGGCATCAAAGTACTGGCCTTGAAAACGGATTGGGTTAACAATTTGATGCTCGCTATCCACATGATCAATGCTTTGGCCAAACACGTCTTGTTGGCTGCGCCATACTATTTGTGCGTTGCCATCAGTTAAGCAAATCGGGGTGCCGAGTTGGTCTAGGTGATAATAATATATTTGCCCAGCTTTAATCAGTGCAACAGGTGTAAAGGTGTCTGGCTGATAAATATACCAGCTGTACTCACCTAAAGTGCATTCGCCAATCAGCTGGTGATTATCCCAAATAAAGTCGGTGCGACCGAGTTCGGTGATTTTTGCACTGCGACGGCCTAAGGCATCATATTCGTATTGCGTCAGCTTGCCGTTAACGTTGATTTGCACCAGTTGATTTAAGCCATTAAAGCTGCGCTGTTGTTTATC